>JAHAZT010000041.1 GCA_018383975.1 Eubacteriales bacterium | reverse complement strand
TTTGAATTCAGAAGCGCCGCAAGACGGACGCCGATTTCGTAAACGAGGTCCTGCTCGCGATAGCCGTTGCCCTCCGCGCCCGCATTCGGATTTTCGGGGTTTAAAACCCAAACCGCTGGCCCGGGCGGGGGGCGCGGCCACTCCGTTTTTTAATATTTCGGGTTCGGACGGTAGTTTTCAAAAATCACTCCGTCCGAATATTTCTGATCGACGTCCGGCGTGCGTGACGTCCACGTAAACAGCATAGTGCCTTTTTTCATCAGCTTTTTCACGTGCTTCGGAAGCGGCACGTTTTTGTATGCGATGAAGTCCGGCTTGTTCATAAAGGAAAATCGGCATGACGACAAAAGCGACGCAACGATTTTTTTCTGCTCCGGAATGTAGTCCGAAACCTCCGAAGCCAGCTGACCGCGACAAATGTGCGGCGCCTTTTTGCGGAACCGGTTGACTATGAACGGATTGAACGACTCAATGCAGAAGTTGCCGTCAAAGCCGGAAAGGATTTTTATCGCTTTGTCGCAGAGCTCGTCATTGCGGCGACCGGTTTTCAGCTCGACTATCAGCGGAGCCGTCGTCCCCCTGAAAACGTCAAGCACCTCGGTAAATAGCGGGATATATTCGTCCGTACCGAGGAGACGCAGTTTTTTAAGCTCGTCATAATCGAGCGAGTCCACACGGGCGTCGACGCCGCAGACGCGCCGAAGATCATCGTCGTGAAACACGACGACCTGCCCGTCCCTTGAAAGCTGAATATCAAATTCCGTGCCGTAGCCCGCTTCCGCCGAAAGACGGAAGGCGGCAAGGGAATTTTCGGGAATTCCGTTTGCTATATCGTGCAGACCGCGATGAGCGTAGTTTACGCGGGTGAAAATACTTTTATCAATCTTCCGCATCGAGCGCCTCCAATCCCTTTGCGTTTGCCAGCTTGCTTGCTTTTATGTTTTTGACAAACAGTATAAACACCGCGGCGCTGAGCGCAAGCAGAACGGACGCATATACCGGAAGCGCACCCCAGACCTTGAATCTGAAAAGAATCAGTCCGACGAGTACCGGAGTCAGCGTCTGAGCGGACATGCTCGCGGCGTAATAATAGCCTGTGAACTTTCCGATCTGCTTTGACGAGCAAAGCTCCACAACCATCGGGAAGGAGCAGTTGTGAACGAGAGCCATTCCGTAGCCCTTGATTATCCATACGACGTAAAGTATGAAAGGGAACGCTTTCTCGCCGTTTGCGCCGACGATTTCCGCGCTCGGTCTGACAAACGTCATCAGAAGCAGAGCGACAAAAGAGAGCGTAAGTCCGGAGGACACCGTCCATTTTCTGCCGATTTTATCCGCTATATAACCCGCCGTTGCAAAGCCGACAACGGACGCAAGTCCGCCGATGATCGTCAGGATCATTGTTGCGCTGGATTTCGAGTCAAGATAATAAATAACGTAGTTTCCTATATAAGTGCCGATGGCATTGTCCGCCATAAACCAGAGTGCCTCCGCGCCGAGAATGGCAAGAAGCATATTTCTGTTTCTCTTTGACATTTTGCCGTCGTCAGTTACGGCGTCGGCGATTGCGGCGGCGCGCTCGCCCTCCGCCATATGATCCTTCATTTCCTCGGCGATTTTGTTTTCCTTTATTGTGAGGAAAAGAACGAACGCGGAGATCGTCATAAGCAGGGAAGCGACGACGAACGGAATTTCTATTATCCAGAGCTTATTTGCCCTGTCCGCAACGTTTATATAATCCGAGAGCGGGAGGAAAATGCCGAGCACCGTTGCAAATGCTCCGCCGATATAGCCCATAATGTTTATGATGCCGTTTGCCTTTGCGCGGAGAGGCTTGGGGGTGATATCCGGCATAAGGGCAACCGCGGGATTTCTGTACATCATCATAAACATAAGCACGACAGCCATAATTATTACCATTCCGGCAACGTTGTTCTTATGGAAAAAGAACGGTATGAACGGAAATGCGAGAGCCGCAACCAGCGTGCCGACGAGAATATAAGGCATACGCTTTCCGATCGGCGTTGAGGTCTTGTCCGAAAGACTTCCGAAAATCGGCAGGAGAATCAGCGCGGCGAGATTGTCGCACGCCATGATTATGCCGACGAGCCATTGAACATTGAGGATTTTTTCGGGGTCGCCCGCTTTCAGCGCGGCAGACGTCATACCGTACATTTTCTGCGCGAAGATGTCGGTCAGAAACGTTGGACACCACGAGTCATAGATCTGCCAGAAAAGAAGAATTCCGAAAAACGCAAATCCGATAAGGTAGGTTCGTTTCAGGTTCAGCTTCATTGTAAAATTACCAGCTTTCGTTTATATTTTTTATTTTTGAGGAGTCAGCGGAACGGCAACGTCGACTGCTTTATCCTGCTTTTTGCCTCCGGTGCCGAAGGCTTTTTCGTAAAGCGCATATGTAATCTCCGTGATGATAAAGCCTATGAGGAAGCCGAACGTCACGTCCGTGAGGTAATGTGCGCCGCAGCAGAGACGGGAAAATCCCATAACAACGCTCCATGCCATCGCTCCGAAATAGACAGCCGTGCGCTTGCGACGCGTCTTTTCCGAATTTCCGAGCCAGAGCGGAATGAGCATAAGCAGAGCGGCGTTTGCTGTGTGTCCCGAAGGGAACGACTTTGAACCGGAGAAGAAATTCGGCTTATACCATTTTGTAAAGCCGTCAAGAGAGTTTGCCGCGACAAGCTCCGAAAGGCGGACTCTGCCCCAGACGAGCTTGATCAACGTTGCGGACAAGAGCAGAACGCATACGGCTGCCGCCGTAAAGAGAGCGGGTCCGAACAGCTTGCGGACCGTCTTTTTCGGCACGTTTTCGATTATGAACCGCAAAAGCGCGGTAAGCACTATAATCATAAGCACGATAATCACCCAGTGCCCCGCATAGAGCTTTCCGCCGGCGATTGTTTCAATCGTTTTTTCGCTGCCGTATGCCATAAACGCCGCGGCAATGACGGAAAATACGAAAAACAGGATAAGCCTTGTTTTCTCTGTCACCTTGCGACGCAGGTTCAGTTCGACAAAGAGGAACGAAACCGCGCCGAGAACGGGCGTTGTCCATCTGCCGATAACCCCCATTATAACGGCGAGAATGTTCGGCGAAAGGGAATAGGTTCCGTCCTCACTCTGTGAAAGACCGGAGAGCGAGCCGGATATTTTCAGGTCATAAACCGTGCCGATTGCCATCAGCACGATGAATATCACCGCCACCGACAGATAGAGCAGGTTCTTTTTTGTCAGAAACTTTTTCATTTGACGCGTTTTCCTCCTTTTCAAATATGTATACAGCCATTTTTACAAACATTTCGCGCAGCAGCGGGAGCTTTGACGCGGGATAAAGCCATTTGCGCAGAGGGATAAACCTCCTGTAAATCGGTCGGACTCCCGAATCAACGATTATTTTTTTCGCTTTTTTCAGCGTCATTTTATTTATGTATGATATGTGCTTTTCGCCGTCCGCCGATTGGGAAATTTTCAGCGAGAGGCGCCGTTCTCTGTCCGGCAGGGGGGCTGTCAGAGCCTCGTATGCGCCGATGAGCGTTTTCTCGCCGTAGAACATATGCACCCAAGGAATGCTTATCGCGTCCGAAAGGTGCGCTCCGTACGGGTGATAATAAGGCGGAAAATTGATATAAAGCCGTCCTCCCGCACGCAGCACGCGCATCGCCTCCGAGAGGGCTTTTGATGGGTCGGCGGCGTGTTCAAAGAAATCGTTCATCGTGACGACGTCAAAGGAGCAGTCGTCAAAGGGAAGCGACGCCGCGTCGCCGGTCACAAATGAGTATCCGCCGGAAAAGCCGAGCCTCTCCGCAAGAGCGGCCGCCTTTTCTCTGTAATCGGAAACGGCGTCTATTCCCGTCACGCTTTTTGCGCCGAGAGAAAGAAAATACAGCGTTTTCCCGCCTTCTCCGCAACCGACGTCAAGGACGTCCTTTCCGAAAAACATTTCCTCTGCCGAAAAGCGTTTTTCATAGCACGCAACCGCAGCGGCACCGCGGGCAAATTCCCATTCGCCATAGGTTTTTCCGCCTTCGGATTCCGTATTGAACGGATGAGAAACGGGAGAAAAGCATTTGTTGAGCCTTAAAAGTGATTTTACGCTCATAAACGTTTCCTCCCGTGAAATTTTTATTTGTTCATCGCGACAGCCGCCGCGCCGATTATGCCGGCGTCGTTTCCGAGCTCGGCTATGCGGACGTCGGTATGCAATTTGCCGTCCTTTGAGTAGATTTCCTTTTCGATGAGCGGAAGAAGCGGACGGAGCAGATTTTCTCTTTCGCCGGAAACTCCGCCGCCTATGCAGAGAACCTCCGGCTGAAAAACATTCAGTATATTCGCAATTCCGCAGGCGAGATAGCCGAGGTATTCGCTGACGACCTCTCCCGCCGCCTCGTCACCCTTTCTCATGGCGGCAAATGCGGTCTTTCCGCCGACGCGGTTTACATCGCCCCCGCACATCTCGCGCATAAGAGAATCGGGGCACTGCTCGAACTTCTTTTTCGTCTCTGCGATGAGAGCCGTTGCGGAGCAGTAGACTTCAAAGCAGCCGCGTCTGCCGCAGGTGCAGGGTCTGCCGTCTTTTACGATGACCGTATGACCTATTTCCGCGCCGCCGTGTGCGCAGCCCGTCAGCATTTTTCCGTCGATTATGATTCCGCTTCCGACGCCTGTTCCGAGGGTTATCGTCACCGATGACGACGTTCCTCTTGCCGCCCCCGCGACAGCCTCTCCGAATGCGGCGAGGTTTGCGTCGTTTCCGATTTTTATCTTTGACTTTTCAATTCCCGAATATTTTGAAAAAAGCTCAACCAGCGGGAAATCGAAAAATTTTATGTTGTTTGCGTATTCGACAATACCCGTATCGGGATTCACCGTGCCGGGACATGCAATGCCTGTGCCGTGCAAGTCGCGGATGTCCGATCCGGTTTCTTCGCAAAGCCTTTTGCAAAGAGTAACCATATCCCGCACGATTTCCTCCGCCGGTCTCTGCGCAAGAGTGGGACATGAGCCTTTCTTTACGATTTTATAGTTTTCATCGACTATTCCGACGGCAATATTTGTTCCGCCGAGGTCGATACCGAGAGAGTACATATGAAAAATCCTCCGCATATATGTATATCATATTCAATCTATATTTTACAGCCCGCGGAGCGATTTGTCAAGTGACGGAGGGCGGGGAAATTGCGGGTGACGACGAAAAATCATGCAAAATGAAGTTTTTTGCGTCGCAACTCGGTTGACAGCCCGCGCATGCGGTGCTAAAATTAAATAAAAAACTCTTTGCGGAGGAAATATAAATGGCTGAATATTACAGCGCTTATGACGAACGATATAAAAAAGTGCGCGCGGGCGGAGCGGGCTTGTGGGGCACCTCCGAAAACGACCCGTTCGTAACATCGACGCTTGAAAAATGGGTAAACGAAAACGCTCTCCGGAAAAAGAGCGTGCTTCAATGTGCGTGCGGCGAGGGAAGCGAGGGGATTATCCTTTCGCGGCTCGGCTGTCTGTATTGGGGGACGGATATTTCCGTCACGGCGGTAAATATCGCAAGGGAAAGACTTGAAGAATTTTCGGGCGCACGGATTTTCGTTATGGATATGGTCAAAAACGGCATAGCGGGAAAATATGACGGCATTGTCGACTGTCAGGGACTGCATATGCTCGTCACGGACGAAGACAGACGAAAATATCTTGAAAATCTTTATTCGGCAACCAAAAACGGCGCAAGCGTGATATTCATTCGCGCGCTTTGCGATGACGACGCCTTTTCCGGCGTTGTTGACAGCATTGAGCAATGGCAGAGCATTTCCGGCGACGACTATGAAACTCCGGAGGAAAGAAGCGTGCGCGGGACGGAAAAAACAATCATGCTGCCGAAAATTCCCGCAAGAAGCAAAAGCCGCGAGGGATATATAAAAGAGCTTGAAGCCGTCGGCTTTAAGATTGAACGCTTTGAAAGAGAAGCAGACACGGGACTTGCGACCTTCGTCGCAAGAAAATGACGAAAGCACAGAAAACAATAAAAAAACCGGTGCCGCAGGGCACCGTTTTTTTATTCCACAGTTACGGATTTTGCAAGATTTTTCGGCATGTCGACGTCCGTTTTCCGCATAACGGCTGTGTGATATGCGAGCAACTGATACGCCGTTACGGCAGAGATTGCGGCGATATACTCACTTATGCACGGCAAAGCAATGACAAAATCTCCGTCTTTTTCCGTGCATATATCCGCAGGAGAAACGAAAACCGTCATCGCGCCGCGAGCCTTCGCCTCAGAAAGCCCCGCCTTCGTTTTTTCATAAAGTGCTCTGTCGCATGCGGACGCTATGACTGGCACTCCTTCGCCTATAAGAGAAAGCGTCCCGTGCTTCAATTCGCCTGCGGCATAGGCTTCGCTGTGGATATATGATATTTCCTTCAGCTTGAGTGACCCTTCCTCCGCCGCATAACGGTCGATACCTCTTCCGATAAAAAATGCATTTTCGCTTTTTGAAATTTCAGCGGCGATTTTCTTTATATGTCCGTCGTCGCCCGCAAGGATTTTTATTGCCTCCGGAAGCTCATATGAAAGTTCGGAGGTTATCCTTTTTGCCGTTTCCGCATCGATTTTTCCGCTTTCAAGTGCTATTGCAACGGAAAGCAGAGTCATCACGGTTGCCTGAACGGTAAACGCTTTTGTGCTTGCGACGGCTATTTCGGGGCCTGCACGCGTGTATATGACGTTATCCGCTTCGCGCGCAATCGACGAAGCCGCAACATTGACAATGCCCAGTGTAAACGCGCCCTTTTCCTTTGCCAGTCGCAGAGCGGCAAGCGAGTCTGCCGTTTCGCCCGATTGAGAAATAACTATTACGGCGTCGTCTTTTCCGACAATCGGATTTTTATAGCGGAATTCCGACGCAAGCTCACATTCGCACGGACGTCGGGCGAGCTTTTCGGTTATATACTTGCCGAAAAGCCCTGCGTGCATGGCGGTTCCGCAGGCGACTGTAAATATTCTGTCTGTCGACGCAAGCCTTGCGACAATATTCTCACCGTCGCCGGAAAAATCGGGAACACCGTTTTTTATCCTGCCGGATATGACATTTTTTATCGCCGTCGGCTCCTCGTTTATTTCTTTCAGCATAAAATGCGGATATCCGCCCTTTTCCGCCGACTCCGTATCCCAGACGGACACCTTTTTTTCGCGTGCGACGGGGAGCAGGTCGCTGTCGAAAACGGAAATTCCGTCAGAGGTCACTCTTGCAATATCGCCGCTTTCGGGAATCAGATAATTTCTTGTATATTTCAGGATTGCCGTTATGTCCGATGCGATAAAGGCTTCCTCCTCGCCCGTGCCGATTATCAGCGGGCTGTCTCTTCGCGCGGCAAATATGACGTTCGGAAAGCCTTCGATAATCATCGCAAACGCAAACGACCCGCGCATTTTTTCCGTCGCCGATCCGATCGCTTTCAAGGGGTCGCCTTCGGCAGAAAGTCGACTGTCAATCAATGCCGCGGCAACCTCCGTGTCCGTTTCCGACGAAAAGCGGTAGCCTTCTTTTTCAAGTGCGGTCTTGATTTTTGCATAATTTTCGATTATTCCGTTGTGCACAAGAGTCACTCTGCCTTGCGTGTGAGGATGAGCATTTTCAAAGGTCGGCGCACCGTGAGTTGCCCAGCGGGTATGACCTATGCCGATACTGCCGCAAAGGTTGAGGCTGTTTGCGGCATTTTCGAGCATTTTCACTTTTCCCGCAGTCTTCACCGTGACCGTTTTTCCCTCCGAAACAACAGCCATTCCTGCCGAGTCATAGCCCCTGTATTCAAGAGAAAAAAGTCCGGAAAGTATCACGTCCTTTGCGTTTCTTTTTCCCGTATAGCCGATTATTCCGCACATATATCCTCCTTTGAATCGTTTTTTATGAGCGCGGATATTTTTCTCGCGGCAGTATCGAGCAGGACAGGCAAAAGCGTTTCGTCCCCGCATTCTGCCGTCAGTCTTATGCATGGCTCCGTTCCCGAGGGACGCGCGACAAGCCTTCCGCTTTTTCCGAGCCGCTCTCTGACTTCGTCAAGATAGCGTTTTACATCGCCGCTTGCAAGAAACGCAATTTTCTGCTCCGCCGTTGCGGGAATGTTTCTGGAAAGCTGCGGCATTTTCTTTATAACCGAAGCAAGCTCCGAAAGCGTCTTTCCCGTTCTTCGGACAAGCGAAAACAGCATTATCGCCGTCAGCTGACCGTCACCCGTCGGCATTATATCGCCGAATATCATATGTCCCGATTGTTCGCCTCCGAGATTGAAGCCCCATAAACGCATTTCCTCCGAAACATATCTGTCGCCGACTTTTGTCTGCAAAAATCTTATGCCGTTTTCATCGCAGAA
This sequence comes from Eubacteriales bacterium, assembly GCA_018383975.1. Taxonomy (GTDB): domain Bacteria; phylum Bacillota; class Clostridia; order Oscillospirales; family CAG-272; genus CAG-841. Next base: position 85,355 of record JAHAZT010000041.1, on the reverse strand, counting down.
GCGTATAAGTCCGCAGTTGCTCATCACCGTGCCGACAATTCCTCCGTGCAGCTTGCCGCTTTGCTTCATATCAAGCGCAAGTGCCGCGAGCATTGAGTCTCCGTCGATGGGGTTACCCGTCTCGTCGACGCAGATGCACCTGTCGGCGTCGCCGTCAAACGCCGCGCCGCCGCAGAGATCGTTTTTTCTGACGTATTCCGAAAGGCACGATACATCCGTCGATCCGCAGCCCGAATTTATATTTGCGCCGTCCGGCTTATCGAAAAGCATATCGCACCGCGCCCCGAGCGACGAAAATATTTTCTCCGCCGTTACGCAGGCAGAGCCGCATGCGCAGTCAACTGCGATATGAAGTCCCGAAAGGTCGGAGGGGGTAGCCGAAACAAGATGACTTATATATTCGCCTGCGCCATCGAGAATTGTTATCTCGCCCGTATCGCAAAGCGGCATATTCTGCGACGGACGGGAGAGCATAGCCTCTATTTTGTCTTCAAGCTCGTCACACAGTTTGTGACCGTCGCCTCCGAAAATTTTTATACCGTTGTATTCCGAAGGATTATGAGAAGCCGTTACCATTATTCCGGCAGACGCTCCGAGATGCACCGTCAGAAAAGCGACGGCGGGCGTCGGGAGAATGTCCGCAAAGAGAACGTCTCCGCCCGCAGAGCATATGCCGGAGGCAATCGCAAGGCAGAGCATCTGCCCCGAAGGTCTTGTGTCACGTGCGAGAAGAATTTTCGGCTTTTCTCCCGACCGCGAAAGAATAAGCGTCAGCTTTTCGCCTATGCCGGCGGCAAGGGAGCGCGTCAGCTCCTTTCCCGCAATTCCGCGTATTCCGTCCGTTCCGAACAGTCGTGCCATATCACAGTCTCCTTTCATTTACGCAGTCGACGGATTTGTATACGCTGTTTTCGTCGACACAGCCGCGCACGAGCGCGAGCGGATAAATTATACAGCCCTTGCCGATAATGCTCCCGGGACATATCACGGCACCGCACCCGACCTCCGTTCCGTCGCCGACGGCTGCCCCGAATTTGCGCATGCCCGTCGCGATTTTTTCATTGCCGTCCGATACGGTCACGCTTGCTTTGTCAAGCCGCAGATTTGAAATTACGGCACCTGCGCCGAGATGCGCCCCTCTGCCGATTACGCTGTCACCGGCATAATTGAAATGGGGAAGGCACGCGCGCTCCGAAAGGATGCTGTTTTTCACCTCCGAAGAATTGCCGATAACGGCGTTTGCGCCGACGTAAACGGAGCCTCTTATATATGCGCAGTGACGTATTTCCGCGCCGCTTTCTATAATGCATGGCGCGACTATTTCCGCGCTTTCCGAAATTTTCGCCGTGCGGTGTATCCATATGTTTTCCTTTGGAGAATAATAGTCGTTGCCGAGGGTACGACCGAGGGCGATTATATTTTCAGAGAGTTTTTCCGTCGCCTCCCAGGGAAATTCATATTCCGAAATGAGCGGGTGCGGACTGTCAAACAGAGACCGCGTGGATATATTCATCATATTCTGCCTCTTTTCCTTTAACCGTGCGACGCATACGCGCCTTATATATATTATCTGTCGGATTTCGCGGCGGATTTTCTCGCATCACGAAAAAATACGTAAATTCCGACAAATCAATAATTATTATATGAGAAAATCGCGGGAGCGGTGAGCGGACGGTTGCGCGGGAAAAATAAAAAGCGGCAGAGAAGATTCTCTGTCGCTTTGATGATTTTTTATTGCTTGTCATCCGTGGGCGGATTTTCGGCTCCGGTATTCGGAATGTTTTCGCTTCCGTCTGTGACGGCGTTGTCTTTTGTATCGGGCTTCTTTCTGCGCTTTCTGATGAAGCCGAGCAGCTTTTTCTCCTTTGGCCGGGCTTCCTCCTCCGCGGCTTCAAGCATGATTTCCTTCGCTCTGCCTTCGCAATAATCGACATCGTCGGACGAATACCCCTTCTTTGCCAGCTTTGCGTTTATTTTATCGCCTATGAGCGTGTATGCAACGGCAAACGTCGGAACGCCGATAATCATTCCCGCCGCGCCGAAAAATCCGGACATGACCGTAATTGCGATAACGACCCATTCCGAAGGCATGCCCGTGTTCGAGCCTATAAGCTTCGGAGCAATGACGTTTCCGTCTATGCCCTGGAATACAATCGTGAACAGGATAAACGGGATAACCTTTGACGGCGACGCGATGAGGAGAATAAGTGCGCACGGGATGCTTCCCATCCACGGACCGAAAATCGGTACCATGTTTGTTATTCCGAGAACGACCGAGATAAGCGGATAGAACGGAGCGCCTATCAGACCGAGGAAGATGAAGTTCACAATTCCGACGAAAATAGCGTCGAGAATCGTACCCTTGATATATCCGCCGAAGCTCTTATCCGCTTTTTTGACGGCGGAAATGAGTCCGGTTCGTCTGTTGTCGGAGAGGTAAGCGCGAAGAAGTTTGTTTGTCACAGCGCCGATGCGTTCCTTGCCGCAAAGAATGAAAATCGCAAAAACGATGCCTATGAGCGCGTTTTTGAGGGCGTTGAGAAGCGAGGTTGCAAATGAACCGAGCCACGGCATGACAACCGTGACTATTTCCTCGGTTTTATCAAGGAATTTATCAATATAGCTGTTCAGCGCAGAGACGATATCTCCGAGGAACGGAGACGAAGTGCCAACCTGGGCAAGCCATTTTTTTGCCGTCGCGACATATCCGCCGAATTTGCTTTGAAGCTCCGAAATGCTTGCAATCAACTGCGGGGCAAGGGCGGAGATTATAAGCGAGATGAAAAGGAGGAAAATCATCATAGTTGCGGCGACGGAAAGTCCGCGGCGCAGACGACGCTTTCCCGTTTTTTTGTCAAGAAAGACAAAGACCTTTTTATCAAAAAGAACAACAATGGGATTGAGGAGATACGCGATTATAACTCCGTACAGAAGCGGGGAAACGGCGGAAAATAATTTTTTAACGTATCTGCCGAAATCGTTGTTGTTGAGGAAGAAGAAAACGATGAACGAAGCGGCAAGGAGCACAAGCGCAACGTAAACGGCGATTGTTGTGTATTTTCTATTCCATGACAGCTTCATCTGCTTTCTCCTTTCTTTTGATTTTTTATTCCTGCTCTATCGCGCGGTATTGCTCTATTACGGATTTATATATAAGCTCGTATCCCTTTGAGTTCGGATGAATACCGTCCTCGCAGATAAAGTTTTCGTAGTGATGGTCGGAAAGAAACGCGGAGCGTATGTCTATGAGCGCAACGTCAACCGCACGGGCGATTTTTTCAACCATTATGCTGTACATTTCCTGATAGCGATATATTGTTTCGACGCTGCCGAGCCATTTCAACACGTTTTCCGCGCACACGCCGGCTCTCTGCGATATGTTTTTGAAATATCTTGCGGCGACGATTGGCGGAAGATTCAGCGCGAACACCTTTTTCCCGAAAGCCTTCGCCTTTTTGAGAAGCTCCGTATAAATCTTTTCAAAGAGAGCAGGCGGGGTTTTGCAGAGGTGTTCTTCATCCGGAGTTTCCGATATGCTTTGCCAGTCAAAATCGCAGTCGTTTCCGCCGACCTCTATGAACACGGCGTCACTTGACGCAATCTCGTCCCCGCATTTTTCTATGAGCCAAAGGGTTTTTTCCGTCACGAAGCCGAAGCGCGAATAGTTTTTTAGGGTTATATCGTCTCTGCCGGTGAGAGAATTTATATCGGGCGAGCCGCTTGCATAACGTCCCGTATCCGAAAGAACGACCCCTTTTCCGACGGAGTCGCCGAATATACAGAAATTAAGATTTTCCATTGTGATTCACCTCGTCTTGTTCGTGTTCCGTGCTGCTCAAACCGAGATGTTGATTTTATATTCGGCTCAGAGTATTTTCTCCATACCTATTTTCTGCACTCTCAGACCGATTTTTTCATAGAATTTTACGGCATTTACATTGTCCGCCCAGACGTTGAGGGTGACGTTGTAATATCCGTGCTCCTTTGCATAAGCGAGGACGTACTCATACAGCAGGGTGCCGATGTGGTGCCCACGACAGTTTTCGTCGACGCAAAGATCATCTATATAAAGAGTCTTTATGTCCGTCATGTTGCTTTCCTTGGGGAACTGCTTGTGGATACAGAAGGCGTAGCCTTCGACTTTGCCGTCCTTCTCCGCAACGAAAACGGGTGTTTTGTCATCCGCGATGATTTTTTCGAGCTCCTCGTCCGTATATTTTTTTGCGCCTTTTCTGAAAATGTCGGGGCGGGCGTCGCTGTGGACTTTGTGAACCTGAAAGAGAAGCTCGTCTATCCTTTTCATATCGCACTTTGCGGCGCGCCTTATGATGATGTTTGACATTGCTTTTACCCGGCTTGCTTTGAAATAAAGTGGCGCACCCGAGCGGATTCGAACCGCTGACCTACCGCTTAGGAGGCGGTTGCTCTATCCTGCTGAGCTACGGGTGCATAACGGCGGGAAATCCGCCGTGATATTTTGTTTTGCAGCGATAGTGGGATACGTCAACCCATTATCGCGTATTACCTATTCGGCTTTTTTAGACGTTGCCTTTCGCACCCTTGGGTTTAACGACACCGGGACGGTCGAAACTCAATCGCCTTTGCTTCTTTCAGGACTGCTTTTCGTTGTCCTTCTTTTTGAAAAGGCTTTTGATTTTCTCAATGAATTTTCTGTCCCTCTCGCGACCCTTTTCCGCAGCGCTGCGCTGTTCTCTGAGAATCGCGATGCCGTCCTCGGAGGAATAGTAATCCTCCGTGCTTGTCGGCTCGGACTTCTTTTCAAGGCGGTCTTCCGTCTTCTCCTTGATAAGCTCGCGTATGACGTCGAACGTCGGCACGGCGATTATCATTCCGGGCAGACCGAAGAAGCCCGCCATCACTATGAGCGAAGCGAATATCCACATTGCCGGCAAGCCGAGCTTTTCGCCCACGAGCTTGCTCGTTATCAGACGCGCGTCAAGTATCTGGAGCATTATGACGAACAGCAGATACCAGAATGTGAGGGAAGCGTCCGTCGAGGTTATGAAGACGATGAATGACGAAAGCGCAATTCCGACAATCGGTCCGAACACGGGAACAATGCTGCAAACGCCGATTATAACGCTGATAAGAGGATAATACGGAACGCCGATTATCCAGCAACCGAGGAAGCATATCAGCCCGACGAGGATTGCGTCCAGAATTTTTCCCGTTATGAAATTGCCGAACTTATCATCCACGAGAGAGACGACCTTTTTCGTGCCGTCATAGGCTTTGTCCGTCAGGAGCGCATGCATTGCTTTGTTTGTCTGGGCGGAAAGCCGCTCCTTTGCAAACAGGAAATAAATCGCAAATACGAAGCCGAGGAGTATATCCTTGAGGGTCACGACGAAATTCTTTGCCATGCCCGCAATTTTCGGGGTTATGTTCTTAATGATTTCGTAAACCCTGTCTATGAGGCTGTTTATATATTTGACCGCCGAAGCGATGTAATCCGCGAAGGCGCCGGCGTTATCGTCAAGTGTTTCGAGCCATTTCTGAACGTTGCCGATATAGAAGGTCAGCTTTCCTTCAAGGTCGGCGTATCCGGCAACAACCTGCGGCACGAGAAGCCAGAGAAAAAGACAGATGATAAGCACGACGGCGATAACCGTCAGAAATACGGAAAGCGTCCTTTGCAGACGGCGTTTTCCGGGCCTTTCGAGAAAGCCGAAAACATAAATCTCAACCTTCTTCATCAGCTTGTTGAGAATGTATGCGAAAATCATTCCGTATATTATGGGATTGAAGACGGAAAGGAATCCGCTCGCATACTTGCCGAAATCGTGATTATTGAGGAAGAAGAACACGCAGACAACGGCAAAAAGAATCACAAACAGCGCGTAAACGGCGATGGTTGTATAATTTTTGTTCCAGTTTATTCTGCGCTTTTTTTCGTTTTCTTCGGGAGGAAGCTCCGGAAGGTTTTTGTTTTCGTCCATGTTTTTCTCCTTTCCTTTTTTTCGGCAAAACGACGTGCCTTTCTAATTTTATACTATATACAATTTTTCGTCAAGTGAAAAATGAAATTTTAATTGTAACAAAATTGTTTCGCCGACGGGTTTTTCCGCCGAAACGGTCGGGCGGGGAAGGCTTTATGAAAAATTATTGCCCGCGGCGCGCGCGCAAATTCAGTTTTTGCCGCTTTTTTGCCGCCTGTCGACCCTTGCGTAGCGGCACGCCGGCAAAATCCGATGAAAAAATAAAACGCAGGCGTCGCCTGCGCTTTTATGTGCTGTCAAAACGGAAGACTTATCACTCCGAGGTCTTCGAGAAGGATTTTTATTCCGATGAGAATGAGAATTATTCCTCCCGCAAGCTCTGCTTTCGATTTGTACTTTTTGCCGAAAAAATTTCCGATGAGAAGTCCGAGCATCGAGAGAACGCACGTCACCACGCCGATTGAAACCGCGGAATAAAAAAACGTTGTTCTGTCCATGCTTTTCAGCGCGAACGAAAAACCGACGGCGAGAGCGTCAATCGACGTTGCGACAGCGAGAACGAGCATCGTTCCGACGGAAAACGAGGAGTTTTTTTCGGCTTCGGGAGCGTCCTTTGAGAGTGCTTCGCGTATCATATTCACGCCGATTATAAGGAGAAGCCCGAAGGCTATCCAATGGTCGAACCCGGATATGTATTTTTCAAACTGTTTGCCGAGAAAATAGCCTATTGTGGGCATGAGCGCCTGAAAAATTCCGAAATAAAATCCGACGGCGAGCAGATGTCCCGCCTTTATTTTTCTGACCGAAAGCCCCTTGCATACAGAGACGGCAAACGCGTCCGTCGAGAGAGCGACGGCTATTATGAGAACGTCAACAATGCCCAAAATCAAATCCTCCGGTCAAAAACACTATCTATGCAATATATCATATAGAGGAGGGAAAGTCAATATTCGTATAAAATAAAAATTGACATATCGTGCGTATGATGATAGAATAATAGAAAAAATCTCGGCTTTGAGAAGGGAAAATTTTGTTTATGAAAAGAAGCGGCGTGCTTATGCCGATATTTTCGCTCCCCTCGCCGTACGGCATCGGAACGGTCGGCAGGGGAGCCTGTGAATTTGCGGATTATATAAAAAAATCGGGCGCGGACATCTGGCAGGTGCTTCCCGTCGGCCCGACGGGATATGGAAACTCGCCTTATCAGAGTTTTTCCTCGTTTGCCGGAAATCCGTATTTTATCGACCCCGAAATGCTATGCGAAGATGACATTATGAAAAAAGACGACCTTCCGGAAAAGGTCGACGGAAAAGAAAAAATCGATTATGGGAAAATCTATTTTTCAAGGCGGAAAATGCTCCGCTCCGCGTATGAATATTCGGGAAAGCGACTGAAAAACGAAACGGAAAAATTTCTTTTTGAACACCCCGATATAAAAGATTACGCGTTTTTTATGGCGCTCAAAGATAAATTCGGCGGAAGGCGTTATCTCGACTTTCCGAAATGCCTTGTCCGCAGAGAAAAAGCGGCGATGGAAAAATATGCGGCGCTGCTTTCCGACGAGATAAATTATTATGCTTTCGAGCAGTATCTTTTCTTTTCACAATGGAAAAGACTGCGGGAATATGTAAACTCAATCGGGATAGACATTCTCGGCGATATGCCGATATACGTTGCGCCGGACTCGGCTGACGTCTGGGCAAATCCGAGGAGTTTTCAGCTTGACCGCGACCGCCGTCCGCGCTTTGTTGCCGGAGTGCCGCCGGACTATTTTTCGGAGGACGGGCAGAAATGGGGCAACCCGCTTTACGACTGGAAATACATGAAAAATCACGGCTATGACTTCTTCGTCCGCAGGGCAAGAGCGGCGGCGGAGCTGTTTGACTCCGTCCGCCTTGACCATTTCATCGGCTTTGCGAATTATTACAGCGTCGCCCCCGACGCTCCGGACGCAAAAAACGGCTTCTGGCGCGACGGACCCGGAAAAAGTCTTTTCTCAACGCTGGAAAAGGAAGTTCCCTCGCTCGGAGTTGTGGCGGAGGATCTCGGAATCGTTTCGGAGAAGGTGATAAAGCTGCTGAAAAGCACGGGATATCCTTCAATGAGAGTCATTCAGTTTGCCTTCGATGACGACGGGACAAATATGCATCTGCCGAAAAACGTGCGCAAAAACACATACTATTACACCGGCACGCACGACAATGCGTCAACGCTTTCCTGGTGGTCGTCGAGAACTGCGGAAGGGAAGGCGCGCGTGGCGGAGTATCTCGGAAAAAAGCGCATAAAGGCGCCGGAAACCTTCATAAAAGCTGTGCTGGAAAGTCGCGCGGAGGCAGCCGTCATACCCATGTGGGACATTCTCTCTCTCGGCGACGGGTGCAGAGTGAATACCCCCGGTACCTCCGACGGCAACTGGACGTGGCGACTTGAAAAAATACCGGCAGAGCCGGCAAAGCTCGCAAGAAAATAAAATCACATAATGCTTCCGAAGTCAAAGCTTTCGAGCTTTTTCATTCGCGTCAGGCAATCGCGGAATTTTGCGGCGGCGGTGATGAATGAGTCGCCGTCGCCGTTTTTTGCGGCGAAGTAAAGCTCGGCTGCGGCGTCGTCGGCACGGTCGATATGACCGTAACCGATTGTAAACGCAAATTTATCTATTGTCTTGTCCCATAAGTCCCAGAGCCTTTGCGTTTTTTCCATGGCAGACGGGATATCCGCCTCAAAAGCTGCCTTGCTTTCCGGCAGCGACTCTGCAATTTCAAGCATTTCATCGGATATACGCACGATATATGCCGTGTTGAAAGCTATAAAGGTCGCAACGGCGCAGAGAAGTATGAGCGAAGCTATGAAGGTTTTCATTTTGCCTCCTTTTTGTAAACGGTGACGGCGTCGCCGTCGTCGACAGTCATCAGAAAAACGGTTTTTATATTGCAGATTTTCTTTTTTTCGAGTGTTTTGAACAGCCATTTTTCGTCCTTGCCGATTTCGGAAAGAACGTAATTTATTATGTGACCGTCGACTATGACGGGGTGCGCTATGCCTGTGACCGACGGCGCGTTTTCGAGCGGGAAAACGGATATTTGTCCGTTCGGCTCAAAAATCGCATAGTCCACAACGGACGGAGAGGGCGTGTCCTTGAGACGAAGTTGACAGAGCAAATCCTCAACGCTCATGCGCATTTTTGCCATTTCCTTCTGCACGGGCACCCCGTTGCGCACGACGACGCTCGGCTTGCCTTCAAGAAACTTCTTTATGACGGCGGATTTTGTCGAAAGGAACGAAGCTATCACTTCAAGGCAAAGAATTACGGTTATCGGCACGATTGCGTGAAGAAGCGGAATATTGTTGTCGGTTATGGGGTTTGACGCTATTTCACTTATGAGAAATGCCGTTATCAGCTCGGAAACCTGAAGCTGACCTATCTGTCTTTTGCCCGTGAAGCGCATCATTGCAATCAGAATTACGTAAATAATCAGTGTTCTTATGAATATTGCCGCCATATTTTCCTCCTTTGAAACGCTTTTTTATTATGTTTACGAAAAAATCATAAAATATTTATTGAAAATAGTATCGATATAGGATATAATTAACTTGTACTATTTTACGGAAGTGTTTTTATGACACGGAAAGGGCAGCCATGAACATAGACGGAAACGGAATGGAATACGCCGTCGGCGAATACAGCGTCGAACTTAAAAAAATCGCGGACGAATTCCGCCTTGAAACGATATATGCCCCGCAGGGCTGGGAAAAGATACTTATAAAAAGTCCGGACGTGAGCCGACCCGGGCTTGCGCTCGGCGGATTTTTCGATTGCTTTGACCCGAACCGCCTTCAGCTTATCGGAAATGCGGAATCGGAATATCTCGGCTTTGCGACGCATACGGAAAGAGAGAAAAAGCTTGACGACCTGTTTGCGAAGGGAATACCCGCGGTCATTGTGACGACGTCTCTGCCCGTTTTTGACGAAATGCTTCGTGCGGCGGAAAAATATTCCGTGCCTGTTTTCCGCACGGCGCAGAAGTCGTCCGAATTTCAGGCGGCGCTCATCGCTTCGCTGAATGTATACCTTGCGCCGAGAATAACCCGTCACGGAGTTCTTGTTGAGGTTTACGGCGAGGGAATACTCATGCTCGGCGAAAGCGGAGTCGGAAAGAGCGAAACGGCGATTGAGCTTGTAAAAAGGGGTCACCGCTTCATTGCGGACGACGCCGTTGAGATAAAAAAGGTTTCGGCAAAGACGCTCGTCGGCTCTTCGCCGGAGATAATACGTCACTTTATCGAGCTTCGCGGTATAGGAATAGTGGACGTTCGTCGGCTTTTCGGTATGGGCTCCGTCAAAGAGACGGAAAAGATTGATATGGTTATAAAACTGGAGCAATGGGACAAAAACAAGATTTATGACAGGCTCGGTCTTGAACAGGAAACGACAAACATTCTCGGAATAGAAGTCCCGACAACGACAATCCCCGTTCGCCCCGGCAGAAACCTTGCGATAATTCTTGAAATCGCCGCCATGAATAACCGTCAGAAGAAAATGGGCTACAATACGGCGGAGGAGTTCAACAAGCGCATGAACAGACTTCTTGCGGGAGGCGAAACAGAGGAATGAACAACGGAATGAACGAAGGCGGAGCGGGAAGAAGAGTTGCTTCTCCCGTCGTGCCGGGAACGATTATGCTTTTGAGCGCGGTTTTGTCCGCTTTCGGAACGGCAAAGGGAAATGTGCTCATGGGGCTGCTGCTTATGATGGCGTCCGCGGCGATGCTCGCGCTGCTGATCTGTATGCGCGCCTCTCTTATATGCTGCATTCTCTGTCCGGTTGCGGTGGTGACAGGCTCCGTCATAATAACCGTTATGGGCGGCGGATTGGACAGCGTCATCGTTTTCTGTGCTTTTGTCGCCGTCGGCGGGGTGCTTGCGCTCTGCACGGTGAAAAAGAGCGACAGGACCGGAACGGTCATTGCGATGTCGGCGTCGTTTGCGCTCATGCTGCTGATAGCGCTGATTGCGGAATATTTCATGTCCGGCGGAGTGTTTTCGGCAGAGGGAGTAAAAGCGTTTGCGGAAGGCAAGATCAACGTTATCCGCACGGCAATAAGCGATATGGTGAACGCTTATGCGGAAACGCTGAAAGGCATGGGACAGACGGTTGACAAGTCCGATGTGAAGGAGCTTGCGAAAACCCTTGCCGACTCCTTTATAATGCTCATGCCGGGGCTTATGATTGCGTTTCTGCAGATTTTCTGCTATTTTGTGACGTGCATTTTCACGTTTTCCGCAAGAAAGGCGCGCTGCGAGGTGATTATCCCGTCGCCGCGCTGGGAGCTTTATCCCACAATGGTCACGGTTATAATTTACGCGGTTTCAATCGTGCTGTTCGGAATAACATATATTTTCGCGTCGGCTTCTTCATCGGGATCGGTTGTCAATATCGTGGCGTATAATCTCGTGCTTATAACCTCGCCCGTGTTCGCCGCAACAGGCGTCGGAATGTTGGCGGAAAAGAAAAGCCCCATGGTCTACGGAAGAAGGGGAATGTTTATTTTTATGTTTGTTATCCTGCTGGTTTTCGCACCGCAGATTACGTATACAATGGTTTCGATATTCGGCGCGGTTGCCGTATTTATTAAAAGAAGGGCAGAGTCATTGCCGAAAAATGATGATGACAACGGCATGATGTAAGCCGAGAATAAAATAAACCGAAAGGACAATGCTATGTCGGATAAATCAAATGATGCAAAGAAAAAACGGTTTCCGCTGGGGATAATATGCGCCGTCGGCGGAGTCGTTGCGCTTGCGATTGTTGCCATCGCGATAGTATACAGCGAGGGCGACCCCGTAAGCATCGCGCTTTACGGTCTGGGCGGATATATGGTATGCGTTCTTGCCGTCGGTATAGCGGAGCTTGTGCGCGGCACGGTGAGCGGTAAAGTGATGAGCGAGGTGAGAAGCTCCGTTTTCGGAAATATCTCTCTCGATTTCATTCAGAAGCTCTATATGCCCGTCGTCATATGCGACGAAAAGGGAAAAATCGTCTGGTACAACACCGCGCTTTCCTCGCGCTTCCGCTCCAGAACGATGGTTTTCGGAAAGTATATAGACAACATCTGCGATGCGACGATAGAACGTATTCTCAAGGATGACGACGAGGACGGAACGGAGGTTTCGTTTTCTTCCGAAATAGACGCAGGCTCATCGGGCGAATGCTTCCGCGCAAAGGGCTACAAGGTTACGTCGCATGGCAAAACATATTATATGGCGATATTCGCCGACTATACGGAAACACGCGCCCTTGCCAAAAGGCTTGAGGACGAGGACACAATCGTCGCCTACGCAATGATTGATAACCTTGATGAGCTTATGCAGTATGTGCAGGAGCTTTACGATACGGCGGCATCCGACGTCGAAACGATACTCCGCAAGCATATGGAGGCTGTCGGAGGGATTGTCCGCGAATACGCAAACAATAAGTTCATATGCGTATTTGCCGCGAAATATCTTGAAAAGTTTGAGGAGGACAAATTCTCCGTCCTCGACGAGGTCCGCGAGATATACGTCGGAGAAACGTCAATGCCGGTCACGATATCAATAGGCATAGCGAAGATAAGCGGCACCCTTTATGAAAAAGAGAGAGTCACACAGTCGGCTCTTGACCTTGCGCTTCAGAGAGGCGGCGACCAGGTTGTTGTTAAAAGTGCGGACGGCGTCGACTTTTACGGCGGCAAGACGAAGGCGGTTCAGAAGCGTACAAAGGTGCGTTCGCGCGTTATCGCGGGAGAGTTCATGTCGCTTCTGAAAAAGAGCTCAAACGTTATCGTTATGGGTCACCGCTTTGCGGACTTTGACGCATTTGCTTCGTGCCTTGCCGTTGCAAGACTTGCAACGTTCTGCGGAGTGAAGGTCAATATAGTCGCAGACAAAAATGACCGCAACCTCGCGTCGTGCTTTGCACGTCTTGAAGAATATCCCGAATACGGCGCTCTGTTTACGGATAAGATCGAGGCGCAGGATCTCATCCGCAGCGATACGTTGGCGGTTGTTGTCGACGTGAACAATCTCGCTTTCTGCGAGGCTCCGGACATTGTCAGCAACGTGAGCAATCTCGTCATAATCGACCACCACAGAAAGACCGGCGAATACAAGGTCAGACCGAGCATTGTTTATATAGAGCCGTCGGCGTCGTCGGCGTCGGAGCTGCTCTCCGAATTTCTTGAACAGACGCTCCCCGCCGGAACGCTTCCGAAGGTGGAGGCGGATATGCTCTTCGCCGGACTTCTGCTCGATACGAAACGCTTTACGCACAATACGGGAACGAGAACGTTTTCGTCCGCTATGTATCTCCGCGGCGAAGGCGCAAGCCCGACCGATGCGGAAAACCTTTTCAAGACGGGAATAAAAGAGTTCCTCAGCGAGGCGAAGTTTGAAAGTAACGTCGTTATATATAAATCGGTTATTGCGATAGCGCTCAATGACGCAGAGACAAATTCGCCGCTTATGCGTGTTTCCGCGGCAAAAGCGGCGGACAGACTGCTTTCCGTTGAAGGAGTGCAGGCGGCGTTCGCGCTTTGCAGAATAGACGATACGGTTCATATATCGGCGCGTTCGCAGGGAACGATAAACGTTCAGCTCATACTTGAAAAAATGGGCGGCGGCGGTCATTTCGACTCGGCAGGCGCGCAGGTGAAAAACTCGTCAACGTCGAACGCTCTTACAACTTTGCGTGCCGCAATAGATGAATATCTTGCAGAAAATCTGTAAAACAAAAAGCCCCGCTTCGGCGGGGCTTTTTGAGATAAAAGATAAGAGAGAAGATCGAAGAGAAGCGGTGCGGCTGCGGCACAAGGGATTTATGTTGTTGCGAGGCGCGACCTTTTCAGCCATTTCACCGTGTCCGAAAGGGTTTCTTTCAATGAGCGCGGCGCATAGCCGAGGTCATTTTTTGCGGCTTTTTCGGAAAACAGCGCATTGCTTTGCAGAACACGAACGGCATACGGCGTGAAGAAAAGTTTCTTCTTTTTCCTTATGCTGTTAAGCTCGTAGAACGGCGCAACGATTTTCGCAAGCGCAATGGGAATATACGAAACGACCTTTTTAATACCGGTGTTTTTGGCAACGGTTTCGAGAATATCACGGATTGTGGCATAGTGACCGGAAAGAATATAGCATTTTCCGCGCACGCCGTTTTCCGCACAGGACACAATGCCCGCCGCGACGTCGCGCACGTCGACGAAGTCATATCCGCCTTTCACGGCAACCGGCAACTTTCCGGCAAGGAAAGACAGGAGCAGCTCCGTAATGCTTCCTCCCGCCGTATCGCCCGGACCTATTATTCCGGAAGGAAGAACGACGCTTGCGTTGAGTGATTTTTTGGCGGCGTTGAGCACGATGCGCGTCGCCATCGCCTTGCTTTTTGCATAATCGCCGACGAGCTTTTCGGGGTCGAACGATTCTGCTTCGGCGTCCGCCTCCACGCCCTTCGGTCTTTCCGCAAGAGCATGAACCGAGCTGACGTAAACCAACTTGCCGACTCCGTGAGAAATGCACGCTTTCACAATATTTTTCGTGCCGCCGACGTTGACGTCATAGAGAAGCTTGCCCGGATGGCTGGCAACGGAAACAATTCCCGCGCAGTGTATCACGCAGCTCTGACCGTCTGCACCGTCAAGGAACGAATCAACAGATGAGGGGTCACAGACATTGCCCGTCAACACGTGTATTCCTTCGGGCAGGCTTGCGGCGAGCGGGTCGTCCTTCAGAACCAGCGCATAAATATCCGCTGTCTGTGTCATAAGTCTTGAAATGACAGCCGTGCCGAGAAAGCCTGTTGCTCCTGTAACAAAGTATTTTGTAAACATTTTTTTACCCTCCTTTTCAAGATAAGTGTTGAATATCTTTCACACTTACAGTATAATAGTAATACAGAGAAATAACAACCGTCAGCTTTTGTGAATCTGAAAGATACCCGACAGCCGTTCGGGCGGTGTTGATTATCTTTGTAAATGTTTTGTTAAGGAAGTTTGTGCAATGAAAAAGATTGATGCACGCGTTCGTTATACGCAAAAGGTATTGAAGGAAAGTTTTCTTAAGCTGCTTGAAGAAAAACCGGTAAACAAAATAACCGTCAAGGAGGTTTGCGAGCTTGCCGAGCTGAACCGCGCGACCTTCTACGCCCACTATACCGATTGCTTTGCTTTGCTTGAAAGCATAGAGGATGAAATGCTTGAGGGCTTTGAGGAGTCGCTGAAATATATACGCTCCCTTGACGTCACCTCGCTTATGAGCGCCATATATGAAATGATCGAGCGCAACGACCATGCCTGTCGCGTGCTGGTGTTCCACGGCGGCGACAGAAAAATTCTCGGCAAAATGATAGAGCTTGCAAGGGAAAAAAGCATCGACTACTGGCGCGGAGAGCTTAAAAATGCCACCGAGGAGGAGTTGGATATGCTCTATATCCACCTTTCAAACGGACTGCTTCACGTTGTGGTTGACGGCTACGGCAAATACAGCCGGCAAAGACTTTCCGATTTTATAAACCGCATTGTTGTCAGCACGCTCTGCGCGTTCAAATAAAAAATCCGCATACGAGCGATGCGGATTACGTTTAACGTTATGACCGATGAAAGTGGTTCGGGTATTCCCGCAGGCAACGGGAACGAGAAAACAATGTGCAATAAACAATCGGGCGGATTTTCATCCGCAGATACGAAAACAACGAGAGGTTACGGATGTATAAGGGAATATTTTGGCGGGCTTTGAGCCGCGACGGCGAGACTGTATGGGTTTGCAAAAAGGTTTTGTGCGACTCCGACGGTGTTCCGACGGAGGCTTTTGACGGGTTCAGTTCAAAATCGGGCGATAATTTCAATCACAAAGCCGAATGGGAAAAACTCGGCAAAAGTATAACCGGCGGGCATCCTTTCGACTGGTTTCCGCGCGGAAGAGTTGAGATAAAGCGCGGAGAAGCCGTGATATATGCTCACCCCGCGCTCACCGGAGAAGACTGTATCTGCCGGATAAAAGAAGAATTCCGGCTTGATGAAATTCCCGTGCGCGTCATTGCAGACGGCTCGGCACACTATTGTGCGCTCATCTTTGACGCGGCTTTGCGTTCCGACTGAGAAGCGCCTGAAATTCAGAGCAGATTGCTCTGGCTTGCGGCGCGTTCGTAGCTTGCGAAAAATCCGACCTGACCGTAAAAGTCCTTTCCGCAGCCGTCACAGCAGAGAAGCTCGTTTTCAAGCTCTTCAATGCGGGCGAGCTTGCCGGAGAGATAGTCCGAAAGACGCTTTCCGCAGGTTTCAAGTCTTGACGCAAGTCCGCCGAGACGCAGATCGATTACTTCATAGCCCTCCGGCTTTTTTTCCGCAAACCATTCGTCGTAATAAGCGCGACGGAAGTCGTCCAGCTTTTCTTTTGCCACCGCAAAGTCGGAAAGAACCTTTTCAAGCTCCGCTCTGTCGCCGGACTGATATGCCTTTCTTGCCCTTGCGCCGAGCGTGTATTTTACGGAAAGCACGTCGCAAAGTGCTTTTGTCGCTCTGAAAAGATAACCGAAACCCTCGGTATTGACGAGCGGAGCGAGCTTTTCGGAGCATTCCGAATAGAATTTATCCTCGTTGAAATGAACGAGAGAATCATACCTGCCGAGGAAGGGGTCGTTATAAAGCATATACCTTGAAGGGTTTTTCATATAGGGATTTACGCGCCACGCCGATTTTATCTCGCGCGGAATGAGGTCGGGCAGGTCGAGCAGACAGAAATCGTCATAGCCTATGCCGAACATATCCTCAAAGCCAGCCTTGATTTTTTGCAGGTCGTTTTCGCCGTCCGCTTTTCTGGCGGCATAATACATTGCGGGAAGCACGGAAAAGACGGAGCATTCCGCGCCGCCGTCGCCCCACATTGTCATAAAGGCGTTGCGGATGCCCTTTTCGATACAGCTTTCGATTGCGGGATTTATCACTCTGAGCGACTCGTTGTTGTGCGGCGTAAAGCCTGTCCACGTCCATATTCCGCCGGCAAACCACGTTTTGTCCGAAAGAAGCCGGTGATTATCAAACATTATGTCATATTTTTTCTTGTCTATCGAATAGTAATCCCAGTAAACAACGTTCATGCCGTCCGGCACCATTGAACGTTCTTTTTCGGTTATGACGATTTCGTCTGCCCAGTAGCTGCCGCCCGTTGCAAAACGGAAAAACATATCGCTCCACATCATCGGCTCAAAGCCGTGCGAACGCGCGATTTTATTCACTCTTTCCATATGTCTGCGCAGAATATCGTATCTGTCCGTATAGCCGTGAATATCCAGATATTTTCCGAGACCGACCATATGCGCCTCGTCCATGCCGATATTTATTCTGCGCGAGGTGAACGACTTTTCGCACGCCGAAAACATTTTGTCTATGAGAGCGTACACTCTTTCGTCGTCGGCGAGAAGAATATCGTTTACGTCAAAGAGAGGAGAATACGGATCCTGTGCGCGGAGACGGGCAAGATGAGCGAGCGTCTGTATGCAGGGTATAAGCTCCACGCCGCGAGCCCTTGCGTAAGCGTCGAGACTGCGAAGCTCGCTCTGCGTATATCTTCCTCTGAAATAGCCGAAATACGGTTCGCCGTCTACCTCATACGTATCCTCCGTGTAGAGCAGGAGAGCGTTATAGCCCATTTCCGACATAATATCAATAAATTTTTCAATTGACGCGGCGGTATATACGGCGTTGCGGGAGCAGTCTATCATTATTCCGAACGTATCAAAATTTTTCATAAGGATAAAAAGCCTTTCTTTTTGTTTTACGATTCAATTATACAAATCTTTTACGGATATGTCCACAGTTTTCGAAAAAAACACTTAAAAACGGACAAAGTGTTTACAAACCCAAACGGTTGTGATAAAATACTTCCAACAGAATTTTTTCAGAGGACAAAATGAAAACGGAAAATAAATCAAAGCTGATAAAGGATATAATAATGATGACGGCAGGCACGCTTATAAGTGCCTTCGGCGTGCATTTTTTCAAAATACCGAACAATTTTTCAACGGGCGGAATGAGCGGTATATCAATCATTCTGGGCAACCTCATAGAGGGAATAAGTCCGGCAACGTTCATTCTGATACTGAATATCATCTTTATGATACTCGGCTTTGCCTTTGTGGGAAAGGACTTCGGCTGGAAAACGATATATTGCAGCGTGCTTTTTTCGGGAGCGGTACAGCTGCTTGATATAATCGTCCCGATGACAAAGCCGTTTACGGATCAGAGAATGCTTGAGCTTGCCTTTGCGGGAATAATACCTGCCGTCGGCACGGCAATGACCTTCAAATACGGCGGAAGTACAGGCGGCACGGACATAATCGCGATGATACTCCGTAAACACATAAAATCGGATATAAGCATTTCAATGATGATTGCCGACGCGATAATCGCCGCTTCGACAATATTCTTTATAAACGTCGAAACGGGACTTTATTCAATTCTCGGTATGCTTCTCAAATCATTTATGGTTCAGGCGGCGATCGGCGTTATCAACCGCAGAAAGACCCTGCTGATAATTACGTCAAAGCCCGATGAGGTTCAGGAATATATAACGAAAACGCTGCACAGAGGAGCGACCGTCTGGAACGCCTCCGGCGCGTTTACGCATGAGAACAAAACCGTTCTTTTCGTTGCGATGACGCCGTATCAAGCGGCAGAAGTACGCGATTATACAAAGAAAATCGACGACAGAGCGTTTGTCACGGTGCTTGACTCAAACGAGGTTTACGGAAAGGGGTTTATGTCATTTTCGGACAACGTATAATATAAAAAACAACGCCTCCGCGGGAGGCGTTGTTTTTTTGTCATATATTTTCGAGGGCGATATCAATATCGAATTCAAATTCGTCGTCCTTGAAGCGATACTGCTCCGGCAGGCGGGGACCGCAGCTGTGCGAGCCGATACCGCCGACCTTGTAATCAAGGAGAAGGAAAGTCGACTTTGACGGAACAAGCTCGAAATCGTGTCCCGTCGCTTCCAGCATCTCCGGCGAGAAATGCAGAGCGGAGAACTCAAAGCCCTTGCCGCTTGCCGTAATCGACGTTTTGCCGTTTGAAACGGTAACGAAGTCCGCGTTGTAATGGTTGCCACATTCCTGCGGACGAATCATATGCTCAAGCTGCTGTGTGACGGTCGATTCAAAAACGTCAAAATAGGCGTGATTTCTGAAATCTATATAGCACGAATCGGGACCCATCGCCGCATAGCGGAGATTTTCAAAGCCTTTTTTCAGTTCGAGCATAAGCGCAAAGCGCGGCAGATAGTCAACGTCTGCGTGCTCCGGCTTTTTCGCGTGAATATGCACGGAGAGTTTTCCCGCGGATACCGTATAGGTGATTTCCGTTTTGTAAAGAGGGAAGACCGACGGTGCGCCGAAAGAACCGACAAAGGTGACGCTTGCGCTTTTTTCGTCACAGAAGGTTTCTGCGGAATAGACGTTTGTCTTGCACTTGTGGACGTGTCTGTCCTTCCAGTGCTTGACGATATACATATCGTTATCCGTCGGGGCGCGCCACGCCGTATAGCGGGAGGGAGCGGCGAGAACATTTCCGCAGTCATTTAACGAAAGAGAAGTTACGGAAGCCGTTGAAAGGTCGATTTGTACCGACAGACCGTCGCTTTGGAGCGTTGCATATCTTCCGGAGCAGAGAAGCGAAGCCGTCGTCTTTGACGCGGGAAGAGCAAATTCCGAATGGTCAAGTTCAAACTGTCCCCAAGAGGAAACGTCACCCTTCTTTGCGTATTCGGTATCGCATTTGTATTTTGCGGAGAGCATGACGAATGTTCTTTCTCCGTAAGTCTTTTTTTCTATAAAAGCAATCTGCTTTTTGCCGTGCGGGGGTATGTCGAGGGGAAGCGTTGTTTTTTCTCCGTTTTCTCCTGCACTGTGCGGAAGCTCGATTTCACATTCAAACAGAGCGGAAAGGTTTATAAAATCGGTTTTGCTTTCGGCAAAAATCGCATATCCTTCGTCCGTTTTTTCCATATGGAATTTTACGGGTGCAATTACCTGTTTGAGCGCTTTGAGTCCGAGATGAGGGGTTCTGTCGGGGAAGCACAGCCCGTCGACGCAGAAAATTCCGTCATTCGGGAAGTCCCCGAAGTCGCCGCCGTAGAGCCAGCCCTTTTTGCCCTTTACGGCGTGATCTGCCCATTCCCAGACGCAGCCTCCGCAAAGGCGCGGATATTTATATATAAGGTCCCAGTAATCGGAGAGTCCGCCGGGTCCCATTCCCATTGCGTGACCGTATTCGCACATATAATACGGGCGAGCGTCGCCTTTTTCGTTTATGCCCGCTTCTTTGAGCGTTTCGAGATACGGATACATCGTGCTGACTATATCGACGCACGGGTCAACGTCCGTTATTTCTTTGTGATAAAGCGTGTTTACGGACATCGTGCCTTCATAATGGAGCAGACGGGAGGAGTCTCTTTTGTGGACGAAGTCTGCCATTTTGCGATGATTTTCACCGAAAAGGCTTTCGTTTCCGAGCGACCACATTATAACGCAGGGACTGTTTTTGTCGCGCTCCACCGTGCGATGAATTCTGTCAAGATACGCCTCTTCAAAGAGAGGGTTATCCGAGATGAGGCAGCTTGAATCAACTCCGCGCATTGCTCTTTCCGTGCCGTGAGTTTCAAGGTCACACTCGTCGACAACGTAAAAGCCGAGCCTGTCACACATGCGGTAAAATTCCGGCGCGGCGGGGTAATGCGAGGTTCTTATGCAGTTTATGTTGTTCTGTTTCATAAGGAGCAGGTCGCGGAGGAGCTCTTTTTCCGTCATACAATAGCCCTTGCTTTCCGTTGTGTCGTGACGGTTGACGCCTTTCAGCTTGACGGGGGTGCCGTTTATACACAGCACTCCGCCTTCCTTTACGGAAACCGTGCGGAAGCCGAAGGGAATTTCAATATGCTCGCCGTTGCAGTCGACGGAAAGCGTGTAAAGGTTCGGGGTTTCGGCTGTCCAGAGGAGAGGAGAATTTACATTGTCCGCAGGAAGCCTTTCTCCGCTCGGAGAGATGATTTCGGCACGCGGAGCGGGACAGTCGCCGAAAAGGTCAAAGTCGACGGCAAATCTGCCGTCTGCGTCGGCGTGAATGAATATATCGCGCACGTGCGCTCTCGGTCGACGGAGGAGATAAACGTCGCGGAATATGCCGTTATAGCGCAGGCAGTCCTGATCTTCAAGATATGTTGCGTCACTATACGTATAAACCTTGACGGCAATATCGTTTTCGCCCTCGGAGATGAAGTCGGTTATATCGAATTCCGCCTGCAAGCGCGAGCCCTTTGACATTCCGGCGTATTTCCCGCCAATATAGACCTCAAACATAGAGCAGACGCCGTCGAAAACAAGATATGTTCTC
This sequence comes from Eubacteriales bacterium, assembly GCA_018383975.1. GTDB lineage: Bacteria > Bacillota > Clostridia > Oscillospirales > CAG-272 > CAG-841. The sequence goes on along the minus strand of JAHAZT010000041.1, from coordinate 63,982 downwards.
TCGTCCGTCGCGGCAGACGTAAACAGGCGGTGATAAATGCCGACGGGGGTATCCGCCGCTATATTCGGAATATCAAACGGAATGGGATAATTTATATTTGTATACTGCTTCTGACCGTAGCCATAGCATTGCCAGCATGACGGAACGGGGAGCTTTTCGCCGTATCTGACGGCGGAAATGTCATCCGGAAGGTCAAATACCGTATTGAAATAGGCAAAATCCCATTTTCCGCAGAGAGACTGAACGCATTTCGGCTTGATAAGTCCTTTTGAAATCCGTTCGGGAATAAAATACGCTCTCGGCTCAAGACGGTTTTCGCCTGTTTTTTTCGGGTCGAAGGAAACAAATTTTTTCATGAAAATTCTCCTTTTTGATTATATTTCTATTGAGTTCGGGTCGAGCTCGTCGGGATTGCGCTCCGGCGCGGAAATGTGTGCGGTGTCAATCAAATCGCCGATTTTTCCGTTTGTGCCGGATATCGCGCCGAGAACGGAAAGATAAGTTCTGATGATTTCTCTCGGGGTGACAAGGTCCTTTGCGACGTTTCCCGAAAGCACCTTATAAAGAAATGCGCGCATTTCTTCGTCACTTACGCCGGTTTCGCCGTAATACATTCCGTAAAGCACGGTGACGCGCTTTATGAGAGCCAGAAGCTCGTCCTCCGAAAGCTGCGCAAGCCTTATGACGGGTCCCGAAAGATTTGACGGAACAAAATTTTCAGACATTGCAAACGCCGTATCGGAAAGACGGGAGCGGAGAGCCTCATAGCTGAAAAGTCCGCGTCTGCCGTCTTCAAGGAATTGCGGTGTGCCGGCAAAAATAACGCCGAGTCCTTCTGCTTTTCCCTGCATTGTATCATTATATATCGAAAGAATTTTTTCATAATTGTTTTCCCGGGAAATTCTGTTCGGTATTTTATAAAGGTTTACACATTCGTCAATGAGTATAATCAGTCCCTTATAGCCGATTTTCCTTGAAAACGAGGCGAGGAGCTTTATATAGTCATACCAGTTTGAATCGTCTATTATCGCCGTCACGCCGAGGGCTTGTCTTGCTTCGGTTCTCGTTTTGTATTCGCCGCGGAGCCAGCGCATACATGCACTTTCAAGCTCGCCGTCACCGCTTTCATAGGCTTTATAAAAGGTTGATATTACGCGGGCAAGGTCGAATGAGCCTATGCCGCTTTCAAGCTCGCGCATAACTGCGAATATCCGTTTTGAAACCTCTGCGGAAAACGCCTCGCTATCGACGGAAACTCCGTCTGCGGCGACGTCTGTCTTAACGGAGGATATCCATCTGACAATCACCTGTGACAGCGCACCGCCGTCACCGGAGGTTTTGGAGGACAGGTTTTTAATCAGCTCTCTGTACGTCGCAAGTCCCGCACCGCCGGAAGCCGAAAGTCTTCTTTCGGGGGAGAGGTCGGCGTCGGCACAGAGAAAGCCTTTTTCGCATGCATAACTGCGGAGCAGCTGCAAAAGAAAGCTCTTTCCGCTGCCGTACCTGCCGATCACAAACCGCGTAAACGCACCGCCGTCGGAAACTGTTTCAAGGTCACGGCAGAGGGAAAGAATTTCATTATCCCTGCCTATGACAATATATGCAGCCCCCGTCCTCGGAACGACGCCTGCCGAAAGAGACGAGAGCAGAGCCGAGAGAATTCTTTTCGGTATTTTTATATCGTTTTCGGGCATTATTTTTCCTCCTTGTATGATATGTGCGCGGTATCGAGCGCTTTTTTCGTATCGTCTTTATATTCCTCCGGAATACCGAACGTTTCATCTATAAGTATGTCTCCGGTGAAGTCGAAAGCGGCTTCGTTTATCAGTCTTTCGGCTTCCTCCGGCATTATTGAATGTTCCTTGCAGTACGTTTTCATTTCGCCTCCGACAGCAGCCGCGATTGCTTTTGCCAGAGTTTCGTCAAGTGACAGCAGGAGAGAAAGTATATCGTTCCCGACTTCGCCGGCGGGAGCCTCGCTTTCGCGCCGCGCCGCCTCGCCGCTCTGCGGCGAGGGAGGCGCGCCATGCGTTTCCGGCACAGGTGTTTCCTCCGTTTCCGATTCAAGCAGCATTGCCGTTTTCCATGCGGATTTTTCAATGCGCATGGCGCGGCCTATATCGGCGGAGCCGATCCGGCGCGGCATATAGTAACGCATATAGGGGGCGTCGTCATCCGATGTATCGGCTTTTCTTTTTGCGCGGCGGTCGGGATAGAAGCCGTCAAAATATTCCGCAATCGCGGTTCTGCATATTTCGGGAAGCGACTGCGCGGAATAGCGCGATTTTATTCCCTTTGCGGCACGAAGCTCGTTTTCGCAAGCCTTGATTACGGTCGAGCAGAGCTGATGATATTCTCTGCTTTTCCGCAGGGAAAGGGAAGTGATTTTGATTTTGTATTTCACGCCGACATATGCAACTGCGCCCGGAAAACTGTCGCGCAGGTCGTGTGATACTATGAGAAATCCTTGCGGAACATCGCCCGAAAGAAACGTCTTTACCGCGAGCGTTGCCGCCGCCGGAATGTGACGGTCATATTCGGTCCTGTTTGCATCGTAAAAACGGCTTTTTTTATAGTCACACGAGGAAAATCGCGCAACGGACTCAAATGAGAATGCATCGCTCTGCGGGTCTTCGTAAAATTCGGGAAATGACAGCTTCTGTATCACCTCGCCGCAAAAATCCGCAACGGAAACGGGCGGCGGAAGCCGATGGATAAGACAATAGTCGCAAAGCCATTCGCCGATATATTTGTCAAGATAGGGATAAGTGCCTCTGTATGCCTTCCATAGCCGCACAATCATCTCCGCACCCTTTTCGGCGGGAATAAGCTCGGGAAGGTTTATAATCTCATAAAGCAGGAGAAAAATATAACTGCTGTCGACCGCGGGATACTCTCCGCCGCGGACGAGCGTTCTGAAATAAAGATAATATTCAAGCTGACATTGAGAAAGCTGCTCGTATTGCGGAGTGTATGCAAAAAATCTTTCCGGCGGGCATGGCTTTCCCTCGACGGGAAACAGCTTTACCGCTTCAAAATGAAATTTTGAATAGAACGAGAAATTCCCCGGCCAGGCCTCCAGCGTGACGTCATTTATAAGCGAATGACGGGGAGAATATGAAACACTCTCCCTTGCACGGACAGGCGGGCGTTTTTCGGGGAACGGAACAGGTGAGCCGATGCTTTCGGCGTCACCGGTATCAACAGTTACGGAGGAGGTGTCGTGCATTGGCTTTTTTATGTATGTTTTTTTGGGGACAAGCTCGGACAACGTCCGGAAATCATCGTTTGTGCCGATACTTTTTGCCATGTGCGCGACCTCCTTTAACTTTATTTTGTATCATATAATTATATCACGGAAAAAGGATACTGTCAATCGTTTGATTATTTCTTTACTCTCTTTTCAAAAAAATCTTGTCATTTGAGGCGGAGCTGTGATATAATATATGCGTAAAAATATCGCATTGCTTTGAAAGGAAAAATCATTATGGCAAAATACAGAAGAGCGCGCGTAAACGATGAGGTCGGACGGGTTGTGGCACAGGCGATACGCTCCGTCAAGGATCCGAGAGTGGCGGGCGAGATGATAACGGTCACTCATTGCGACGTTTCGGGCGATTTGAAATATGCAAAAGTATATTTTTCCGTTTACGGAGCGGACGCGGAAAAAATAAAAGAGATTAAAAAGGGACTGTACAGCGCGGCGGGATTTATACGTCATACCGTTGCGGAAACGCTTAATATGCGCGCGACACCCGAATTCAATTTTGAATATGACGACGCGATAAAGCGCGGCGCGGATATTTTTGAACTTCTGAAAAAGACGGGCGTCACGTCCGATGATGAAAAGGAGAACGAAGGTGACGGCGAGCAATAACATAACGATAAACGGCATACGCAAGGTGCTTGAAAGAAACGATAATTTTCTTGTTTTTATGCACGAAAATCCCGATTCGGATACGATCGGCTCGGCACTTGCGCTCGTGCTGACGCTCCGTTCCGTCGGAAAGCGGGCGTATATGGCTTGCTGTGATAAAATTCCGCAGTCGCTTATGTTTCTGACAGACGGCGAGCGTTGCTTCGGAATTGAGGATTTGCCGGGCGACTTCACGCCGAAATTTCTTATTTCCGTTGACATTGCTTCGCCGAACCAGCTCGGAAAATATCATTATCTCGCCGCCAAGATAGACCTTGCGCTTGACCATCATTCGTGTCATGATGACCTTGCGTGTTACAGATTTGTGGACTCCGGAGCGGGAGCCTGCGCAGAGATAATATACAGAGTCATAAACCGTATGATACAGGGTAAAATTCCCGAAAAAACGGCGTCGCTTCTGTATGCCGCACTTGCGGCGGACACCGGCGGTTTCCGTTATGCAAATACAACCCCGTATACTCACAAAATCGCGGCAAAACTGATTGAGTGCGGAGCAAACCACTTCCAGATATGCCGCAACCTCTTTGAAATGAAGAGTAAAACCGCGCTTGCGGCAGAGGCGTTTGCCATGGAAAACGTGAAATATCTCTGCGGCGGAAAAATATCTTATGTCAGAATAACCGAGGCGGATAAGGAGCGGTGCGGCTTTGAGGACGAGGACACATACGACGTTATAAACGTCATAAGGCGTGTTGAAGGGGTAAAGGTTGCCATTCTGGCAAGGGAAAGAACGCCGGGCGTATATAAAATATCAACAAGGTCGACGGGGGATATCGACATGGCAAAAATCTGCGCAATGTTCGGAGGCGGAGGTCATGCCGGCGCAGCCGGTTGCAGCGTTGCGGAAGGCGACGTCGACGAAACGGTAGACAAAATAATCAAGGAGTGCGGCTTTGAAAAATGAGATATCGAGGGGCGGGGTACTGCTGCTGAATAAGCCAAAAGGGATAACCTCGCACGACGCGGTTTCCAAGATCCGACGTCTTTACGGGACGCGGAGCGTCGGGCATACGGGAACCCTTGACCCGATGGCAACGGGGCTGCTTATAATCCTTGTCGGCAGAGCCGTCAAAGCTTCCGACTATGTCACCGCGCAGGACAAGATATACGATGCGGAGATGAAGCTCGGAATCGTGACGGACACAGCGGACATAACGGGGAACGTCATGTCGCGCAGTGAAAACATTCCGCCGAGGGATGAAGTCATTTCTGCGGCGAAGAGCTTTACCGGCAGATATATGCAGGTGCCGCCTATGTACAGCGCGATAAAGGTCGACGGGAAAAAACTGTATGAGCTTGCCCGCGAGGGAAAAACCGTTGAGCTTGCGCCGAGGGAGCTTTTCATATCGTCGATTGATATTGACGGCGAAGGCGACACGTATAAAATGCGGGTTGCCTGCTCCAAAGGAACGTATATACGCACGCTTTGCGAGGACATCGGCAAGAGGCTCGGTTGCGGCGCAACCATGAGCGCACTTTGCAGATATTCTTCCGGGGGCTTCACGCTTGACGACGCTGTGACGCCGGAAGAGCTTGAAGATTTTTCTCCGGAGGAACGGACGGCTCGTCTCATCCCCGCTGAAAACCTTTTCTCCGATCTTGAAAGCGTCAGCCTGCCAGATTTTTATGCAAGGCTTTGCCTTTCGGGCTGTGAAATTTATCAGAAGAAAATCGGCACGCGCTTTGACTTGGGCGAGCGGGTGAAGATATATACAAAAGACGGCTTTATCGGTGTCGGCGAGGTGAAGGAATATCCGGACGGCACGGCGATAAAGCTCTTCATAAGGCTGATATAATGACTGAAAAATCCCCTCACAAAAGGGGATTTTTTGATATTACGGCAAAGGAAACAAACACAAAGGAGGCAAAGGCGACTGTCGGCAGAAAGCCGTCCTTTTCTTTGCAAAGCCGGACTGCGGAGAACAGGTCCGCAGAGAGGCGAATGAGAAAAAGCGTCCAGACGAAAACGGAGATGAGCCCGTTTTTTGCGCTGTCGGCGGCGGAAAACGGTATATAGAGAAGTGTTCCGACAAGTGCGCCGAGCATTGACGAAAGCAGCGGATGAAGTCCGCTTTTTTCCGCAGAGAGAAAGGCGGAGGGGTGTTCTGTCGTATTGCGTGACTCATCGCAGAGCAGAAGCGGTACGGATGGGAAAAAGAAAACGGAGAGGGAACTGCCGTCAAATAGCGAAAGCGATGCCTTCATATACGGTACGGCGGTCAGCAGCACCGCCGCGAAAATATACGGCGTCAACTCCGCAAGCCTGCCCACGAGCTTTATTTTATACGCGAGAAAAACGGCGATTGCGACGAGCGAAAATGTAAACACGAGCGGCGGAACGCCGCTTTTGTCGACTGCGGAAAAATTAAAGAGCGAAAAGACGTCGCATGAGGCTGTGACGGCGGAGCATATGGCGAAAATTATGCGGAATATGCGACGGACAAAGGATGCCCTTTCACGGTGCTTCATCATAAACGCAATGCCCGAAAACAGCGACCACAAAAGGAAAACCGTCACCATAACGGAAACGCCGCGCGTGCGGAAAACAAAAAATCCGGAGAAGAGATATGCGGCGGAGACGAAGAAAAGCTGGCGGGAGGTAAGTCCTCTTGAAAGAGTCATTTTTCCTTCTCCTTTCCCGTTCTTTTTATACGTTTTCCCGTGATTGACACCGGTGCGATTTTCATCTGAGAGACGGAGGTCATTATGGGGAAATCCTTCATGCCCTCCGGTGAAATCGGTGCGATCGGCGAAAGATACGGCGTGCCGAATGAGCTTTTTCCCGCAAGGGCAAGCACACCGCAGACAAATCCGATGAAAAATCCGTAAAGCCCGAAAAATCCCGCAAGAAGGACCATTATAAATCTGTAAATGACGGAGGGATTCATATACGGCGGAATGATAAAATTACAAAGTGCTGCAAGCGCAACGATTATCAGCACGGACGACGAAGCAATCCCCGCTTCGATCGCGCTGTCGCCGAGGAGGAGCGCACCCACAATTCCGACCGCCGACCCGACCGCCTTCGGCATTCGCAGCCCGACCTCGCGCACAAGCTCAAACAGGAGAAAAACGATGATGACCTCTGAAAAAATGGGGGTTGCAAGTCCCTTTCGGGACTCGCTTATGACGTTCAGCGTGGCAGGCGGAACCATATATTCGTGATGCGTCAGAATTGCCGTGAAAACCGCCGGCAGCCAGACGGATATCGCCATTGCCGCAAGGCGCAGAATACGGACAAAACCCGCATACCACGGACTTTTTGCGTAGTCCTCCGTAACCTGAAAGCCCTCGCAGAAAAGATACGGTACCGTAAGCACGACGGGCGATCCGTCGACGATTATCGCAACGCGACCCTCCGTCAGTTTGGCGGCAACCTTGTCCGGCCGCTCGGAATTTCCGACGGTGGGGAAAAGCGCATATTTCCCGTCCTGAATACAAAGCTCTATCATGCCGGAGTCCGTGACGGTTGCAACATCTGTATTTTTTATCCGTCGCACCACCTCAAAAACAAGTTTTTCCCGCGCAATTCCTTCTATATACATTATTGAAACGTCCGTTTTTGATAACGTCCCGACGGAAAAATTCAGCTTTTTCAGCTTTGCCGTGTGCAGTCGACGGCGAATGAGCATTGCGTTCGACTCGCCGTTTTCGGTAAAGCCCTCGTGCGGACCTCTTATGACGTTTTCCGTGTCCGGCTCGTTTCCGGAGCGTCCTTCTTCGTTCTTCGTGCCGACGGAAAGCGCATAGCGGGGAGAGCCGTCATACATCAAAACGGCGGAGCCGGCGAGAAGACTTTCCTCGGCTTCGTCGCCGCTGCCGAGAATTGACAGGGAAGCGGAGGCAATCGAGCTTTCGACGGAAAAAGCGTTGCCCTCTCTGCCGTATGCGGCGGAAAGCGGGTTTATAATCTGCTCCGCTATCATATTTTTGGAGCAGAAGTTTGAAATATAAAAAATGCATATCCGCAGCCTTCCGCAGCAAAACTCACGGACGGAAAGATCGGACATTTTTTCAAACCGTTGACGGAATTCTTCCTTTTTGCTTTCGTAAATATCCATAAAAACCTTTTTATTTTTATTATTCTGTCCGGACGTGAAAAATATGGGCGGGAAAATTTGTTTTTTACAAAAAAAGCGCGGGTTGCTTCCGCAACCCGCATATCCGAAATTTTATTCTCCGAAGCTCCAGATTTCCTCGCCGGTCGTTTCGTTGAAGAACACGCCGAGCTCCACATACGACAGCTTGCCGAATTCAAAATTGAACCAGGCGGCGATATCATCGAAGAAGACGGTTTCCTCCGTCGGGCCGTCGTTTTCCGTGAAACGGCTGCACCCCGCGGATTTTATCAGCTTCATAACCTCGTCCTTTTCGCGCAGGAAAACCTTTTTCCCGAAGACCGTCATTTCGGGGGAAAAGCATTGTATCAGCGTCACGCGCATATCCTTTTCGCGCTCAAACCATACCATAAGCATATCGCGATTATAAATATAAGTCTGCCCGTATATTTCGTCGTCCTCGCAGACGTTTATCTTATCCGGCATGCCGAGGGCGCTCACAACGTCCTTCGGCGTCATTCCGAAAAGAATTCCGCAGGCTCCTATTCCGAATTCAAGTCTCATAAACCCGTCACCTTTTTCAGAGAGTTATTTTTTCAATGGAATATCCGGCTTCCTTTTCCGTGCATACTGCGCCGCGACACATATAAACGTCGCGGATTTCCGTGAAGAATACGTTTTCAAGGATTTTTCCGTCGACTTTTATCTTCGGCGTGCCGGAGGGAAACACCATGGCAAGCGGCGCAAGACCGCGGTCAAAGCCTTTTCCCGTCATTTTTACGTAGCTTTCGCGCAGCGTCCACAGTCGGCAGAAGGCTTCTGCGGGCGACGGGCTGAGGCTGATTGCGTCACGTTCGAGCGGAGTGAAAAATCTGTCCGCAATGGGCATAACGGTCTGTGCCTCGGCAATTTCCTCAAGGTCGGCGCCGACTTCGGTATCCGAAACGGCACAGAGCACGTATTTTCCCGTATGCGACACGCTGAAAAACACGCCGTCGCGATTTGAAACGTAGGGCTTGCCCATTTCCGTTACCTTGATTTCATAATCAAAATCGCCGAAAACCTTTTTCAGCGCGACGGGGACGATCAGTCCGGAGCCGAGGAGAAGAGCTTTCGTTTCCGGACGTTTTGCGCGGTCGATACGGCTCTGCCGATCGGCAGATACCTCCGCCTTCCTTTCGGCGAGAGCGTTTTCGTCATAATAAGCGGAGACGTCCGCATAAAAAACCTTTACAAAACTCATTTTTATCTTTCGACACGCAAAAAAGCGCGCTGTCCTCCGTCCGTTCTTTTTTGCGGCTTGCGCCGCCTATTGATACACAAAGAACATTTTAACACAGTAAATATATAAAGTCAACGCAAAAAAATGAAGAAAACTATGGACAAATGCCTCAAATGCTGATAAAATCATTAAAGCGATTGTCGCAGGAGGCAGAATTATGATAAAAGCTGTTATTTTCGATCTGGACGGCACGCTTGCATACACACTTCCGGATCTTACAGAAGGAATGAATCGCGCAAGAGCGAGATACGGGCTTCCCCCTGTGACGAGAAAGCACCTTCTTTCGTTTATAAACGGCACGACGGATCAGTTCATACGCAATTCCTTTCCGGAAGGGCAGAGCGACGAATATTACGGCAAGGCGAAAGAGATATATCTGAACGAGTACAGTCAGTGCTATCTTCACAACACAACAGCGTATGACGGTATGGCGGAGACGCTTTCAAAGCTCCGCGCGGACGGGCTCCCGCTTGCGGTGTTCACAAACAAGGATAACGACCACGCAAACGACATTGTCAAAAAGCTGTACGGCAGCGAGGTTTTTGAGGAGATTCTCGGCACGGGAAGATTTCCCGGAAAGCCGAGTCCGGAGGGCGCGCTTTACCTTGCGGAAAAATTCGGCGCAAGTCCGTCGGAGTGCGCTTTTGTCGGCGATTCGGATGTCGATATGAAAACCGCAAAGAATGCGGAAATGGTTGCCGTCGGGGCAACATGGGGTTATCGCGAAAAAGAAATACTTATCGCCTCGGGCGCGGATATAACAGTCGACCGCCCGTGCGATATTTACGATACGATAAAGAAAATCAAATGAGATAAAGGAGAAATTGAAAATGGTTAAACTTCCTTTCAGAATTGACCTTGCGGGAAAGGTCGCCGTTGTGACGGGCGGCGGCGGTGTGCTTTGCTCCGGCTTTGCGGAAGCACTTGCGGCTTGCGGCGCAAAGGTTGCTGTATGTGACCTCCGTCTTGAACCCGCACAGGCAGTTGCGGACAGAATAAACGCGGACGGCGGTAAGGCAATCGCCGTTGAAGCAAACGTGCTTGACAAAGAGAGCCTTATGGCGGCAAGAGAAAAAATCAATGCGGAGCTCGGCACATGCGATATACTTCTCAACGGTGCGGGCGGCAACAACCCCAAGGGCACAACGACAAAAGAATATCTCTTTCCGGAGGATATCGACGGCGGAGAAGACCTTGTTACTTTCTTTGACCTCGACCCCAAGGGCGTTGAATTCGTTTTCAATCTCAACTTCCTCGGAACGCTTCTTCCCACACAGGTCTTTGCGCGCGATATGGCGAAAAAGGCAGGCTCTGTGATACTTAACGTTTCGTCGATGAACAGCTTCCGTCCGCTGACGAAAATCCCCGCGTATTCCGGCGCAAAGGCGGCTGTATCGAACTTTACGCAGTGGCTTGCCGTACATTTCTCGAAGGTCGGCATAAGAGTCAACGCGATCGCCCCCGGATTTTTTGTTACAAATCAGAACCGCGGTATGCTTATGAACGCCGACGGCTCGCTGACTCCGAGAAGCGAGAAAATTCTCGCACATACGCCCATGGGCAGGTTCGGCGAGGTCGACGACCTGACAGGCACTCTCCTCTGGCTCTGCGATAACGGCGCATCGGGCTTTGTAAACGGCGTTGTCGTTCCGATTGACGGCGGATTTGCCGCTTATTCGGGAGTATAAAAGCAATAAAAATCCCCGCTCCGGCGGGGATTTTTTTTGAGATAAAAGAGAGGAGAGAAGATCGAAGAGAAACGAACCGCTCCGCGGTTTCCGACCCCGTCTCGGCGACGCCTGCAAGTGTGCTTCGCACACTCGCAAATCCCTACTGGAGAAGGCTATATTAAAAATCTGCATATCGTCACCGATAACTGAAGCTTCTTTTGCCTTCTTTTCTTCTCGAAGAAAAGAAGGTTATTCCTCGGTTTCTCCTTTGGCGAGCTTGTTATAGAATTCGTCAAGGTCGTTTTTAAGCTCGTCGGTGTTTTCGCAAATGCTGACCTTTTCAATCCAGAACGCCTTGTATATTCTTATAAGCATAAGCTGGGTATACGCAACGCTGCGATTGAGCTTGTCCTCTGCGTCGGCAAGGATGGCGTCGGCTCTTTCCTGCTCGGCGAGCTGCTCGTCTATACCGCATTCTCCGCCCTCGTCAACCTTTTCGGAGTATTCCTTTTCCGCCGCGGAAAGCTCTTCTTCAAGTTCTGCGTCCTGCTTCATTTCGTCGTCGCTCTTCGGACGTCTGACCGTTACGGTCGCGCGGCATGCATAGCCGGAAACGTATTCGGGCTTGTGTTCCTCTCCGTCCTTGCGGGGAGAGAATTCGTAATCATCGGCTTTCTTTTCGTCGATTTCAACGTTAAGCTCGTAGCCGAGGAAGGAAAAACGGTCACGATAGCCGTCGCAGACGGCGTTTACCTCCGCGATAAGCTCGTTTTCACGGGCGGAAAGCTGCTCGTCTGACATTGATTTGCGTTTGATTTCCATAAGTTACACGTCCTTTTTATAAATTATTTACGGCTTTCTGCCGTTAAAGTGCGAAAAAATGTTGAAAAATGAATTGAATTGTTGTAGAATATAATAAAGACAAAAACAAAAAGCGAGGATAAGTCAATGAGCGTAAGCGATATAGACAGAACAATGACCTTTTCCGTTGGAGCGCAGAGCGAGGAAGATATAAAGCGCATACTCACAACGGTTTACGAGGCTCTTCTTGAAAAAGGCTACAACCCGATAAATCAGATAGTCGGATATTTGCTCTCCGAGGACCCGACGTATATAACGAGTTACAGAAACGCCCGCGCGCTTATCCGCAAGATAGACCGCGACGAGCTTCTCAACACAATGGTGAGAAAATATCTCGGTATCTGACCTCTGTATCTATTATAACATTTTGATCCGCTATTGCAAGAGTTTTTTATCCGAAAGCGGCGGCGGTGAGCAGAATGGGCAGGACTTTTTTGTAAATATTATCAAAATCGCTCGGCGGCAAGGGGTTTTCTCCCTTGCCGCATTCTATTGTGAAGGCGGGAATTCCGAGCTTTGATATCACCCAGTCCTTATATCCGCCGTATGACGCGATACCGCTCGGCTTTGAAACGGTATATCCCGAAACGCGCGAAAAACATTCGGCGAGCATAAGCGATCCGCGCGGACAGTCGCCGAGGTAGTCATAATAAATCTCCTCCCCCTGCGTGTGCAGCGCGACAGCTGTTTTGAGCTGCGGCGCAAGAAAACGCGTCAGATTGCAGAGCGCATGCGTTTCCGGTTCGCTTTCGGGATACTGTCCGCCGAAGCGCGAAGGTCCTCCCGAATATATTCCGGCGTTTCTTTCAAGCAGCCGACAATCGGCAAAGCCTGCGTCATAATTGTGATTCAAGTCGACGCCGCGCGCATTTGCCTGCCAGTGCGTAAAATCCCGTCCCGACGGGTTCATTGATACAAGCCGCGGAAAGAGAATATGCCCGCATGGGAAAACTCCTTGCTGAATGTCCGTTCCGTCCGGATTTATCACGGGGACGACGAAAATTTTTCGTCTTGAAAATATCTGCTTTGCGTCAAAGCCGACAAGGAACATTCCGTCGCGCACGGCTTTTGCAAGGTCGCAAACGAATTTCACGCAGATGAGGGCGGTTATATGCTCCGATGCGTGATGTGCGCCGACGACGATATGACAGATCTCTCCCGCTCCTATGCTCATGCAATCTATGGGTTGACCGGAAAGCGAACAGCCTATTGTGAAAAGCGAAACGGAGGGAAACTTCTCCGCTATCGAAAAGCAGTAATCGCGGATTTTCCGCGACGGAGCCGCAGAGCGGAAATCCATATCCATAAGCCGCACCTCCCCGAAAAATCCCCGCACTTAAATAGTATGCGCAAGGGGCGCTTCGGGTTACATCCGGCGTCGGCTGATTTTGATAAAAAATGCGCCTTCATATGAGAAAAACCGCGTTCCGGAACGACTAAACGAAAAGAATGTTTTATCGCACGGGCGTCTCTTCGTCGGACGTAGAAAAAAGGTGTTCAAAAAAGTGCAAATTGCCGAAAAAGTCCGTTTCGGGTTGACAATGATATATATAAATGATAAACTGTAACTCGTAGAAAGAGGTGATTGACATAAAAGATATAAAACAGAAAATACTACCCGCGTCCCTTTGCGGAGCGGCGGTCGGTTTTACATGGCTCTTTTTCGGAGCGGTTGAAGTGTTTGCGGGAAACAGAAAGGAAATGCTCTTTTCGTTTTCCGATTTCGGTTGGCAGCTCGCACTGATTGCGCTTGCCGTTTCGCTTGTGATAACACTTGTTCTTCTTCTTGTAAACGGCACGGCTTACAGGGTGCTTTTCGGAATATTTTTCTGGATTGCGCTTATGGGCTACATTCAGGCAATTTTTCTGAACGTCGGCATGGGGTCGCTTGCCGGAGACGACGTCGGAACGAAGGTCAAGCCCTGGTTTCTGATATTGGATACCGCGCTGTGGATTATCGCGGCGGTGCTGTGTGTAATAGGAGCGATTAAAATGAAAAAATTTGATATGATAAAGACGGTGTCGGTCGTTCTGCTCATTATGATTGTCGGAATGCAGGCTGTCGGGTGCGTATCAAGCATACCGAAGATAACGGATACTCAGACGGGAAAAACGGAGGCTCCGCAGACGACGGAAAATCCGCAGACAACGGAGACCTCCGCTCCGCCTGTCACGACCGAAAAACCGAAGGAGCCGGAAAAGCCGGAAGAAAATATAAAACAGTATCTGACGGAGGCGGGCATAAACGAGGTTTCCAAAGGGAAAAACATAGTTGTGTTCGTCGTTGACCGTTTTGATATAAGTTTTTATCAGGAAATGAAGGGCAAAGACCCGAAATTCTTTGATAAGCTTACGGGATTTACATATTTCAAGGACAATATTTCCCTTTATTCAAGAACTTATCCGGGGCTTGCCACGATGATAACCGGCGTCGATTACGAATACGGGTGCAGTCCGGAGAAGTGGTTTGAAACCGCATACGGCACATCGCCCTTCCTCTCGGATTTGCAGAAAAACGGATATCGCATAAAGCTCTATACCGGAGATTATTACGGTTACAGAGACGCAAGAGCGATGAACGGCAGAGTATATAACGTTTCGGGCGTTTCAAAATACGAAGTGACGGACAGAGCGGCGCTCGTCGGAAATATGGCGCAGCTTTCCGTTTACAGAAGTCTTCCGACCGTGCTTAAAAGCACGCTCTCCGTATCGACTTCGTCGTTTAACAGCGTCATAAGCTACGGCGGCGAGGCGCCTGCATACAAGGTTGACGACCCGCGCGCGTACGAGCTTCTCTCCGGAGGACTTACAGTTGACGACAGCGAAAAATCATATACGCTTATTCATCTGAACGGCTGTCATCAGCCGTACAATATGGACGAAAACGGCAATCGCGTTGAGGACGGGTCGTTTGAGGGCGCGATGAGGGGCTGCTTCGGAATGATATATTCGTATATTGATGAAATGCGTCGCCTCGGCGTTTATGAAAATTCAACGATAGTCATCACGGGCGACCACCCGAGCGCAAGAGACGACGGCGAAATACCCACCCAGCCGAGACTTACCGCGCTCTTTGTAAAGCCTGCCGGCGCTTGTGACGAGCCGCTCGCTTATTCAAGCGCGCAGGTATGTCAGGCAAATCTCATTCCTACGCTGGTAAAATCCGCGGGGATTGAAACCGACGTCGATTACGGCAGGACTTATTTTGAGATAGCCAAAGGAGAAAACGTCACGAGGCACCATAAATTCGAGCTTTACGACAAGGGCGATACAAGAATAGTCGACTTTGTCGTTACGGGTATGGGCAAAGATTTTTCAAACTGGGAAATCGTCTCGGATGTAAACATAGGGTCGCTCTACTGATGACCCGAAGGAGACATAAATGAATACGGTCATGCATTATATATGCTACCCGCTCGGATACGTTATGAAATGGTGCTGGGAGCTTTGCGGAAATTACGGCCTTGCGATAATTCTCTTCACCCTGTGCACAAAGATAATTCTCATTCCCGTTTCGGTGTGGGTGCATAAAAACTCTATAAAAATGGTCACGATCCAGCCGGATATAAACTTTATAAAGGCAAAATATTACGGCGACAGGGAAAGAATTGCCGAGGAAGAAACGGCAATGCAGAAGAAAAAGGGTTACAGTCCGTTTGTGACGGTAGTTCCGCTTCTGCTCCAGCTTCTGCTGCTGACGGCGGTGCTGTATATAGTCAAGCAGCCGCTGACAAACGTTCTGCATATGAGTTCGGAAACAGTTGCCGCGCTTGCGGAGAGCCTCGGAATCAATGCGGAAAATCAGCTTGAAATAATCAAAACGATACAGTCGGGAGCGTCGACCGACGCCGCCTTTGCCGGCGTTGTTTCGCAGATAAAGCCGCTCGACCTTTCGTTTATCGGGCTTTCGCTCGGCATAGAGCCGTATAAGGCGTGGGGATTTTATACGCTCGTTCCCGTTATCGCGGGGGTATCGTCTCTTCTCCTCTGTTGGGTAATGAACGCAACGAACGTTTTGCAGGCAGAGCAGGGGAAATTCAATAAGTACGGAACGACGGTGCTTTCGGTCGGCGTTTCGCTCTTCCTCGGATTTTTCGTATATACGGGAGTCGCGCTTTACTGGATTGCGAGCAACGTTTTCGCAATTATCCAGCAATATGTTCTCAACGCCGTGATAAATCCGAAAAAATACGTTGATTACAAACGGCTTGAAGAGAGCCGTAAGGCTCTTGCCGATATCGAACGTCTCGACGACGGTAAAAGAGACGAAAAATCAAAGGAAAACGCAAAAAGAGAAAAGGCGGATTACAAGAGATTTTTCAAAATCGTAAACAAGCACCTTGTCATCTATTCGGAAAGAAGCGGGTTTTATAAATATTTCGAGGCGCTTATAACGGAGCTGAAAAAGAGAGCCAAAAACATGACGATACATTACGTCACGAGCGACCCCGACGACGCCGTGTTCCGTCTTGCCGAAACCGACCCGACGATAAAGCCGTATTATATAGGCCCGAAAAAGCTGATATCCTTTATGATGAGAATGGAGGCGGACATAGTCGCGATGACAACGCCCGACCTCGACAATTTCTATATAAAGCGTTCGCTCGTCAAAAAGGATATTGAATATATTTACGTTCCGCACGATATGATGAGCGTTCATATGGGTTTCCGCAAAGCCGCCCTTGACCATTTCGATACGATCTTCTGCACGGGAGAACACGTCGCAAGGGAAGTGCGGAAGACGGAGGAGGTTTATTCTCTTCCGGAGAAGACGCTTGTGAAATTCGGTTATCCTCTTGAAGAAAAGCTGGAAAAGGCTTATGAGGATATGGACAAAACCCCGCACGCAAAGCGGGAAATACTGATAGGTCCCTCTTGGCAGGAGGACAACCTGCTGGACAGCTGCGTCGATACGCTGATAGAGCAGCTTATGTGTGACGAAAACCATATAACCGTCCGTCCGCATCCGGAGTACGTCAAGCGTTATCCGGAGAAAATCAGGCTGCTGACGGAAAAATATGCCGGAGTTCCGGATGAAAAGCTCACCTTTGAGCTGGACTTTTCGACAAACAAATCGACGTATTCCTCCGACCTGCTGATAACGGACTGGTCTGCAATTGCTTATGAATTCTGCTTTTCGACAAAAAAGCCCGTGCTGTTTGTCAATACAAAAATGAAAATGGAAAATCCCGAATGGGAGAAAATCGGGCTGACGCCGTCCGAAATATACCTTCGTGACAAGGTCGGCGTCGCGCTTGAAAAGAGCGAGCTCGACAAAACCAAGGCGACAGCAGAGGAGCTTATGGCGAGCGGGGAAAAATACAGAGAAAAGATAACCGCTCTTCTTCACGAGCATCTCTATTCGTACGGGACGAACGGCGCAGAGGGCGCGAAATACATCCTCCGACGTCTTGCGGAGATTCAGCAAAACAGAAAAAATTGATTTACGGGAGATAATCTGATATGAAACGAATGAAAATACTTCTTGCGGCATACCTTTGCTTTGGAATGACGCTGTTTGCGACGGTCAACGCTGCGGCTTATATAGACCCTTCACAGGTTACGCTTATAGCGCAGGTTATCGGCGGCATAGTTATCGCGCTGGGCGCGACGTTCTATATCGTCTGGAGAAAGATAAAGAAGAAGGCGTCGAAGGTGCTCGGTATTGATGAAAACGCGGGCAAAGAGGTCGAAGAGGATATCGTGATAAACGAAGAAGAGGACGGCTGCGCCGATAATTCCGAAGACGATACGTCGTCAGACAAAACGGACGAAAAGAAATAATGTCATAGGGAAAAACCTTTCCGCTGATACGGAAAGGCTTTTCTGTCTGTTGCAAATGACAAAAAAACGGCGCGTCCGGATATGCGATTTGTTGAAAGCGCATTAAAACAGTTGACAAAAACGATAAAAAGTAATATCATATAATAATACAGTTGTATCTCTTGAAACGGGAGAAATACCAAGAAAGAAAGGATGAAAGATATGCGTGCAATGGTTGAAAGCACGGGACCTGTCGCCTCGGTGATAATTTCCATAGCGGTAATGCTTTTCTGCGGATTTCTGATGACGCGGATAACAAAGCTGCTCCGCCTTCCGAACGTAACGGCGTATATCGTTGTCGGAATACTGATAGGTCCTTACGTTTTTGATATAATCCCGCAAAAGGTCATAAACGGAACGGAGTTCCTTCCGGATATCGCCCTTTCGTTCATAGCGTTCAGCACGGGAGAATTTTTCCGGCTGTCGACGCTGAAGAAAAACGGAATGAAGGTTGTAATAATCACTCTGCTCGAGTCTCTTGTGGCAACGCTTTTCGTCTTTATAGTTACATATTGGGTGCTCGGGCTTGACCTTGCATTCTCCGCTGTGCTTGCGGCGCTCGCGGCGGCGACAGCCCCCGCTTCAACAATGATGACAATCCGCCAGACGCGGGCAAAGGGAGACTTTGTCGATACCCTGCTTCAGGTTGTCGCCCTTGATGACGTTGTCGGCTTGCTTGCGTACAGTGCGGCGATATCGATTGCTCTTGCGTCTTCCGCAGGCAGCGGTTCCGCCGGATTTGAAAGTATCATAAAACCGATAATCCTGAATCTTGTCGTGCTTCTGCTCGGCGGCTTTTTCGGGCTTCTGATGAAATGGCTGATGAACAAGCGCTCGACCGACAACAGACTCATCGTTTCGGTCGCGTTGCTTTTCACCTTCTGTGGCATATGCGCCGTGATGGATATTTCGCCACTGCTCGGGTGTATGTCCATGGGAATGGTATATATAAACACAACGGATGACGACAAGCTCTTCAAGCAGCTGAACTATTTCAGCCCGCCGATACTGCTTTTGTTCTTCGTAAGGTCGGGTATCACCTTTGACCTCGGAGCTCTCGTCAACACCTCGTCCGCCGTCGGCGGAGTGCCTCTGCTGGTTGTCGGAGTGCTGTATTTCTTTGTGAGAATCGTGGGCAAATATGCAGGCTCTTTTATCGGTTGCGCGATAGTCGGCAAGGACAGAAAGGTTCGCAATTATCTCGGACTTGCGCTTATACCGCAGGCGGGAGTTGCAATCGGTCTTGCCGCACTCGGAGCGAGAATGCTCGGAGGAGAGACCGGAAACGCCTTACAGACGGTCATTCTGGCGTCCAGCGTGCTGTATGAGCTGATAGGACCTGCGGCGGCAAAGCTTTCGCTGTATCTCTCACATTCGTATTCAACAAATCTTGAGGAGATTACAGCCGATATTCCCGTGACGGAGGGCGGCGTTGCAAAAACGCCGGTTGAAATCCTGACGGAGAGGATAAAGAAAATACAATCGGAGCTTCCCGCTCACAGCGACCCCGCCCCATCGGAAGAGGAGCAGGCGTTCCTTGAAGCGGCGGAGGAACAATATGCCGCGATGGGCGCGATGGGTCGCAGGCGCAGATTTATAAACAGAAAATAAAGGAGAAATTACGATGATTTACGATAGTATTGCAAAGCTCCTCGGTGACTGGTCGTCACAGCTGGGAACGTGGTCGGTTATTTTCAGAATAGCAATTTCGCTTGTTCTTTCGGCGATAATCGGGTGCGAAAGGTCAAGCAAGAGACATTCGGCAGGACTGCGCACGTTTATAACGATATCGCTTGCGTCGACGGTATCAATGCTTATTGATCTCGCGCTTATAGAGGGAACCCCCATAAAGCTGCCCATTCTTTCCGCGGCGACTATAATTGCCTCTGCGATGATAAGCGGCAACTCCGTGCTGTTCAGCTCAAGAAATCAGATAAGAGGACTTACAACCTCCGCAGGACTCTGGGCTTGCGGAATAATCGGTCTTGCCGCAGGTGCCGGACTGTATACGCTCACGATAGTCGCTTTTATAACGACGCTTATGAGCCTTTCGTTCTTCCCGAGGATTGAAATCATGCTCAAAAACCGCTCAAATCATTTTGAAGTCCACCTTGAGCTTAAAAACAAGAACAACCTTCAGGATTTTGTCACGACGATACGTGAGCTGGGACTCCGCATAGATGATATTGAAGCAAATCCGGCATATCTCAATTCCGGACTCAGCGTTTACACGGTCGCGATAACGATAAGCTCCGCAGAGCTTAAAAAATACAAAACGCATACGGAGATAATCGAAGCGTTGCGGACGCTTGATTACGTATATTATATTGAAGAAATGAGATAAACCGAAAAGCGGGCTCCTCCGGAAGGGGAGAGCCCGCCTTTTTCTTTTAGCACCGTAAGCCTTGAAATGTTCATAAAGTAATGATAATATATGAATTGTGTGTAATGTGATGAGGGAAAAATGCCCTTTGCACGACGAAAAAACAAAAAAATAAAAAAATTTCAGAAAAAAGTGTAACCTTCCCGAAAAAAATCTGTATATAGGGATGGAGGCGCAAGAGCAGGAGGTGAAGACGTGGAGGATGAGCAGATAATCAGGCTCTATTTCGACCGTAACGAAACCGCTATAAGCGAAACGGACAAAAAATACGGTTCATATTGTATGAAAATTGCAATGAACATCCTCTCAAGCGAGCCGGACAGCGAAGAATGTATAAACGACGTCTGGCTGAAAATGTGGAATTCGATTCCGCCGAGCAGACCGCAGAACCTTGCCGCATACGCCGGCAAGATAACGCGTAACCTTTCGATAAACAAATATAAAATGAGGTACGCGGAAAAGCGGATTGAAGGGGAATTCGCCGTCTCTCTCGATGAACTTGATGATTGCGTTCCGGGAGGTGACACGATGGACACAGAACAGCAGGCAAAGCTTATCGGCAAAAGCATAAGCGATTTTCTGCGGGAGCAAAAGGAGCTTAATCGCAAGGTTTTCGTTTGCAGATATTTTTATTGTGATTCGGTTTCGGAAATAGCGGAAAGGTTCGGCATAAGCGAAAGCCGCGTCAAAACAATGCTGCTGAGAACGCGCTCAAAACTAAAAACGCATCTGGAGCGGGAAGGAGTCACGGTATAGTGAATTTGGTGAAGGTATGAAAAATGAAATACTTGCAAGAGCTATCACCGAGATAGACGACGAACTGCTGACGGAAGCGCGGGAGCCTGTCAAAAAGAAGAAACCGAATTTCCGTTTGGCTACAAGGTATATAGGGGCGATAGCCGCTTGCTTTGTTGTTGTCCTGTCACTTGTGCTTTTCAGAAATTACGGCTCCGGAAATTTTGACGTAAGCATTGACGGACAGACGCTCAGAGAGCAGACGGGAGAGATAACCTCCCCGAGTATCTCCGTTTACACGGAGGATCACTCCCCGCGCGAAAAAAAGGTGATAACCGTCCCGATTAAAATCGAAGCAGATGGGAAAACTGTTATCACAGCGTCGGAAGGCGGAACGCTTTGCACCGCCGATGGCAGGATAACCTCGTCCATCAAAACGAGAAGAGACACGTCATTTGAATGGGTCGTGGACATCTCGGGCAAAGAAAATTTTGAATTGACGGTGACGTCAAAAAGTAAAACCCTTATAATCAAAGCCACCTATGACGGCGAACGGGACTGTCTGATACTGTCCGCCGAGGACGGCAAAAACTGAAAAAATCACATTACACAGAAAAGGAAGAAAACACTGATGAAAAAGATTATTGCACTTTTGCTTGCGGCAGTTATGCTGACACTCACAATCTCGCTCGTATCCTGCGGAGGAAACAACAATTCCACAACAACGACAGAACCCGGTGTAACAACAACCACAAACGCAAACGCAACAACTACTTCAAACACAAACACAACAACCACAACAACAGAAGCTACAACAACCACTACAACTCCCGATGTTCCCGTAACTCCCGCATACGCAAATGCGCTCGATCTCTTCAATAAAATATGGGGCTCTTACACCGACGACGATAAATTCCCCGTCGGCGGCGGCGATGAGGATCACAATTCCGATGAAGGCCCCGGAGCTTTTGATATAGAAAAGAACAAAGAATCCATAAAGGCATATACCCACATTACCGATGACCTTCTCGCAACGGTCAAAAACGACGCGGCAAACCTTATCCATATGATGAATACAAATACATTCAGCTCTGCGATCTTCCATCTCAAGGACGCTAAAACTGCAGAAAGCTTTGCAAAGGACTACAACAGCGCAATTATGGGTACACGCTGGATGTGCGGCTTCCCGGATAAGGTTATGGTTGTTTCTGTCGGCGAATATATCATTGTTGGCTTCGGAAAGGCAGACCCGATTGACACATTCAAGACAAAATGCCTTGCTGCGGATACAAACGCAAAGCTCCTCATCGACGCAAACATTGAGGTTTAATTACAAAAATACAAGAATAAGCGCGGCACCGCTTGTGCGGTGCCGTAGCTATGTAAAAAAGGTGGACGTATGTTATTTTCAAGCATTCCGTTTTTGTATTACTTTTTACCGTGTGTAATACTTTTATATCTGATTGCGCCGCGCTTTCTCAAAAACACGGTTCTTCTCCTTTCGAGCCTTGTATTTTATGCGTGGGGCGAGCCAAAGTATGTTATATGGATGGTGCTTTCTATCGGACTCGGATATCTTTTCGGACTTCTGATTGAAAAGTACAGAGAAAAAAATCACGGCCTTGCAAAGTTGTTTCTGGTTCTTTCCGTTACCAGCAGTCTTGCCGTACTCGGCTATTTCAAATATGCGGACTTCTTCATTTCAAATATCAACGCGGTGACCGGACTTTCCATTCCGCTTCTCAAAATCGCGCTTCCCGTCGGCATCAGCTTCTATACATTCCAGATTTTAAGCTATACCGTTGACGTTTACAGAGGCGACGTTGCGGCGCAGAAAAACCCGATTGACCTCGCAACCTATGTTGCGCTTTTCCCGCAGCTTATTGCGGGACCGATTGTCCGTTACTCCGATATAGCGGAGCAGCTGAGAAACCGCAATCACTCATTTGAAAAGATATCTGCGGGAATGAGCCGCTTCATCATCGGACTTTCAAAGAAAATTCTCATTGCAAACTTCCTCGGCGAGCTTTGCGATACTTTCAAGGGTTCCGGCGATAAATCCGTTCTTTTCTTCTGGCTTTATGCCATAGCATATACGCTTCATATCTATTTCGACTTCTCCGGTTACAGCGATATGGCAATCGGACTCGGAAAAATATTCGGCTTTGACTTCCTTGAAAACTTCAATTATCCTTATATTTCGGGCAGCGTTACGGAGTTCTGGCGCAGATGGCATATGTCGCTCGGCTCATGGTTCCGCGACTATGTTTATATTCCGCTCGGCGGAAACAGAGTCGGCAAGGCAAGACATTTCTTTAATATTTTCGTTGTCTGGATGCTGACCGGAATGTGGCACGGGGCGGCTTGGAACTTCATCATCTGGGGACTGTATTTTGCAATCATACTGATGATAGAAAAGCTGTTCCTGCTTAAATACCTGAAAAAGAGCAAGGTGCTGAACCATATTTACGTGCTGTTGCTTGTCATAATCAGCTTTGTTATATTCGATGCGGCAAGCATGAAGGACGCATTCTCTTATATAGGTTCGATGTTCGGCGCGGGCGGCTATCCGCTTGTCTCGACTGAATTTGTTTACTATCTGCGCAGCTACGGAGTTGTAATCCTGCTCGCGATGATCGGCTCGACGCCGCTTCCGAAGCTCGTTGTCGGCAAGATAAACGAAAGTCGCGTCGGCGGCAAGATAATGACGGTGCTTGCACCGGTTGCCCTCTGCGTGTTGCTTGCGATATGCACGGCGTGCCTTGTTGACGGGTCATACAATCCGTTCCTCTATTTCCGCTTCTGACGGAGGTGATATTATGAATAACAAAACAAAAAGTATAATTTCTTTTGTGATAATTGCCGCGTTCTTTGTGACGACTGTCATAGGCTGTTGGGCGATACCCGCAAAGAAATATTCGGACAGCGAGCGCAGAGACCTTGCGCAGCTTCCGAAGCCGGAGCTTAAAGCTCTGCTCAACGGCTCGTTTATGACGAAGTTTGAAAAATACACGCAGGATCAGTTCCCGCTGAGAGAACAGTTCAGGACGCTCAAAGCGCTGACGAGCTATTACGTTTTCCGTCAGCTTGACAACAACGGAATTTATATAAAAGACGGCTATGCGGCAAAGATTGAATATCCGCTCAACGACAAGTCGATTGCATATGCGGCAAGCAGATTTGAATACGTCTATAAAAAATATATGGAGGGCAAGGCTTCAAACGTTTATCTCTCCATAGTACCGGATAAGAGTTATTTCCTTGCCGACAAGGGCGGCTATCTCAAAATGGATTACGAAAAGCTCGTCTCCGAAATGAAGGATAAAATGTCATATGCGCAGTATATAGACATAATGAACACGCTTGAAATTTCCGATTACTATAAAACGGATACTCACTGGAGACAGGAAAAGCTGCTTGAAACTGCGGCAGCCCTTGCAAAGGGAATGGGCGCCAGCCTTTCGGGACAGTACAGGGAAAACACACTTGACAATCCCTTTTACGGCGTTTATTACGGTCAGGCGGCACTTCCCATGCCCTCGGAAACGATTAAATATCTCACAAGCGATATTCTTGATAACTGCATAGTCACAAACTATGAAACGGGCAAGAAAACAACCGTATACGATATGGAAAAAGCCTATGGAAAAGACCCGTATCAGATGTTCCTTTCCGGCTCAATATCGCTTATGACCATCGAAAATCCGAACGCAAAGACGGACAAAGAGCTTATCATTTTCCGTGACTCCTTCGGAAGCAGCATATCTCCGCTTCTCGTTGAGGGTTACGCAAAGATAACTCTTGTCGATATACGTTATATTGTTCCGGATTATCTCGGCAGGTTTGTAAATTTTGAAGGCAGCGATGTCCTCTTCCTTTACAGCACGCTCGTTCTCAACAACAGCGAAACAATACAGTAAAAAGCAAAAAGCCCCGCTTCGGCGGGGCTTTTTTGAGATAAGAGATAAGAGAGAAGATCGAAGAGAAAAGGTGCGCCTGCGGCGCGGGTTGATAAAAGCGGAAGAACTTGAAATTTATAATGTCTTTGCAATGTTCCTGTTTATTTCCGAAAGCTCCTTCTTGCCTTCGATATAGTCCTTGTACATTTCAAGCGCGTTGCCGCAGCCGACGCCTTCGCAACCGGCACAGCCGGAGCAGACGTCGCCGCCGAGCGACATCCGGACGATTTCTTCGCGACGGGCGCGGGTTGTATTTTTAATCAGATATTTTTCTTTTTTGTCCATAAAAAAGCCTTCCTTTCGGTATAAGGCTGACCCGAAGGGAAGGCTTTTATTCATTTTTCAGACGAGATTGAAGTTTGCTCTTGCGGAGAGCTTTGCTTCCGCCTTGTATGCGAGATATTCGGCATCCGAGAATTTTTCGTCAAGATTCATCTTTCCGAGAATGCCTTTTGAAAGGAAGTTGTCTGAAATGAAGTTTATGCCGTATTTTATAAACTTCGCGCCGGGGAATTCCTCCTGCTTGTAATAAACGCTGTCGCCATCGAAAATCAGCTTTATCGTTTTGGAGCAGGGCGTTTCGATGAAGTCGATTTTCAGCTTCAGAACGGGGAGATAGTCCTCATTTTCGGCAAATCTTCCGTGCGCGGCGACCTTGAACACGAGCTGATCTCCGAGGTGCAGCTCCGATTTTTCGTATTTAGAAAAGCCTATCGGAACGGAAATAATGCTTTCTCCCTCAAAGAACGAAACCGTAAATTTTCCGTCCCTTGTTTCAAAGCCGATTTTTTCAAGACCCTTGCCGTAGGTATTGCCGCAGACCTGAAGCGCAGCCGGGAAGACGCTTATTGTCGTCCTTTTTCCTTCGGGAAGAACACAGAATCTGCCTTCGAGCCTTCCGCGCATATTTTCCGCGAGTTTTTTGTCTCTGCGGGCGGCGAGGAGTCCTTCGGTGCGGAAATCTTTGTTTTTCAGAAGTCTGATCATCTCCTGAAGTGACGGCGTGTCGTTGCGGACGGTGACAGTCGGCTCATCGGATGCAAAATATTTTTCGCATATGCGGCAGAAGGGCGACTGCTGGAAGAATTCGCAGTTTCCCGCATTTGCCGTAACAATCGTTTTCGTATTGCGGAAGCACATCATATTCTGACCGAAAAGCCCGTTGTAAAGGAAGGAATCCGAATTGCGGCCGACCCATATCTGATAACCGTAATTGAAGTCGCCGTAGTCATCCGGCACTCTGACGTGAGCTTTTGTCGCCAGATTTATATATGCCTTCGGGACGAGTTGCCGGCCCTTCCACGCGCCGCCGTCGAGCGCGAGCTGACCGAGCTTTGCCATATCCTCCGGAAGAATATAAAGTCCCCAGCCGCCGCATTCCGTGCCGGACGGACTTTTTTCCCAGAAAATATTTTTTATGCCGAGCGGCTCAAAAAGCCGCGGGCGAAGATATTCGGTCACCGTCATGCCGCTTTTGCGGCGGACGATACATGCGAGCATATAAGTATTCAGGCTGTTATAGAAGAAAGTTTTTCCTATTGTTCCGAAGGACACGAGAGTGAAAAACTCCTTTTCCCAGTTTTCTTCTATCACCGCGCCTATCTCATTGAAGCAGGAGCTTGAACGCATTGTCAGCAGTCTTTCAACGGTCAGCTTTTCGTAGCGTTTTTTTGTTATCGCGCTGATATCGTCTATTATGTCGACGACTTTTTCATCGAGCGAAAGGCGTTTTTCGCCTATGAGAATTCCTATCGCAAGGGAAATGATGCTCTTGCACTCGGAAAACGTCGCCTGCGGCAGGTCGGCTTCATAAGGACCGAACATCGCCTGCGCGATGAGTTTTCCGTCCTTTATGACCGTCACCCCGTGCGTATCGAGCGCGCGGTTCTCATAAAGCTCGCGGAGAAACTCCGCAATGCGTGACGACGGAATTCCGACGTCCTCCGGCTTTGCGCGCGGAAACGGCTGCTCTGCAGACGAATTTTCCGGCACAGACTTGCGAACGGGGGTCTTTGTCATAGGCTCTGTGGCAACTTTGGTGTCCGTCAGCCTTTTTATATATTCTATCGCTTTTGATGGATACGTTATGCCCATGAGATTCTCCTTTTCCGAGTTTTTGCTTTATTCTATTTTATCACCTGTCTGCCGGTTTTACAAGCCCCGTGTTGACATTTTGCGCATTTCTCTGATATAATTTTACGGAAGAAGCCGATGTCGGCGCAGGGAAGATACTTTGCAAAACGGAAAATATCATCGCCGCCGATATTGACAAACGAAGGTTTTTGCGGTAAAGTAATCTTGCGTGTGTTTTTTATTGAACGGAAGAGAGGAGAGAAGCATATGCTGTCCGAAGCAAAATGGATATGGCTTGACGAAAATGCCCACGAAAGCGGCATATCGGCGCGCGGCGGATATTGCGTCGCGGAGATATCGAAGGCTTACAGGCTGATGAAAACGGCGGTCGCCCTGAAAATTCAGGTATCGGCGGATACGGTTTACAAGCTCTGGGTGAACGGCGCATTTGTCGGCTCGGGACCGTCATATCCGACGGATGAAATGAGCTTTTATTCCGAATATGAGCTTTCCTCGGCGCCCGACACGCTTGAAATAAGAGCGGTTGTGAGAAAAGGCGTGCAGAGCGAAACGGAAAGCAGTCACGGCGTCGGAGGTTTTATCCTCTCCTGCGATATAGAATATGACGACGGAACGGTTGAAAGCGTTTTTACGGACGAAAAATGGGATATAAGATATCTTCCGTCACACACAAGCGATACTGAAACGGACTTCACAATCGCTCCGCACGAATGGGAAAAGGCAATAGAGGTTGATTATCCCGCCGCGCTCGCCAAAGCGCGGATTCTGCCGCTTTTTGAGCAGATAACGGAGCCGGAGCATCAGAAGATGTATATATGCCCGAAAAGCTCTTTTTCGCAGTTCTGCGTGGCGTTCCCCGCGATGTATTCCGCATTTGCCGCCTTCTCGGCGGACGGCGAGGATTACGAGATAACGCTTGAGCTTGCCGAGGGCGAGGACTCCGACGTGAGAACGGAAACCATTCACGCTTACGGCAGAATAGATTATGTTTCAACGCAGTTTACAGGCGTTTCAAAGATGATAATAAACGTCACAAACAACGGCGGCAGCGACGTCAGGGTTTTTGACGCACACCTGATAAGAACGGCTTACCCGACGGTGAGAAAAGCGTCGTTTTCATGCTCCGACGAGGAAATATGCGATATATGGAAAAACTGCGTCGGCACGCTTGAAAATTGTCGGCGCGACGGCTATTGCGACAGCCCGTCGACAAAAAAATCCGTTTCCCGTATGGCGGATATAAGGGCGGAGGCGCTCTTTTCGCAGGTCGCCTTCGGTGACGCGGCGCTTGCCCGATCGGACATTCTCAAGTTGTCCGAAAGGATTGCGGAAATGCGTGACGAAACGGAGATATCCTCCGGACTTCTTTCGTTCGTCCCGATGATATGGGATTATTACGTTTATACAGGCGACGAAAGCATTTTTTCGCTTACGGAGCAAGCTGTGGAAACTCTCCTTTCGCGATTTGATACATACCTTTCGGAAGCGAAAATAATAGAAACGCCTCCGGATTTTGCGCCTGTCGACAGGGTGACCGTCGGCGGTTATTCGCTTGAAAATCCGCCGAAATGTCTCGGTCAGGCGTTTGTGACGGCGATGTATTACGGCGCGCTTGATACGGCGTCGAAAATTTATGCAGAGCGGGGAAACAATAAGCTCCGCACGGCGTACAGACTTCGTGCAGACGCTGTGAAAAAGGGCTTTGAAACCGCATTTACAGATAAAGAACGCCAGCTTTGCCTTGCGGGACTGTCCACAAAGGATAAAAAAACCGGAAATCATCCGAAAAATCCGGCAAGAAAATTTTATACAAGGCATGCGGCGACGATCGCCGCGTTCTACGGACTCTGCGACAGCGCATTTGCAAAACAGCTTGCCACGCGCGCCGCGTCAGATAAGGCTCTCTGCGACATCAGCCCGTCCTTCACTTTTTATCTGCTTGAAGCCTTGAGAAGGCTCGGACTGCTTGAAAAGTACGGATTGAAGCTAATCCGCAGGTGGGCGGGATTTTCGGAACGGTGCCGGAACGGCGTCGGCGCATCGTGGGATGGGGACAGCCTCGGCTACGGAGGCTCGTGCGCTCCCGCATATTACCTGCCGATAATGCTGTCGGGACTTGAAATCGTCCGCCCGGGGTTTGAGGAAATAAAACTCGCTCCGCGGCTTTACGGTCTTGAAAGCGCCGATATCAGCATACCGACGCCCTTCGGCTATATCACGATAAAAACGGAAAAGGGCAAGCAAGCCGAAATAACCATACCGGACGAAATAAAATATACTATTGTATAACACCGAAAAACGTCCGTGTAGCAAGGAAAAATGAAAAAGCGAAAGGGAATCTGAATATGAAAACGGAAAAAGTCAAACTCAAAAAATTAAGTCCGCTTGCGAAAACTCCCGTCTATTCAAGCGACTGTGCCGCGGGCGCAGACCTCTATGCCGCGACGTCGGAGGAGGTAACTGTTGCGCCCGGTGAAACGGTTATGATAGGCACGGGAATTGCCGCTCAAATTCCGGACGGGCTTGTCGGACTTGTTTATGCGAGAAGCGGACTTGCCACAAAGCGCGGAATTGCGCCGGCAAACAAGGTCGGTGTTATCGACTCGGACTATCGCGGTGAGATAAAGGTTTCGCTTCACAATCATTCGTCCGAGCCGCAGACAATAGCGGCAGGGGAGAGGATTGCGCAGCTTGTCATCGCGCCATATATCAGAGCCGATTTTGAAGAATGCGAAAGTCTTGACGAGACCGAAAGAGGCTCCGGCGGCTTCGGTTCGACGGGAACAAAATAAAAACAAAACGCTCGTTTTCCCCAAGGGAAACGAGCGTTTTATATTTTTGTATAAAATAAGGAAAACACAGGCGTCATCTATCAAAAATGATGTCGTCTCTGAATTTTTCCCAGTGGTTGTATCCTTCGCTTCCGGGCTCGCCGGCATAATAAAGGGGACACAGCTTTCCCGTCACGTCATAATGGCGGATGACATTTTTCTTTGATATTCCGTATCTCTTGCAGAGCCACGAAACGAGCTTGATAAGAGAATCATATGTAGCCTCGGAGAACTTTCCGTCGCTGCCCGGATGGCAGACTTCAATTCCGATGGAATTGTAATTGACTTCTTTCTTTCCGGCGTGATAAGACACCTCGAATATCGGCATGCACTGGATGATTTCGCCGTCAAGACCGACGATGAAATTTGAGCTTGCATAAACGCCGGAGGTTTCAAAATAGTTCCAGTTCTGAAGTGCCGTCGTATTTTTGTTTGCCACATAATGAATGACGATCTGCTTTGTTGCAGTGCGGGGCTCGCCGACGCGCGCATGGGAATTTTTCGTCAGATATTTTTCCTGAATAAGCTGCTTCATCTCCTGATTTGTCGGGACGAGGGAGGGGGCGGTAGTCGTCTGCGGAGGCTCCGTTTCCGTTGCGGGCGGCGTCGTCTGCGGCGGGGGCGCTTCCGTTGTCGCAGGTGATTGCGTCTGCGGCGGCGCTTCCGTTGTTGTTTGAGGAGTTATCGCCGACGTCGTCTCCGTCGACGAGGGAAAGGTGGTTTCGTTGCGCTTTTCAAACGGCGAAGTGAGACTTATGAGGAAAACCACGGCGATTATAACAACTGTCAGCCCGAGAATTTTGAAAAATCCGACAGAGTCGCCTCTGCCGCTTTCTCTGAAGCTTTTGTTTTTCTTCATACGAGCCTCCTTTCCGATAACACATCTATCATTATATCATTGCAGAGCCGCCGTGTCAATCAAATCTTTTCAAAAACGGCAATGCAAAATTCAACTCCGGTATCGAGAGAGGACAGCGCGTCCAGCTTTTTTCTGTCCTTTTCGGAGGTTTTATAGCAGTAGGGCGTCATTGAAAAAAGGTCGACTATCTGCTCGTTTGATGACAGATGAATACTGTACGCAAGCTCGGTTTTATACAAAAGTCTAAAACCCGAAAAGTCAAGCGTGTCAATGATATTTTCATACGGCACGTCATAGACGGCCTCCTTCAGCCCCCAGAGGTGACGCCTGAGAGGGAACACCCTTATCATCTTTGCGCCGGACGCGGCAATCCTTCCGAATTCCTTCGGCTCGTGCGGGGCAAAGAGGTTCAGAATCAGGTCTGCCGACTCGTCCGCAATCGGCAGAGAAAATGCACTTGCGACGGCGAGCGATACTCCGCAGTTCCGCTTGCCTGCGGCGTCGAGAGCTTTTTTTGATATATCGACGCCGTATATTTCGCATGGTATGCTTTTATCCGCAAACGTTTTTGCGAGGTGCTCGGTGTAATAACATTCGCCGCAACCGATGTCGACCACCGTTCCGCCGCTCGGAAGCAACTCCGACGCTATTCGGGAAACCTCATCGCGCAGTCTGTCATAATGACCCGACGAAAGAAATCTTGTCCGCGCGGAAACCATTTCGCCGTCGTCTCCGTGACGCTTTTTTGACGACGCCTGCGACATCAGCAGATTCACATATCCCCTGCGGGAAATATCATAGCTGTGACCGGAAGGGCACTTCATCTGCGCGCCCTCTTTTTCGAGTCTCTGCCCGCAGACGGGGCAAGTGAATATGGACATTTTTTCGCTCCTTTCAAAGCGTTATATACAAAAGTATAATATCTGAATTTACCTGTATCTGTCGAATATTATGACGGTTCTGCCTTTTTTGGAGACGCCGTCCGAGGAGATGATTTTCGCCTTTCCCATTCCGCGCAGAACGACCTTGTCTCCGTCCTTTACGGGCGCGTCCGGCTTTGATATTTTTATATCGTTTACAAAAACGAGTCCGAGCGCGACAGCCTCCTCCGCCTTTGAACGAGAGAGAGAAAATATTGCGGAGAGAACGCCGTCAAGGCGCATAGAGGCAACTGTATCCCGCCTGCGTTCGATGTTCTGCTCCGGAATTATGACCTCCGAAAGCGGAATTTCTTTCAGCGAAAGCGGCACTCTGCCGGCTTTTTTGTAATCGGAGAGAAAGAGCCTTGCCATATGCGGCAGGACAAAAATATCCGCGGAATTTTCCGAAACGAGAATGTCGCCGATGGTCTCCCGTTCTATTCCGAGAGCGAGCGCAGAGCCGAGGATGTCCCTGTGCGAAAGGGCGGGCGAGCCGTGTGCCCATGTACAGCGCAACGCCTTTACCGGCGATTCGTCCGGCTGTTCGTAGAAGAAGGAAGGAAACATTCCGTCGGGGTAGAAATCGGGGACGAACACGCACAGAACGCGCTCCGCATTTTCGTATCCGCCGAAGAAAACGGCGCGGGCTTTTTCGGCTGCGCAGAAGCGTTTTGCTTCGGAAAGAGAGGCGGCGTCAAGAAACGATGTTGACTCCGTGCAGTCTCTTTCGCGGCAAAGACGGAGCTTGTCCGCAAGACGGGAAATAAGCAGATCCTTTTCGTTCAATGCGTTCACCTCCGAAAAATAATACAAGAGTATAAAATGTCAAAACTCCTTATGACATAAGGACTTTTTAATTTACAATCTGATGGTATCTCCGCCTTTTATACATATCGGACTGCCGTTTTGACTTACCCACACGTCCACTGCGGAGGGGTTGAAGATAACGTCCCCGTCACAAGATATCACAAGCGAACGCTGCGCCGTGATATAATCATAAATTTCGATATTCGTCGCAAACCAGACGTCGTCAATACCCGCAAGCGACGAGCAGATTTGCTCTGCAAGCTCCCAGTTGTCCGCCCGGTCAAACTCAAAGCTGTGACCCCAGATAAAGAGCAGACCGCCGTATTGCCAAGGCTGATGTATCCATTCGTTTCTGAACTTTTCTATAACGGCGGGCGCACCCGTATGGTGACACGACGGCATCCAATCGAGAAAATCCGCGGGGACGGAAAGTCCGCCGGAGACGCCTGCGTTCCGGCAATATGCCATTCCCGCGGCTTTCATCGCAACGAGGGTATCATCGTTTTTTTCGCCGTAAGGCGTTGCCATTCCGCGAACAAGCCTGCCGGAAAGCCGCTCAAGGCTTAATCTGCCGAGCGCGATTTCGCGTGACTGTCCGGTCAGCGGCAGGCGGGCAAGATGAGGGTGAGAATATGAATGGCAGGCGATTTCGTGACCGTCATAGAGCGAGCGCAGCTCGCCCGACGAAACAACGGTTTCTCCGTCAAATCTTGAAGGAATGAGGTTGAAGGTTGCCTTCATGCCGTAATTGTTGAAAATGTCAACAAGACGTCTGTCGGCTTTGTCGCCGTCGTCATAACTGAAGGTAACGGCGAAATGTTTTCCGTTAGGATATCGGTCGGGCTTTATCATCTTTTCCTCCGATTATATAGTAACCGTCGATATTTTCGGGATTTTGAGCGGCTGATCGTCGACGGAAATCCAGAGGTCGGTGTCCGTCGGATTGCAGAATGTTTTTCCGTCCGCCGAGCGACGAAGAGCCTTCAGCGCATTTACGTAATCGTAAATTTCGATGTTCGTTGCAAACCAGATACCGTCTGCGTCCTCTGCGAGGGAAGCGAGAATTTCATCGAATTTATCCCATTGAACGGGGTAATCCTTGTTATCGAATTCGTAGCTGTGACCCCATATATAAAGCACGCCGCCGGCACGCCATATCGCCTTTTCGACATTGTATTTGAACTTCTTTACAAACGGCTCACATTCGTTATGATGGGTCGTCGGGTTCCATATTCTGAAGTCGGAGGGGAGCTCAAATGTCCCCGTCGAAGTTGCCGTTCTGCCATACACGAGCGATGCGGTTTTCATTGCGGTAAAGGTTGTATCCGTATTGTACGTCCCGAATGGATACGCAAGCCCGCGGATTATTCTGCCCGTCGCGCCTTCTATTATCTGCCTGTCGCGGATGAGCTCGTCATACTGATCCTGCACGGACATTCTTTCAAGATGCGGATGGGAATACGAATGGCAGGCGATCTCGTGACCCGCGTAAAGGTCTTTCAGCTCCGCCGTCTTTATTCCCGTTCCGTCTGTCTTTATCAGCGACGAGGAAATGAGGTTGAAGGTGCATTTCATATTATATTTATTGAACAGTCCGACGAGACGTCTGTCCGCGGCGCCGCCGTCGTCATAACTGAAGGTTGCGGCATAACGCTTGCCGCCCACGTATCTGTCATATTTTATCATAAAAAAACGTCCTTTCGCACGCACGATTTTACGAATACATTTTACAGCAATTGCGTGACTTTTTCAAGCGTTTTGAAAAATATCCGAAAAAACTTTGACTTGCCGCGTTATTGTGTGATATAATATAAAAAACAAAAAAGGCGGCATCTGAATTTGAAAAAGATAATGGCGGTCATCGGCACAAGGCCGGAGGCTATAAAAATGTGTCCTGTTATAATCGAACTCAAAAAGCGGAAAAATGTTGATTTATACGTTTGTGTAACAGGACAGCACAGAGAAATGCTTCGGTCAGTGCTGGATATTTTCGGCGTCAAGGCAGATTGCGATTTTGATATTATGAAGGACGGGCAATCGCTTTCGGACATAACGAAGGCGGTCATGGACGGCATCTCAGAGACGCTCAAAAGGGAAATGCCGGATATCGTTCTGGTCCACGGAGACACGACAACGGCGTTTGCGGCGTCGCTTGCGTGCTTTTATAAAGGGGTGCCTGTCGGTCACGTTGAGGCCGGACTGCGCACATATGACGTCCGCTCTCCCTATCCGGAGGAATTCAACCGTCGCGCAATCGACATAACCGCGCGCTGGCTTTTCGCTCCGACAAGGCTTTCCGCCGAAAATCTTTTGCGCGAGGGATTAAAAGAAGACAACATTTATATCACGGGAAATACGGCAATAGATGCGCTTGAATACACGGTTGATAAAGACTATTCGTCGCCCATAACCGATGCGGCGTCGGGCAAGCGCATTATTCTTCTGACGGCACATCGCAGGGAAAGTCACGGTGAGGCTCTCCGCGGAATATTCCGCGCCGTGCGCAGAATTGCGGACGAATCTGACGACGTTATGATAGTTTATCCCGTTCATCCGAATCCCGCTGTCAGGACGGCGGCAGAGGAAATACTTTCGGGTCACGAAAGAATAATGCTGACGGAACCTCTTGACGTCATAGCCTTTCACAACCTGATGGCAAAGAGCTTTTTTATCATGACCGACAGCGGCGGAATTCAGGAGGAGGCGCCGTCGCTTGGAAAGCCCGTGCTTGTTCTGCGGGACGTCACGGAAAGACCGGAGGGCGTCTCTGCCGGCACGTTGCGCATTGTCGGAACGAATGAAAAAAGCGTTTATATCGCGTGCAAAAATCTTCTTTGCAACGATGCGGAATACGAGAAAATGTCATCTGCCGAAAACCCGTACGGCAATGGAAAGGCTTCCAAAAGAATTGCGGACATTCTTCTCTCGGAAAGCTGAAAATCAAGCCGGCGCAAGGATATTTTGTATATTATCAAGGAGTATAAAATGACAAACAGAATAAAAAGAATGGTTGCGGCGGCAATATGCCTTGCGCTTTGTTATACGCTCCCGTTTCTGACGGGACAGATTCAGGGAATCGGAAGAATGCTTTGTCCCATGCATCTGCCCGTCTTTATCTGCGGCTTTGTCTGCGGGAGATGGTGGGGACTTGCGGTCGGATTTGTCGCGCCGCTGCTGCGGTCGGTGACGCTCGGCATGCCGCCGATGTTTCCGGATGCCGTTTCCATGGCGGTTGAACTTGCGGTTTACGGCTTTGCGGCTGCGCTTGTATATGACCTTTTGCCGAAAAAACTTCCTTATACATATGTATCACTCATCTCCGCAATGCTCTGCGGCAGGGTTGCCTGGGGAGCGATGAGATACGTTATTGCCGGCATTTCAAAAACGAAATTCACGTTTCCGATGTTTCTGGCGGGAGCGTTTACGCGTGCTTTTCCCGGAATAATCGTTCAGCTTTTACTTGTGCCGGCGGTGATTGAGCTTTTGCGTCGGACGGGCAATATAAGCAGGGAACGCAATCCCGAACGCGTTGCGGCCGAAAACCCGCTGCAGGCTATTGACAAATAAATAAAATCGGTATATAATGTAGTCTCAAAAAATCGAAGAAAAATACAGGAGGTTCGGAACATGAGTATTTTACTTGCAGGCGGAGCGGGCTATATCGGCTCTCATACGGCGGTTGAACTTCTTTCCGCGGGATATGATATTGTCATTGCGGACAACTATTCAAACAGCAAGCCGGAGGCGGTTCGCAGAATAAAGCAGATAACGGGAAAGACTTTCCCCGTGTATGAGGTTGACGTCTGCGACGGCGAGGCTCTTTCAAAGGTGTTTGAAAAGGAGCATATAGATACGGTCATCCATTTCGCAGGACTCAAAGCGGTCGGCGAGTCTGTGGCACAGCCTATCAGATATTACAGAAACAATCTCGATTCGACGCTCACTCTTCTTGAAACGATGAAAAAATATGACGCTCACAACATCATTTTTTCCTCCTCCGCAACGGTATACGGCGACCCCGACGAAGTGCCGATAAAAGAGACGGCTCCCGTCGGCAGATGCACAAATCCTTACGGCTGGACGAAATATATGATTGAGGTTATTCTGCAGTCGGCGGCGAAGGCGGATCCGGAGCTTTCCGTTGTTCTCCTCCGCTATTTCAACCCCGTCGGCGCTCACGAGAGCGGACTCATCGGCGAGGATCCGAACGGTATCCCGAACAACCTTATGCCGAGAATCGCGCAGACGGCTGTCGGCAAGCTCTCGCAGATGACGGTCTTCGGCACGGACTATCCGACAAAGGACGGCACCGGCGTGCGCGACTATATTCACGTTGTCGACCTTGCGAAGGGTCACGTTGCGGCGGTGGATTACGTCGGCGCGCACAAGGGAGTTGAGGTTTTCAATCTCGGAACAAGCGTCGGTTACAGCGTTCTCGAAATGATTTCCGCATTTGAAAAGGCTTGTGGAAAAGAGATAAAGAAGGTTATGCTGGACAGACGTCCCGGCGACATTGCCGAATGTTACGCGGATGCCACCAAGGCAAAGGAAATTCTCGGTTGGCAGGCGGAAAAGAGCCTTGACGATATGTGCGAGGATACATGGCGCTGGCAGACAAAGAATCCCAACGGCTACGACAAATAACCCTACTTTTCTTTGACCGTACTTTTCTTTGAAAAGAAAAGCAGGCACCGTACTTTTCTTTGAAAAGAAAAGTAGGCAAAAGAAACTTCAATTATCGGGCACGATATGCAGATTTTATAATTAAGAAAACAGAGGTGATTTCTCATCTCTGTTTTTTTGTTTTGTTATGCCCGAAAAGAAAAGCAGGCAGAATAAACTTCGGTTATCGGGAAGTTAGCGCCTCCCCTTACACAGGGGAGGCGCATTCAAACCCCTCTCGGCGACGCCTGCAAGCGTGCTTCGCACACTGGAAAATATCCGGAACGAAATGGCTTTTATTATCTTCGATTTCCCCTTTTCATCCGCCGGAAAACGTGATATAATATAAAAAATCGGCGGGTGGTGAGATAATCGCGCCGCCTGTGCGACTAATGGTCAAAGGAGAAAAGAATATGCCGGAAAATGAATACATCGGCGCCGGAACGTCCGGAACGGATATCGGCGCAGAGCTTTACGAAAAATGGCTCGGCGGCGACGAGACGGCTTTTGATAAAATAATGGAGATATATCACGACGGACTGATATTTTTCGTCTACGGCACGCTGAAAAACTTTGCCGACGCCGAGGATATCGCCGCCGACACCTTTGCGGAACTGATTGTCCACAAAGACAGATACTCCTTCGGTTGTTCGCTGAAAACATATCTTTTCTCTGTTGCAAGAAACAAAGCGATAGACGGGCTGCGCAAGAGAAAACGCATTTCCGACTCCGACATAAGCGAAAACGAGGAAAGCATAACCGACGGAAAACTCCTTGAAGAAAAGCTCATCTCGGACGAGAGGTCAAAAATCGTGCGCGAGGCTCTTGAAACGATAAACAAAGAATATGCGCAGATACTCCGCCTGACGTATTTTTACGGTTTTTCGGGCGATGAGATATGTATTATAATGAAGAAAAACAAAAGGCAGACGGCGAATCTGCTTTACAGAGGTAAGGAAGCCCTGAAAAAAGTTCTTATCGAAAGGGGGATAGAAACGATATGAAGGATATGAATGAATTCCGTCAGACGGTGCGCGAAAAGGCAGAGAAGAAAGCGGCGGAGGAAAAGCTCAAAAAACTCAGACTGAAAAAATTCGCAACGCTTGCGGCGTGTATGGCAATAATAATCGTGCCTGCGCTGATCGCAATCGGCACTTTGTCCCCGAGCGTGAAAGGCGATGAAAAATACTTCGATACATCGGGTACGCCGTCAATTGCCGGCACTGAAATCCTCACACCGAGCTATTCCGGCGGAGAATCGGCAAATCACACCGAGTTCGACAAAGAATCGACGGAGGAGGCGGCGACGTCGATAAAATATACGACTACAATACCGTATTTTCCTCCGCAAAGTGCAGCCACGACAACATGGGAGGGAACGTCTGTTGTGGTAACGACTCCGCTTTGGTCGGGCACGGAAGCCGTTTCGACCTCCCGTCCGGATTTTCCTGTAACGACGTCCGCGGCTTCCGCCTGTGAGCTTACGGAAATTACCGTCATGGACAACGTCGTTCTGAAAAAGGGAATGTCGTATGCGGAGATCTGCAAATTGCTCGGCGGAGAGGGAAGGGTTGCTCTCGGCGCACCGATTTACAGATGGTCATGCGGTGACGGCGTCACGCTGACGGTCAGATTTGAACTTACGGGCAATGCGGATACGCCGTATCCCGAAAGAATGAAAGCCGTTTCGTTTGCGGTTTCGGGCGGATAAAAACGCTCATATACAAGAGGAGGAAAATTTATGGTAAAACGAATTATTTCAATGATACTCGTGCTTTCGATGCTCGGACTTGTGCTTTGCTCCTGCGCAAAGACAAAGGTCGAGCCGAAGGAAACGAGAGGAGACCTGCCGACCGTCACTCCGACGAACGCAAAAGCCGCAGGCGATCTTTTGAAGGACTTTGTCGCAATCGAAGTCGAAGGTAAGGATGCGGACGACAAATTCAAAAACGGTATGCTTGATTTTGCCGTCAGACTGATGCAAAGTACGCTTGACATTGACAAGAAAAACTCGCTCGTCTCGCCACTTTCCGTTATAGTCGCTCTCGGAATGACGGCAAACGGCGCGCGGAATGAAACGAGAGAGGAATTTGAAAAGCTGTTCGGCTTTTCCGTCGACGAAGCGAACGCGTATCTTTATACGCTCGCGCACTCGCTTTACAACGGCGACGGAGCGAAGGTTGAGCTTGCGAATTCAATCTGGTTCGGCAAGGACGGCAGAATTGCCGTTCACAAGGACTTTTTGCAGGTAAACAAGAGTTATTATGACGCGCAGGCTTATGAGGAGGACTTTTTCAGTCAGAAAACAGTTGACAAAATCAATAAATGGGTGAGCAAGCATACGGACAAAATGATTGATAAAATCATAGAATCAATCGACCCGGACGCCGTCATGCTGCTGATAAACGCACTCGTTTTCGACGCTCTGTGGAGCAAGCCTTATGAGAATTTTCAATGTCAGAAGGGCACATTCAACGCTTACGACAAGAGCAAAAGCGACGCAACGTTTATGATGAGCGAGGAAACGCTCATAAGAACGAAAAACGCTATCGGTTTCAGAAAATATTATAAGAACGGATATGAATTTGTTGCAATGCTGCCGGACGGCGACGTTTTCGATTACGTCAATTCTCTTTCCGGCAAGAAGCTCGGGAAGATACTTTCCGGAAAGCAAAACGATTACGGCTATCGTGCAAAGGCATATCTGCCGAAGTTTGAATACGATTATGACGTCAGCCTTTACAAAGCGCTGGAGTCCATGGGACTGAAAAAGGCATTTTCTTCTTCAGAAGCAGACCTTTCCGGCATAGGCTCTTCGCCTTTGG
Source organism: Eubacteriales bacterium (assembly GCA_018383975.1). Classification (GTDB taxonomy): domain Bacteria; phylum Bacillota; class Clostridia; order Oscillospirales; family CAG-272; genus CAG-841. The sequence goes on along the minus strand of JAHAZT010000041.1, from coordinate 24,276 downwards.
GCAATCTCTATATCGGCGACGTACTCCACAAAACGCATATCGAAATGACGCAGGCGGGAACGAGGGCGGCGGCTGTTACGGCGGTTGAGATACTTGCCGAATCGGCAGCACCGAAAAAGCCCGTTGACGTAAAGCTCGACAGACCGTTTGTATACTATATAATAGACAGCAAGACAAACCTTCCGCTCTTTATGGGAGTTGTGACCGACATAAAATAAAAAACAGCAAAAGCAAGGGTGCGGTGTTTCACCGCACCCTTGCTTTTTATTTGTATTTTATACGTGTGTATATAATTATGAAAACGCCGATGTCGTAAGGACTTTCGGGATTTTACTTTTTGCCCGTGACCCTGCGCAAAACAGGAAGATATATACTTTGGTCGCGGACGGGACAGCCGACAGTCTCTCCCGAAAGATAAAGCTTTGTGCATTTTCCGCACGCAACGCATACCTTTTTCCTGTTTGTATTGTCTGATAAAAAATCGCTTGCAAAGCTCTCGTATGCGAGAGCCATTCTCCCAAAGCCCGCAACGTCGCAAGCCTTATCGGCGATTGCTCCGGCGGCAACGTTCGGCGCAAGCTCTTTGAAATAACTCATTCCGGAGGCGATAACGCATACGTCCGGCACAAGGTTTTTTATCCGCTTTGCCGCCGAAAGAAGCTGCTCCGCATCCGCGATCGGGTGTCGCGTGGGGGTGGCTTGCGGAATGTTTGAAGGGCAGGCGAGATCCGGCGAGACCGCCGTTACACTTATCGCCGAGAGTCCTTTTTTTGCAAGATCGCAGAGAAGGACGACGTCGGGATCCGGCGAGTTTTCATTATGAAAATATTTCAGAGAGATTACGGCATTCTCCGGAGAGACGGCAAAAACGGCACCGAAAATCTTTGAGACCAATGAACGGTATTCCGACGGAGAATCCGGAAAAACACATATTTCCACTCCGTCAAAGCCCGCATTGAAGGCAGCCCTTGCGGCTTTTGCAAAAAGCGCGGGAAGGTCGCCCTCGGACTCTTTTTCCGACGGACAATCCGCAAACAACTGAAGAACCAATAATCCCGAAAAGACCGCTCTCATCTTGTTTATCAGAGATTTATACTTTTGTATATTATTCTCTGTCATGAGAAGCCTTCCGTCGGCGATATCGGATTCCGATACGCTTGCCGGTCCGCAGAAAACGAGTCCTGCGCCGGATCCGGCGCACCTTATCCAGCGTCTTTCCGTAAGGCAGGACGGAGCTCCGTCCTCCGCTGCGTCAAGGCAGTTTACCGGCAGAACGGCGAGCGAATTCTGCAGTGTGACCATCTCTCCGCCCTTTGAGCGGAGCCGCACTTTGCCGGAGAGGGGCGACACGTCGCGCGACAGTGGAATATCAAAGCCTTCACGTCTGCAAATATACGAAAGTTCGGGGACGGTTGCAAAGCTGTACGAAAATCTTGTCTTTTTTTCGTATGGAAACATTATTTGAGCGTTATGAAATCGGGCATGCCGTTTTTGTATGTGCAGTCGGCTTCGCCAGCTATCAGCGGAGCGATATATTTTATACATTCCGCCGTAACGTTGTTTCCGCGCTCCGTGATGAACTCTCTCGGCACGCTTCTGACGGCGTTTGCGACGGAGGCGATATCGCAAAGTCCGGCTTCGCATTTGTAAGGTTCGGTTGACGTGCGTACAAAACAGGTCATCTTGCCTGTCTCGCCGCCGACGGCATAATCAGCCGCTGCCTTGCCGACCATAACGGATTCATCAATGTCTGTCTTTGAGCGGATATGGGCGGCGCATCTCTGCGGGAGGTTCAGCTCGACCGAACGCACCTTGCATCCGAACTTTTCCTTTACGGCAAGCTCAAGCGCTTTTCCCGTGCCGGAGAGATATTTGTGACCGAAAACGTCAACGGCACCGCTCTGCGTGCCTTCGCCGACGTACGTTCCGTCTGCCGTGCGAACGCCCTCCGAAACCGCAACCACAACGTTCGGATGTCTTTCAAACGCCGCCGCAATGTCCTCATAGAATTTGTCGTAATCGAAGGGAACTTCGGGGAGGTAAACGAGGTCGGGAGCGATTCCGGAAAGAGAGGGAAGGGCTGCAGCCGCCGTGAGCCAGCCTGCGTCACGCCCCATTATTTCTATAATCGTGACCGCCTTGACGGTGTAAACAGCCGTATCGAGGAGGATTTCCTGCGTGACCGTTGCGATATACTTCGCCGCCGAGCCGAAACCGGGGGTGTGATCCGTGCCGGCGAGGTCGTTGTCGATTGTTTTCGGAACGCCCATCACGCGCATTTCAAAGCCGACGGAGGCGCAATAGCGCGAGAGCTTTGCAACGGTATCCATCGAGTCGTTTCCGCCGATATAGAAGAAGTAGCGTATGTTGTATTTTTTGAAGATTTCAATGAGCTTTTCAAACGTTGCGGGGTCGTCCTCCGGCTTCGGGAGTTTTTTTCTGCACGAGCCGAGAGCGGCGGCGGGGGTCTGTTCGAGGAGCCTGAGCGACGCCTCGTCCGGAAGCTTTTCGCCGAGATCGCAGAAGCGTTCCGCAAGCACTCCTTCGATACCGTTTATCGCGCCGTAGATTTTGCCGATGCAATCGGCTTCCATGCACCCTCTTACAACACCGGACAGCGTTGCGTTTATGGCGGCGGTCGGACCGCCGGACTGGCCTATTACAGCATTTCCGACAAGCTTTTTCATACCTTGAATTCCTTTCAGAAAATAAGAATTTACATAACAATTATATCACGCAGCCGACGCTTTTTCAACACCTTTTATAACTTTCCGCAAAAAATATTCCGCAAAGAGAAAATCGGAATTACCAAGCAACGACGCCGAAATTCCGATTTTATACTTTTGTATTAAAAGTCTGTCTGTATCTGCGCAAGGGCGGCAGGAGCGATTCTTTTGTCAAAGATGCCGCCCTTCGGCGCGCCGCGGAAGATATTGCTCATTATACGCATTTTCCCGCCGTCCGTCGGCTCCGGTATACGCCATGCGAGAATGTGACTTCCGATAGGCTCCGGAAATGTTTCGGACGGGCGGATATCCCTCTCGTGCGCGGAGGAGAAGCCCTCGCCGGCGCCGTCGCAGACGTTGAACTCAAAAGAGACGTTTTTGCCGATTCTGTCTCGTATCTCATATGCCGCCATGCCGTAATTATACATGGTGTTGCTGTTGCACTTTATATTTTCAAAATCGCCGCAGTCGGCGCCGCCCTGCGTCGTAAAGCAGGAATCGTATATTTCGAGAAATTCGCAGTTTTCAATCTTACAGTCCGTCGCGCCGTTCCGGAATTCTATGGCGTTGCCGTAACGTATTCTTCGTTCTTTGTTCCATACGCAACCGCCGATGAAATCGAAGCGGCAATCCGAAATTTCAACGTCCGACGGCTTTGTCTGCGCGTAGCCGTGAAGTCCGGAGCAGAGGAAATGCAGCCCCTCAAAGCGGACGTGATTTTTCCCTCCGGCAAGACAGCGACGTCCGAAAAGCGCGATTTCGATATCGCCGAATGTCAACGCCGGATTGCCTTCCGAATAAATAAGAAATTCCGCGCCCTGCGGCACGTTGTTCTGGCAGCCGTAGTCCGAAAACCACCAGTCACCGCTTGTTTTCAGGTCATTTTTGTTCCACACGAGCGTTCCGAAGCTGCGCCCGAAGCCGAAAATGACGTTTCCCGGTTCGCTTTGAAGCTCGATGCGCAGTCGATAGATATTTTTCTCCGTTTCCTCCCAGAGCCATTCGGCGGAGCAGTTTTTTGAGCCGAAAAATTTCGGCGCTGGACCGTCTCCGTAGGCTTTGAAGGTTATGGGCTTGCCGACCTCTCCGTCGGGCGAAAAAATTCCGCACCTGTATTCGCTGCCGCGGCGGAAATATACGGTATCTCCGGCAGAGAGTGAAAGACCCGTGTGCGAGGGCAGGGGAGATGCGGGCGATTTGCCGTCGCCGTCGTCAAGTCCCGAAAGGGAATCTATATAGTAATCTGCCATTCTGAAAAGGCTCCTTTGTTCCGTTTTCTAAATTGTATCACCGGAGGAGCACCGTGTCAAGCGCGGACTGCGCAAAATGCCTCGGAAGAAAAAAGTTCTTGCACACATTTTTTGTCAGAATTATTGACAGACTCCGGAATCGGCGATATAATTCATAACAGATGACAGCTTCCCGACAAAAGTCGGGAAAGGTACGTTTTTTAACGAAGGTGGACGAATGGAAAACATAATTGAGATAAATCATCTGAGCAAGTCCTTCGGAGAGGTGAAAGCCGTTTCCGACCTGACGCTGCGGGTGAAAAAGGGAGAGCTTTTCGCCTTTCTCGGCGTGAACGGAGCGGGAAAATCGACGACGATTTCCATAATCTGCGGTCAGCTCGAAAAGGACGGCGGAGAGGTTTTCGTGTGCGGAGAAAACATTGAGAAAAACAGCCGCGAAATCAAAAAGAAGATAGGCGTTGTGTTTCAGAATTCCGCTCTGGACAGCGCACTTTCCGTCCGCGACAATCTGAAAAGTCGCGCCGCGCTTTACGGCATAACGGGAAAAAATTTCACGAAAAGGCTTTCGGAGCTTGCGGAGCTGCTCGATTTTGAAAACCTGCTCGGGAGAACGGTCGGCAAGCTGTCCGGAGGACAGAGAAGAAGAATTGATATAGCAAGAGCGCTCATTCACCGTCCGCAGGTGCTTATTCTCGACGAGCCGACGACAGGACTTGACCCGCAGACGAGGAGGCTTCTCTGGAACGTTGTTCAGAGTCTCCGCAAGACGGATAATATGACGGTTTTCCTCACAACTCATTACATGGAGGAGGCTGCCGACGCGGATTACGTTATCATTCTTGACAGCGGGAAAATATCGGCAGAGGGTACCCCTCTTGAACTGAAAAACAAGTACACGGGCGACTTTATAACGCTTTACAATCCGACGGAGGACGCGCTGGAAACGCTCGGACTTCCGTATGAAAAAATAAGAGACGCGGCGCGGATAGCCGTCGGCAATACGGCGCAGGCAACGGCTCTGATAACGAAGCACCCCGAAATATTTACGGATTACGAAATAACCAAAGGCAAAATGGACGACGTTTTCCTTTCGGTCACGGGGAAAAAGCTGACGGGGGGTGACGAGAAATGACGGGACTCTGGAGCCTGACAAGGCGAAACACAAAGCTGTTTTTCAAGGATAAGGGAATGTTCATTTCGTCGCTTATCACGCCGCTTATACTTCTCGTGCTTTACGTGACATTCCTTGCAAACGTTTACAGGGACGGCTTTATGTCGGCTGTCGCCGGAATGAACATAGATGTTACTATTATAGACGGCACCGTCGGCGGACAGCTCATTTCATCGCTTCTCGCCGTCTGCTGCGTGACAGTCGCATTCTGTTCAAACCTGCTGATGATACAGGACAAAACGAGCGGCGCGAGAGCGGATATAACGGTTTCCCCCGTTAAAAAATCGACGCTTGCGATAAGCTATTTCCTCGCCTCCGCATTTTCAACCGTCATAATCGGTTTTACGGCGCTCGGCGCGGGACTTCTTTATCTTCTCAAAATGGGCTGGTATATGTCGCTTTCGGACGTACTGCTTATGGCGCTTGACGTCATTCTTCTGACGCTGTTCGGCACGGCGCTTTCGTCATGTATAAATTTCCCGCTTTCGACAAACGGTCAGGCGTCCGCCGTCGGAACGATTGTCAGCGCGGGGTACGGCTTTATATGCGGTGCATATATGCCGATATCGAACTTTTCCGGCGGACTTCAGAAGGTGATATCATTCCTTCCCGGAACATACGGAACGAGCCTTCTCCGCAATCACGCCCTGCGAGGCGTTTACGCCGAAATGACCGACGCCGGCTTTCCGGAGGAGGTCATCAACAGCATAAGGGACTCCATCGACTGCAACATCTATTTCTTCGGTACAAAGGTTTCCGAAGGTGCGATGTATGCCGTGCTTGCCGGCTCGACGGCACTGCTCATCGGTATTTACGTTCTGATGAACGTGCTGAAAAAAGCGAGAAAGAGATAAAGCAAAATCACACGAATAATATGCAATCCGGTATCCTCCGCCGTCAGCGGCGGGGGATATTTCCGTCTTTTTGGGGCAAAAAAGCGGAAAATTTCAGAAAAATCAGAACAAAAGTTTGCATTTTTCGCAAAAGTGTGATATAATATGCGCGTGTGAATAATATTGATGATCAAAAGGGGGCAGGCAAATGGAAAAACTGACCGAACGCGAACGGAGAGTTTATGATTATATCTGCGAAACCATTGAAAAAAACGGGTATTCGCCGTCCGTCAGGGACATAAAAACCGCGCTCGGAATAAAGAGCACGGCAACGGTTCATTCGTATCTCGAACGCCTTGAAAGAAAGGACTATATCCGCAAGGAGCAGGGAAAGAGCAGGACGCTCCGTCTCGGCGGAGAAAGCGAAAAAACGGCGCCGATAAACGTAAGCGTTCCGATACTGGGGCAGGTTGCGGCGGGGCTTCCCATTCTCGCCGAAGAAAATTTTGACGGCTTTATAGACTTCTGCCCGACGGCGCGCGTCGACGCAAGAAGCGAGCTTTTTGCGCTTGCCGTCAAGGGCGAAAGCATGATAGATGCCGGAATTATGGATGGGGATTACGTCATCGTCAACCGCACGAGCTACGTTGAAAACGGAGATATTGCCGTCGTGCTTATAGGCGACGAGGCGACCGTAAAAACGTTTTACAAGGAAAACGGGTTGTTCCGGCTTCAGCCCGAAAACAAAACAATGAAGCCGATAATTGCAAAAGAGGTTTACATCCTCGGAAAGGTGATTGCAAACGTACGTTATTATGAATGACATTAAAAACAGGTTCTATGCGTCCACGGGGACTCTTGTGGGCAGAGAAAACAATTTTGATTACTGCGTTATAACCGAAAACGCCAAAAAAATACGTGCCGACGGATTTGAACTTATGATACTCAGACCCTGGTACGGCAGGCTTGACGAAATAGCAAAGGCACTTGCCGACGCCGGCGTTTATACCCCCGCAATTCATTTCGATAAGGAAATCGGCGTTATGCTGGCGGAAGGCGACCCGAAGACGAGCGAAAAGGCACTTGAGCTTTTCGCGGAAAACGTGAGAATGGCAAAAATGACGGGAGCGAAAAAGTCGGTATTTCATCTCTGGGGAGGGCAGAAATCGGACGGCGCCGTCGACGGAGCGATAGAGCTTCTGCCGCAGATGAAGGAAATGTGCGAGGCGGCCGGAACCGAGCTTCTCATTGAAAATATCCCGTGCGTCTATAACGACCCTCTTTCCATATGGGAAAAGATATATTCCAGAATTCCGGATATGGGCTTTGTTTTCGACACCCGTTTCGGAAAATTTCATGATCAGTATATGGATATTTTCGCAAGTCCCACATGGCAAAACGTAAAGCATATGCACGCAAGCTCATTCCTCGGCGCAAAGAACGAATGGGGACTTATCCGTCCCATACTTCAGCCGGGGGAGGGCAAGGTTGATTTTGACCACCTCATTTCAAATATGCCGCATTACGAGGGCAGCGTGACGCTTGAATCACCCGTTATTGCGGAGGACGGAAGCGTCGATATTGCAACGCTCAACCGCTCGCTTGACTTTTTGCGCGAAAAATTCGCGCTTTACCGTCCCGATATTAAATGATGTTTGAATAAAGTGCAAACTTTCTCCGCGGAGGCTTGAACGGACGGTCGCTCCGTGGTATATTGAGAAAAAACAAATGCGAAAGAGAAGAAAATGAAAAAAACAGTTTGTCTGATATTGCTTGTCGCAATGACCGCCGGTCTTCTTTGCGGCTGCGGCTTCAATTACGACAAGGAAGACCTTTCAAAATACGTCGACCTTGCGGATTACGAAAGTTTCACCTTTGCCGACTTTGAAAACAGATATGCGGAATACCGCAAGTATCTTGCGGAGCAGATAAAAAGCAATAATTATACATTTGCCATAGACGACGGATTTTCCGTCGATATATCCGTAACGGCGGAGATAATTTCGGAGGAGTCGTCCGGCGACGGCTCGACGACAACCGTCTCGTACACGAGGTATGAAAAATGGTGCTTTGACGGCGACGACAAATGCATAGAAAATTATTGCATAGGCAAAAATCCGGCAAATCAGAAGTTTGACAACGGTCTGCATTACAACCTGAAGGACGTTGCCGACGGATATGAATCGGAAAGAGAAGTTTCCATAGACAAGCCCTTTTCCTTTACAATGACGATTCCTTCGTCATATGAGGATGACACGGTGGCAGGCAAGCCCGTGCGCTTCACGGTCACCGTTACGGATGTGCTTCCCGGCACCGCCGAGGATGAATTATATTCCGAAATAAACGCTTTCTTTGAAAAATGCGGCTACAAAAAGGACAAATCAGAAAACGGCGACTGGGTCGTCATCGACTTCACAGCCACCGTTGACGGAAAGAGCTTCAAGGGCAATACCGCCGAAAATTTCAAGGTTCGCATAGGCGGCGGATACTTCTTTGAAAGCCTTGACAGCAGCCTTATCGGGCGTCGCGCCGGCGAGAAGTATGAGGTTGACGTCACATTCCCCGAAAAGTATGAGGACACTTCCGTAGCGGGCAAAAAGGCGAAATTTTCGGTAACCGTCAAAGAGGTGTACAACACGGACGAGACGGTCAGAAAAAACACCGGATTTGCCGATTATTACGAACTGAAAAACGCGCTGCGCGTCGTCAACTATATGAAGAACAAAATGATGGACGCCGTTGTCGAAAAGTCGACCGTAAAGGAATATCCCAAAGCCCTGATTACACAGTATGAAAAGCTTTATGAGGACGAGGTTGCCGCCAACGTTGCAAGCGCCGTAAAGAAGCACGGCGTTTCGGAGGACGAGGCGAAAAAACTCGTTTACGGAAGTGCCGCCGCGGCTGACGAATTCGTGAAAACGAGCGCGGAAAAGGCGGTGAAGGAAGCGCTGATAACTCATGCGGTGAAAAAGGCGCTCGGGCTGAAATATACCAACGCCGATTATCAGAAGGATTTGGAAAATATGCGGCTGTATCTCCTCTATTACGGAGGATATAATCTCACCGCAAGCGAGCTTGAAGGACTTTACACAAAGGACGCTCTGAAAATACAGTTCCTGTATCAGACGTGCAACGAAAAGCTCTGCGAGGTTGCCCTGCCGAAGGACACGCCGGACATACCGGGACTGAAATAAAAAATATCGCAAAGGTGTCGCAGCGGGATCTGCGACACTTTTTTGTTTCAAATCCGTTAAATTTCAATAAATATATGGAAATTACGAATAAATTATGATATAATATATTCCAAAATTAAAATAGCATAGGTATGCTCCGCGGTTGCGGACAATAAAATATACAAAAAAGGGATAGACTCAATGAGGACAGAAAGAGAAATAATAAAAAAAGTGACATTGCCCTGCGTTGCTATGAGGGGCACCGTTGCGTTTCCGAAAATATCAATGAATCTGGAAATAGGCAGACCGGCGTCGAAGAAGGCGTGCGATATGGCGCTCGGCGCGGACGGGCTCGTTATACTTGTGTGCCAGAGGGATTCTTCGGTTGAGGAGCCCGCAAAGGGCGATATTTATACCGTCGGCGTGACGGCGAAAATAAAACAGCTCGTAAAAACGGAGGACGGCGTCTATCGCACGCTCATGGAGCCCGTCGCCAGAACGGAAATAACGGATTTTTACCGCGTCGGAAAATATGCGATTGCGGAGGGACTTGAAAAAACGGCGGAATATACCGGCGTTTACGAAGAGAATCAGGCGGTTCTGCGCGAAATAAGAAAGACCGTTGCAGAGATATCTTCGCTTTTGCCGATGTTTTCGGACGATGTTTATGCGCAGGTCAATCGCACAAAGGATATTTCGCTTCTTTGCGACTTTCTTGCGGCAAACATTATAGCGGATATTGAAAAACGTCAGGAGTTGCTTGAAATTTTCAATCCGGAACAGCGCGCGGTCGCGCTTCTCACCGAGCTTGAAGAGGAAAAGCTGATAATGCTGACCGAGAAGAAAATCAATCGCAAGGTGCACGAAAGAATGGATAAAAACCAGCGCGATTATTTTCTGCGCGAGCAGATAAAGGCGATAAGGAGCGAGCTCGGCGAGGATGACGAATTCGACGACGAGGAGCTTTCCGGATATCACGAAAAAATAATGCGCGCCGCCATGCCGGAGGAAATGCGCGAAAAACTGCTCAGAGAGCTGAGGCGGCTTTCAAAAATGCCGTTCGGCTCGGCGGAGGGCGGCGTCACGAGAAACTATATAGAAACCTGCCTTGAAATTCCTTTCGGCAAAGAGACAAAGGACCGTATCGACACGGCGCAGGCGAGAAAAATACTCGATGACGACCACGACGGCCTTGAGGACGTCAAAACGAGGATAATCGAATATCTTGCGGCTCTGAAGCTCAACCCCGGACTGAAAAATCAGGTGCTGTGCCTTGTCGGTCCTCCCGGAACGGGAAAAACGTCGGTTGCGTCGTCAATCGCAAGGGCGATGAACAGAAAATTCGTGCGTATTTCGCTCGGCGGCGTGCGCGACGAGGCGGACATCCGCGGCCATAGAAAAACGTATATAGGCTCTATGCCGGGCAGAATAATCACTGCGCTGACGCAGGCAAAAACGATGAACCCGCTGATTCTTATGGACGAGGTCGACAAGCTCACGCGCGATTCGCACGGCGATCCGGCGTCGGCACTTCTTGAGGTGCTGGACACGGAGCAGAACAAAACCTTCCGCGATCATTTCATCGAAACGCCGATAGACCTTTCGGGCTGTCTTTTCATAACGACGGCAAACTCTCTTCATTCCGTCCCGCAGCCGCTTATCGACAGAATGGAAATCGTGGAAATGAAGATATACACGAGGGCGGAGAAGTTTTCGATAGCCCGTCATCATCTCATTCCGAAGCAGGAAAAGCGTCACGGGCTGAATGGCAGAACGCTGAAAATAAGCGATGACGCGCTCTATGCGATAATAGACGAATATACTTCGGAGGCGGGCGTGCGTCAGCTTGAAAGAATGATTGCGAAATGCTGTCGCCGCGCGGCAAAGGAAATCGTCTGCGACGGGAAGAAGTCCGTCCGCATAAACGCCGGAAACCTTTCGGACTATGTCGGCACGGAGAGAACATCAAAGGAAAAAATCCTTTCGGAAAACGAAGTCGGTACGGTCTGCGGAATGGCATATACGGACTTCGGCGGCGAGATAATGAGAATTGAAACGCTCGCGCTTGACGGCACGGGCAGAATAGAGCTGACGGGCAGTCTCGGAAACGTTATGAGAGAGTCTGCTCAGGCGGCGATGAGCTTTGTCCGCTCGCGTGCGTCGCGACTCGGAATCGACCCCGATTTTTACAAGAAAAAGGACATACACATTCATTTTCCCGAGGGCGCAGTCCCGAAGGACGGTCCCTCCGCGGGTATTGCGATTGCCGTTGCGATAATCAGCGAGCTTACGGGAATAGCCGTCCGTCGCGACGTTGCGATGACGGGGGAAATCACCCTGCGTGGCAGAGTGCTTGCGATAGGCGGTCTGCGCGAAAAGACGATGGCGGCATACCTTGCCGGCGTAAAGACGATAATTCTTCCGGAGGAAAACCGCAAGGATGAGGATGAAATTCTTCCGGAGGTTAAGGAAAACGTCAAAATCGTTTACATATCAAATGCGGACGAGGCGATAAAGCTCGCGCTCTGCGCAGAGCCGAAGGCAGAGGAAAAGCCCTGCACGACGGAAGAAAAAACAGAGCAGACTTATGTTGCCGCGGGCGAAAGCCATGGCGTCGGCGCGACGATAGAGGCGGTTGCCGCCGAATAAAAAAGACGGGAGAAAACAATGAAATTCAACCTTGCGAAAGCGGAGTTTGCGCTCTCCGCGGGCAGAGCAAGCCAGTTTCCGCGCGACGGCAGACCGCAGATTGCAATGTCGGGGCGGTCAAACGTCGGCAAAAGCTCGCTTATAAATACGGTTCTCGGAAGAAAAAAGCTGGCAAGAACAAGCTCCGAGCCGGGAAAGACGATAACCGTCAACTTTTACGATATAGATAAAAAATTCTATCTTGTCGACCTGCCGGGCTACGGCTACGCAAAGCGGTCGGAGTCGGAGAAGAGGGTGTGGTCATCGCTGACAAACGGCTATCTCACGGGCGACTGCGCTCCTTCGCTTGTGCTCCAGCTTGTCGACCTCAAGGTCGGACCGACGGGCGACGACTGCATGATGTTTGACTGGCTTGACAAATCCGGAATACCTTATGTGATAGTCGCGACGAAAGCCGACAAGCTGAACAAAACGGACAGAAAGCGCAATTTTGAAGCCCTTTGCGACCATCCGTTACTGAACCCTCCGATGTCATCGGAGAAGATAAAGGTTATCGCTTTTTCTTCGCTTACGGGCGAAGGAAAGGACGAGGTAATCTCCGTCATATCGGAGCATCTGAAATAAACAAAGGAGCCTGAGCTTATGCTTATTGATCTGATACAGGGACTCATCAACGGACAGGACAGTTTCAAAAGCGTTTTGATACAGTTTTTGATAACAATCCCGATAGTGCTTATATCGCTTACGATACACGAATTTTCGCACGGGTATGCGTCATACCTTCTCGGGGACAATACGGCGAGAAACTACGGCAGACTGACGCTCAATCCCATAAAGCATCTTGACCCCATCGGCACGCTCTGCATGGTGCTTTTCGGCTTCGGCTGGGCAAAGCCGTGTCCCGTCAACCCCAGATATTACAAGCACCCGAGGAGCGGCATGGCGATAACAGCCGCCGCGGGTCCGCTTTCAAACATAATTCTGGCGTTTCTCAGCCTGATATTTATGAATCTTGTCGGGATAATACCTATGAGTATTGGGGGATATACTGTTACGGCGAGTCATTTGGCAAGTCTGTCTGCTGCTGTTGGGGCATATTGGGTATTGTTTATTGATGGAGCGGGTTTTGGCGTTATGGTCGTCGGAGTTGCATATCTCTTCTTTTATCTGATGGCGATTATGAATCTCTATCTTGCCGTGTTCAATCTCATTCCCATTCCCCCGCTTGACGGTTCGAGAATTGTTTATATCTTCCTGCCGACGAAGATTTATTTCGGCATAATGAAGTACGAAAGATATATAATGATAGCTATGCTCGTTCTGCTCTATCTCGGCGTTTTCAACGGTACAATCGGCTGGGTGGCGGACAAAATCTTTTACGGAATGAACTGGCTTGTAACGCGCATACCGGTTTTCAGATAATCAAAAGACAGGAGAAAAAAGCAGTTGGAGCTTGTGTTCAAAACGGAGAAATATGAGGGTCCGCTGGACCTTCTGCTCACTCTGATTTCAAAAAACAAAATGAGCATTTTCGATATACGCATATCGGAGCTTTTTGAGCAGTATATGGCGTATGTCGGCGAGATGCAACGGCTGGATATGGAGATAGCGGGCGAATTTATCACCATGGCGGCAGAGCTTATGTATATCAAGAGCAAAATGCTCCTTCCGAAGCCCGAGGAAGAAGACCCGAGACAGGAGCTTGTCCGCAAGCTCATGGAATACAAGACGGCAAAGGAAGCGGCAAAGCTGCTTTCGGAGCGGGAGAGCGAATTTGCCGGAAGATTTGAAAAGGATACGGACGAGATAAAACCTTCGTTTGACGAAAATATCCGTCTGGACTCAAATCTGCTTTCCGCCGCGCTGGCAAAGATTTTTATTCGTGACGCGGAGAGAAGGGAAGCGGAAAAGCTCGCTCCGATGGAGGCAATCGCGCCGATGGTGCACAGAAAGGTTGTTTCCGTCGGCGGCAGGATAATTTTTATCCTCCGCAAAATGTACAGGCGCGGCTCGGTGCATTTTGAAGAAATTTTTGACGGGGCAGAGGGTCGCTCGGAGATAATCACAATTTTTTATGCTTTGCTTGAGCTTCTCCGCACGGGCAGAGTGACAATGCGGCGTGCCGAAGGCGATGTCGACGGAACAAACATAATTTTGGGTATGAGTTATACTCACGCCCGTGACGAAAAGGGCGGAGGCGATGGCAATGAATGACGAAAAAATACTGACGACGAGCGAAATGAAGCGCATAATAGAGGCGGTGCTTTTCGCGGCGGGGCATCCGGTGACCTTTGCAAAACTGGCGGAGGTTATGGGAACGGACGAGGAAACCGTGAAAAATATCGTGCTGGAATACAAGGACGAATATGAGGGCGATTTTCCGCGCGGAATTCAGCTTCTCGTGCTCGGAAAGGCTTGTCAGCTTGTGACAAAGGAAGCCTTTGCGGATTATGTCAAAGCCGCGCTCGGTATACGCGACGGCGGAAATCTTTCGCGGGCATCGCTTGAAACGCTTGCGGTAATCGCATATAATCAGCCGGTGACGCGCTCGTATATCGAGCAGGTGCGCGGCGCGGACAGCTCGTATTCCGTCGGCGTGCTTGCGGAAAGAGAGCTGATAGAGGAGGTCGGTCGGCTTGAAGTGCCGGGCAGACCGAGACTTTACGGCACGACGGAAAAATTTCTCCGGATATTCGGGCTTTCGTCGATAGAGGAACTCCCGCCGATAAAAACGTCGACGGGCGACAGCCTATGACGGCGCTCATAATCATCGGCGCGATACTTTTCGTTATCGCTCTGATACTTTTTCTCCCCGTTCACATAACGGCTTGCGTAAAGGACGATGCGAAAGTCTTTTTGCGGATACTTTTCATAAAAATAAAGCTGTTTCCCATGAAGGAAAAGCCGGAAAAGAAGGAAAAAAAGAAGAGCGGGAAAGCCGCGGAAAAGAAAAAGTCCGAAAAGAAGGAAGAGAAAAAAGAAAAGGAAAAGCGGAATATTCCGGAGCTTATCCATTCCGTTGCGGAGGTGCTTTCCGTTTTTCTGAAACAGTTTTCAAAGCACGTTAAAATCAGAGTTTTGCGGTACAAAATAATAATAGGAACAGGCGACGCCGCAAAGACCGCCCTGCTTTACGGTGCGGCGGAGCAGGCGACGGCATATCTGTTTGCCGTCCTCGGCGAAAACATAAATTTTGCTTTTTCAAAGAAGAATTCGCTCGTATGGGTCGATTTTACGAGCGAAAAAACCACAGCGGACGTAAAAATCGACGTCAGCGTAAACGTTTTCGGCGCGCTTGCGATGATACTGCCGACATTTATGGCGTATATGCGCAATTTCGGAACGCCGAACGATAAAAAAGAAGATAAAATCCAATCGGAGAAGGCTCCGGGAAAGGAATAGAAAACAATGGAAGAAAACAAAATCAGCGGTCTTTTTTCATCAACGCTTGACAGCGTGAAGGACGTTGTCGACTCAAACACCGTCATGGGTACGCCGATAGTTACGGCTTCCGGCACGACCATTATCCCCGTTTCAAAGGTTTCCGTCGGCTTTGTCGGCGGCGGCACGGATTTCGGCTCAAAGAAGGACGATAAAAAGAACTTCGGCGGCGGAGGCGGCACGGGCGTTTCGGCAACGCCGATAGGATTTGTAACCGTCAGCGCCGAGGGCGACGTGAAATTTATCAGCGTTGACAATCCCACTGGCGCGGACGGGCTTTCCATGTGCGAAATTGCCGAGCATGCGAAGGGAATAATCGGCAAGATAAAGGAATTTATCGACAAAAAGAAAGCCGAAAAAGCCGAAAAGAAGGCGGCAGAGGAAGAAGAAACTCCCGAAACGGAAGAAACAGCCGTTGAGGACGCCGAATAAAAAACGGAAAACCGCACATCATTTATAAAAAAATGAAGGCGGTTTTGTATGAAAATTAAAATTCCGGCGGTGGCTCTGTGCCTTGCGATTATTATGTCGACTGCAGCATATGCGGCGCCGTCTCCCGGCGATTCGGCACGGGCGTCCGTTGTCATCGAGGCGGAGTCGGGCGATATCATATTTGAAAAAAACGCGCACGAAAGAAAAGGTCCCGCAAGCACGACGAAAATTATGACGGCTCTCGTCGCTCTTGAAAACGGCGACCCGGAGGAGATTGTAAAAATCGACGCGCGCGCCGTCGGAACGGAAGGGTCGAGCGCGTATCTTTGCGCGGGGGAGAGCGTTGTGCTTTCCGACCTGCTCTATGCGATGATGCTCGGATCGGCAAACGACGCCGCGGCGGCGATAGCATATCATATCGGCGGGAGCATAGAGGGCTTTGCCGGAATGATGAACGCAAGGGCGGAGGAGCTCGGTCTTTCCGACACGCATTTTGAAAATCCTCACGGTCTTGACGGAGAAAGCCATTATACCTCGGCTTATGACCTTTCCATGATAGCGCGCGAGGCTCTGAAAAATGAAAAATTCAGGGAAATCGTTTCGACGAAAACGAAAGCGATAAAGCTCTCGGACGGAAATGTTTCCCGCGTTTTCAGAAATCATAACAGGCTGCTTTTTGAATATGACGACATAATCGGCGTTAAAACCGGATTTACGAAAAAGTGCGGCAGAACGCTTGTTTCCGCTGCGGAAAGGGACGGGGTGACCGTTATCTGTGTGACCCTTTGCGACGGCGACGACTGGCGCGACCACCGCAGGCTGCTTTCCGCCGGACTTGACCTTTATGAAAAAGTCGTTCTTTGCGAAAAGGGAAAAACAGAAGGCAAAGTTCACGTTTGCGGCGGGGAAAAAGTCAGCATAGAGGTTTTTTGCAAAGATAGGCTTGCGGTCACGCTTTTGAAAAATCACGGGGAAGTAAAATCCGTCGTGTCGCTTCCGCCTTTTGTATATGCGGGCTTTGAAGCCGGCAGGGAGCTGGGGTTTATCACATTTTATGTCGACGGAGAGCCTGTCGGAAGGGTGTCGCTTGCGGCTGCCGAGGGGTGCGCCGTGAAACAGAGAAAGAAAAATATATTCGGGAAATAAAACAGTGGAAAAGATAAGAATTTCAAAATATCTTTCCGAACAGGGACTTATGTCACGCCGGACGGCGGACGAGGAAATCTCTGCGGGAAGAGTTTCGGTCAACGGTAAAACGGCAACTCTCGGGCAGAAGATCGACCCCGTGAGCGACGTCGTTTCCTACAAAGGAAAGCCCGTCGGCGGGGAAGTGAAAAAAATCTGCATAATGCTCAATAAACCGAGAGGCTACGTCACGACCATGGAGGACGAGCGGGACAGAAAGTGCGTTGCCGACCTTGTTTCCGACGTCGGCGTGCGGGTTTATCCGATCGGCAGGCTGGACAGGGACTCCGAAGGGCTTCTTCTTCTCACAAACGACGGCGAGCTTGCGAATATGCTGACTCACCCGAAATATCATAAGCCGAAGGTCTATAACGTAAAAGTGCGCGGCACAGTCGATGAAAAAACGCTTGAACGACTGCGCCGTCCGTTCAATATAGACGGCTACATAACAAAGTCGGCAGAGGTGAAAAGGCTGGGCGAGACCGATGGGATAACGTCGCTTTCGATAAGGCTTTTCGAGGGCAGAAACAGACAGATAAGAAAAATGTGCGACAAATGCTCGCTTGATGTTCTGGAGCTGCGCCGCGTTTCAATAGGCGAAATAAAGCTCGGCGAACTTCAGACGGGCAAATGGAGAATGCTTGACCGCGCACAGACGGACAAGCTGAAAGGTGTGAAATAAATGCTTAAAATCAAACCGATAAGAGAAAAATCCGAGCAGGAGAGGATGTGTCTGCTGTGCGGAATCGAATATAAGGAAGCGTACATGGCATACGGCGCGTATGAGGACGAATTTCCCCTCGGTGTCAGTCAGTTCATCATAAGTGACGGAGCGGGCTATATAAGCGAATTTGCACCCATAACCGACACCTTCGATGAAGAGGCGATGTTTATTCTCGGCAGAGGTGTTGAAAATTTTATAGACAGCGTCGGCGCACACGAAGCATATTACGAAGGAGAGGACACGGAGTTCGTCCGCTCGCTCGGATTTTCGGAAAAGGACGGCAAATTATATATGGATCTTTCCGCATTTTTTGCAGACCCGTGCAAAAATAAAAAATAGCGGTTTACAAACCGATTGCTTTTTGATATAATATAAACATGAAAGCCGATATCGGCGGAAGGACGTAACAAAATGATAATAAGACTTGAAGAAGCAAAATACAAATTGCAGGGGCTGGAGGAGGACGTCAAAGAGCTTGGCTCCGCCCTTAAAATAGACAAACTCCGCGAGAGCGCAAAGGCGCTTGAGGAGAAGACCTTTGAGGCAAACTTCTGGGATGACCAGGAAAAATCCGGCGCGATACTGCAGGAGCTGAAAAGAACGAAGGACAAAATCGAGGCATATGAAAAGCTCTGCCGTCGCATTGAAGACTCTCTCACTCTTGCCGAAATGGGTATTGAGGAAAACGACGAAAGCGTCTGCGACGAGGTTGACTCCGAGGTAAAAGATCTTGAAAAGAGCATAGAATCGATGAATATCGAAACCTTGCTTTCCGGTCCCTATGACAGAAACAACGCAATCCTCTCATTCCATCCGGGAGCAGGCGGCACGGAGGCGCAGGACTGGGCTTCCATGCTTTACAGAATGTATACCCGCTGGGCAGAGCGTCACGGCTATACCGTAAAGCTGCTTGACTGGCTTGACGGAGACGAAGCCGGACTGAAAAGCGCAACGATACTTATCGAAGGCACAAATGCCTATGGGTATATGAAAAGCGAAAACGGCGTGCATCGTCTTGTGCGCATTTCTCCGTTTGACGCTTCGGGCAGAAGACACACGTCGTTTGCATCGGTTGAGGTTACGCCCGAAATGGACGATGACGACAGCATCGTCATAAAACCTGAGGATATTGAGATCACGGCGCATCGTTCAAGCGGAGCGGGCGGTCAGCACATCAACAAAACAGACTCCGCAATAAGAATTGTTCATAAGCCGACGGGAATCGTTGTCGGCTGTCAGACAGAGCGCAGCCAGCTCCAGAACAAGGAAACGGCGATGAAAATGCTCCGTTCAAAGCTTGCGGAGATAAAACGCCGTGAGAATCTTGAAAAGATTGACGATATCCGCGGCGATAAATCGAATATCGAATGGGGCTCGCAGATACGCTCGTACGTATTTATGCCTTACACACTTGCGAAAGACAACCGCACCGGCTTTGAGGACGGTGACATAAACGCCGTTATGGACGGCGAAATTGATGAGTTCATAAACGCGTACCTTAAGAGTATAGCGTGAAAATAATTATTTTGAAGGGAGATTTTCATCATGATGAAAAACAAAAAATTTCTTGCCGGCTTTGTAATAGCCATAGGCTCCTTTGTATCGCTTATAACCTCTGTGGTAATGTTCGCGAAAAAGAGAAAAGAGCTTGGCGGTTTCTTCCTCGGGCTTGGAGTTGTCGCAGGGGCGATCGGTTCATTTATGCAGTTTGAAGGCAGAAGCGCAGAGCTTCTTTCCGACAAATGCAACTGCGGTGATCCCGATTGTGCAGATTGCTGCGGCGAAGAACCCGAAGATCAGGAAGACTGCGATATCGACGAGGGCGAGCTTTTCTCAAGAGACGAGGAAGCCGAATAATTTTATCTTATAAAAAATACCGCTCCGGTCGGAGCGGTATTTTTGTTTGAAAAATTCAGTTATGACTTGCTTTTTATATATTCGTCAATCGCGTGAGCGGCGGTTTTTCCCGCGCCCATAGCGAGAATTACGGTTGCCGCGCCGGTCACGGCGTCGCCTCCGGCAAAAACGCCCTCGCGGGTCGTTTTTCCGTTTTCGTCCGCCACGATACAGCCCCTGCGGTCTGTTTCAAGGCTCTTTGTCGTATTTTTGATCATAGGATTCGGCGAAGTGCCGATTGCGATTATGACGCAGTCTGCCGGCAGGGAATATTCGCTGCCCTCAATCGGCACGGGGCTTGCGCGTCCGCTTTTGTCCGGCTCGCCGAGTCTCATTTTCTGAAGAGTGACGGAGCAGACGTCTCCGTCCTCGTCGCCGGAGATTGCAACCGGCGTGCAGAGCATAAGAAAGTCAATGCCCTCCTCCTTTGCGTGATGAACCTCCTCTTTTCTTGCGGGAAGCTCATTTTCCGTCCTGCGATAAACTATCGTAACCTCTGCGCCGAGTCGTTTTGCACACCTTGCGGCATCCATTGCGACGTTACCGCCGCCTGAAACGAAAACCCTCTTTCCCGTGAAAACGGGGGTCGCGGAGTCGGACTTGTATGCGCCCATAAGGTTAATTCTCGTCAGAAATTCGTTTGCGGAGTAAACGCCTTTAAGGTTTTCCCCCGGTATGTTCATAAAGCGGGGAAGACCCGCGCCGGAGCCTATGAATACGGCTTCAAAACCGAAGTCGTCAAATAATTCGTCCACCGTGAGCGTTTTGCCGATTACGGTATTTGTCATAATTTCGACGCCCAGCGCGCGCAAGCCGTCGGTTTCTTTTCTGACTATACTCTTCGGCAGACGAAATTCGGGAATACCGTAAACAAGCACGCCGCCTGCGGTGTGAAGCGCTTCAAAAACCGTGACCTTATATCCCATTTTCGCAAGTGTGCCGGCGCACGAAAGTCCTGCGGGACCGGAGCCGACAACGGCGACCTTATGACCGTTTGACGCCGGCACAGGTGCGCTCTCCGCTTTTTCGGCGTGTCTGTCGGCGACAAAGCGTTCCAGCTTGCCGATTGCAACTGGCTCTCCCTTTGCGCCGCGCACGCAGTGCTGCTCGCATTGAGTTTCCTGAGGACATACTCTGCCGCAGACCGCGGGGAGCGAGCTTGACCTTGAAATCACCTCATACGCGCCGTCAAAGTTGCCCTGAGCGACATTTGCGATAAAGGACGGGATATCTATCCCGACGGGGCAACCGTGTGTGCAGGGCTTTGTTTTGCAGCCGAGACAACGCCTCGCTTCCGCTATCGCCTGTTCCTCCGTATATCCGAGGGCAACCTCTGAAAAATTCTTATTGCGGACATTCGGCTCCTGCTCTGCCATTCTGTTTTGCTTTTGTGACATATCAGCCATTGTCCTCACCTCTTTTCAGAAGATTGCAAACCTTTTCATCGCACCGCTTTTCAAAATCGCGATACATCGAATTCCGCTTTATTACCTCGTCGAAGTCGACGAGATGACCGTCAAAATCGGGGCCGTCGACGCAGGCGAAAACCGTTTTTCCGCCGACCGTCAACCGACATCCGCCGCACATTCCCGTTCCGTCTATCATTATCGGGTTCATGCTGACAACAGTCTTTATGCCGAATTCTTTTGTCAGTTTGCAGACGAATTTCATCATCATAAGCGGGCCTATGGCAATGACTTCATCATATTTTTCGCCGGACTCTGTGAGGGCGCGGAGTTTATCCGTCACAAGCCCCTTTTCGCCGGCGGAACCGTCGTCCGTCATCAGGAAAAATGCGTCGCTTGCGGAGGCGAATTCGTCTCTGAGTATCACGAGGCTTTCCGAGCGGAAGCCGACGATACTGTGTACCGTCGCGCCGGACTTGTGCAGCTTTTTTGCAATCGGCAGGGCGATTGCACTTCCGACGCCGCCCCCGATGACAGCCACCTTCCGAAGTCCTTCCGTTTCCGTCGCTTTGCCGAGAGGACCGACAAAATCGGAAATATATTCGCCTGCGTTTTTAGCCGCAAGAAGTCTTGTCGTTGCGCCGACTGTCTGAAAAATAATCGTTACAGAGCCGCTTTCGCGGTCAAAATCGGCAATTGTCAGCGGAATGCGCTCGCCGTCGTCATTTACGCGCAGAATTATAAACTGTCCCGCCTCGGCTTTTCTTGCAACAAGCGGAGCTTCGATTTCCATCTTTATAACCGCGTCGCAAAGCGCGGTCTTTGAAATTATTCTAAACATATTTATCCTCCGGAAAGGAATTATAAAAGTAATATATCATATTATGCGGAAAAATTCAAGTCGGCAATGCGTTCAAATCGCAATGAAGATATTTTTTTGATTGACTGCGGCGGTTCCGGCAAGAAAATGTAAATTTTCTGTTTTTGTAACATTTTCTATTGATAAATAAAAAATCGGGGTATATAATAATTTTGAATCTGGAGAAAAAACGGAAGGGACGGTATTATGCAGAATAAAAAATTTTCCGTTTCGGGAATGACGTGTGCCGCATGCTCGGCTCACGTCGAAAAGGCGGTGCGCGGGGTAGACGGGGTCAAAGAGGTTTCTGTCAGTCTTCTGACAAACTCAATGACCGTCACCTATGACGCTCCCGCAACGGACGAAAAAATATGCTCTGCGGTTTCTGCCGCGGGCTATGGGGCAAGCGTTTTCTCCGCCGACGGCAAAAAGAAACGGGCGGAACCGGTTGACGACGGGGCGGAAGCCCGCAGTGTGCTTTTCAGGCTTATAGCGTCGCTGTGCCTGCTTGTTCCTTTGATGTATATATCAATGGGACACGTTATGTGGGGCTGGTGGCTTCCATCGTTTATGGAAAATCACCTTGTTCTCGCCGTAACGGAGCTGGTGCTGACGGCGGCTGTTATGATAATAAACCAGAAATTTTTTATCAGCGGCACAAAGGGACTTTTTCACGGCGCACCGAATATGGACACGCTCGTTTCAATGGGCAGTGCGGCGGCGTTTATATACAGCCTTGCGTTGCTTTATAAAATGTGCGTGACGACCGACGCGGAAGCGCTCCATTCGCTTCTGCACGGCATGTATTTTGAGTCTGCGGCGATGATTCTGACGCTGATAACCGTTGGTAAAATGCTTGAAGCCCACAGCAAGGGCAAAACGACGAGCGCAATAAAATCGCTTATGGAGCTTTCGCCGAAAACGGCAACCGTCATCCGTGACGGAAAGGAAACCGTTATCTCCGCGGATGATATGGTCAAAGGAGATATATTTATCGTTCGTCCGGGTGAGAGCATCCCCTGCGACGGTATAGTGCTTGAGGGCGAAAGCGCGGTAAACGAGGCGGCGCTGACAGGCGAGAGCCTGCCCGTCGACAAGATTGCGGGGTCAAAGGTCAGCGCGGCGACGATAAATCAGAGCGGATTTCTCCGCTGTGAGGCGACGGGAGTCGGAAATGACACAGCTCTTTCGCAGATAATAGAAATGGTTGAAAACGCGGCGGCTTCAAAGGCGCCGATCGCAAAAATCGCGGATAAGGTTTCCGGAATTTTCGTTCCGACTGTCATCGGCATAGCCGCTGTCACATTTACAGTATGGATGATAACAGGCAAGGGAATACCCTTTGCGCTTGCGAGGGCGATAAGCGTGCTTGTAATCAGCTGTCCGTGTGCGCTGGGGCTTGCAACGCCCGTAGCGATAATGGCGGGAAGCGGCAAGGGCGCAAAGAACGGTATCCTTTTCAAGACCGCGGCTTCTCTTGAAGCGGCGGGGAAAATTTCATATATAGCCTTTGACAAAACGGGAACGGTTACGGAGGGCAAGCCCCGCGTGACGGATATAATCCCTGCAGGCGGCATAAGCGAAAGCGATCTTCTGCTCGCCGCGGCAAGTCTGGAAGAAAAAAGCGAGCATCCGCTTGCAAAGGCGATAACGGAAAGAGCAAAGGCGGACGGTCTTTCTTACAACACGGTTGACGGCTTTTCCGCGCTTCCCGGACACGGAGTCCGCGGCAACGTCGGCGGCAAAGCGCTTATCGGCGGAAATGCGGCGCTTATGCGGGAAAGCGGGATTGACGCAGGCGACCTTTTCGGCAAGGGCGAGGAGCTCTCATCGGAAGGGAAAACACCGCTCTATTTTGCCTTTGACGGAAAACCCCTCGGCATAATTGCCGTTGCGGATACCGTAAAGCCCGACAGCGCAAAGGCGATTGCCGAGCTGAAGAAAATGGGCATTGTGACCGTTATGCTGACGGGCGATAACAAACGCACGGCGACGGCTGTTGCGAAGAAGGTCGGGGTTGACGCCGTAATAAGCGACGTGCTTCCCGACGAAAAGGAAGCCGTCATAAAGCGGCTCTCCGAGCAAGGCAACGTCGCTATGGTCGGCGACGGAATAAACGATGCGCCGGCTCTGACAAGGGCGGACGTCGGAATAGCTGTCGGAGCGGGGACGGACGTCGCGATAGATTCTGCGGATATAGTTCTGATGAAAAACGAGCTTTGCGACGTATCTGCGGCGATAAGGCTTTCGAGAAAAACGCTTATGAATATCAAGGAAAACCTTTTCTGGGCGTTCTTCTATAACTGCATCGGCATACCGATAGCGGCGGGAGTGCTGATTCCGATAGACTTTGCGCTCAGCCCGATGATCGGTGCGGCGGCGATGAGCCTTTCGAGTTTCTGCGTCGTTACAAACGCCCTGCGTCTCAATCTTGTAAACGTTTATGACGCAAGGCGTGACAGAGAACACAAAAAAGCGGCGATACCGGATTTCATCTCCGGCGAGGCTGCGTGCAATATCAAAAAGGAGGA
>JAHAZT010000037.1 GCA_018383975.1 Eubacteriales bacterium | reverse complement strand
CTCTTCGGAAGTCTTCTGTAAAGCGGGATCTGACCGCCTTCAAAGCCCGGACGAACACCGCCGCCGGATCTTGCATTCTGACCTTTATGTCCTTTGCCTGCAGTTTTTGCGTTGCCGTAACCGGGACCTCTGCCCTTGCGCCTTGCGGGCGTAACAGAGCCTTCGTCAGGTCTGAGTTCATTAAGCTTCATTTGGGTTATCCTCCTTATACCGGGAATTTTTTCGATACATTGATTTTTGCCAATGCTTAAACGTTTTCCACCTTGATAAGGTGAGCGAGTACTCTTGCTTTACCCAAAACGGAAGCGTCATTGTTCTGAACGGTTACGTCACCGATTTTATTCAGACCGAGAGACTTTGCCGTTGCTTTTTGGTTGGGCTTCGCACCGATAAGGCTGCCTGTGAGAGTAATTTTGATTTTTTCCATCTTCATTTACCTCCTCAGCCCTTGATATCTTCGCTTGTGAGTCCGCGAGCGGCTGCAACCTGTTCTCTTGTGCGGAGTGCGCGGAGACCTTCAAATGTAGCCTTAACTACGTTTGTGGGGTTGCTGGAACGCAGGCATTTAGCTCTGATATCCTTGATTCCCGCCATTTCGACTACCGCACGGACTGTGCCGCCGGCAAGAACTCCGGTACCGGGAGCAGCGGGCTTAAGAAGCACGCGCGCTGCGCCGTAGCAACCGATAACTTCATGGGGGATTGTTGTTCCCTTGAGGGAAACTTCGATGATGTTTTTCTTAGCGTCTTCAATACCCTTGCGGATTGCTTCGGGGTATTCGCTTGCTTTTCCAAGACCGTAGCCAACGTGACCGTTGTAGTCACCGACCACCATAATAGCAGTCTGACGAGCGATGCGGCCGCCCTTGACGGTTTTGGAAACACGGTTTGTAGCAACTGTTCTCTCTGTAAGTTCGAGAGTTGCAGGATCGATTATTTTAGCCATGTTATTCCTCCTATCAGAATGCGAGACCGCCCTCGCGGGCTCCGTCTGCAAGTGATGCGACTCTTCCGTGGTAAACATAGCCGCCACGGTCAAATACGACATCCTTTATTCCTTTTTCAAGGGCTCTTTCGGCGATTTTCTTGCCGACGAGCTTTGCGGCATCCTTGTTGCCGCCGTAGTTTTCAAAATCCTTCTCGAGAGAGGACGCCGAAACGAGTGTTACGCCGTTTACGTCATCAATGATCTGAGCACTGATGTTTGCGAGAGAACGGTAAACACAAAGGCGCGGTCTTTCGGGAGTTCCTGAAATCTTCGCTCTGACTCTCTTATGGCGAGTCAAGCGAGCTTTATTGCTATCTTTTCTTGATACCATGATCGTCCGCTCCTTTCATTACTTACCGGTCTTGCCGGCTTTACGGCGAATCTTTTCGCCTGAATACTTAACACCCTTGCCGAGGTACGGTTCAGGCGGTCTCTTTTCACGGATCTGAGCGGCGATCTGCCCGACAGCCTGCTTGTCGATACCGTGAACGATAACTACGTTTGAGTTCGGTACTTCAAATGTGATCCCGTTCTCTTCCTTGAAGATGATGGGATGTGAATAACCGAGCGAAAGAGTAAGGGTTTTGTTTGCGAGAGCTGCCTTGTAACCTACGCCGACAATCTCAAGTGTCTTTGAGAAGCCTTTTGTAACACCATCAACCATGTTGGCAATGAGTGTACGTGTAAGTCCGTGAAGCGCTCTGTATTCCTTATCATCGTTGGGGCGTTCAACTATGATGAAGCCGCCTTCGTTTTTGACGGAAATTCCGGAGTGGAAGGTTTCCGAAAGAGTACCCTTGGGTCCCTTTACCGTAACCGTCGCGCCGTTGATTGTAACCTCAACGCCTGCGGGAACAGCGATATGTTTTCTACCGATTCTTGACATATTCTCTCCTCCCTCCGATTACCAGACAAAAGCGATAACTTCGCCGCCGACGCCGAGCTCACGAGCTTTTTTGTCGGTCATTATGCCCTTTGATGTGGATACGATGGCGATGCCGAGTCCGCCGAGGACCTTGGGCATGTCTTCGCAGTTTGAATAAATACGAAGACCGGGCTTGGAAACTCTGCGGAGTCCCTGAATCGTCTTTGTCTTACCCTTGCCGTATTTAAGAGTAATTCTGATTATTCCCTGTCTGCCGTCTTCGATGATCTGATAGCTCCTGATGTAACCCTCTGCAACAAGAATGTCAGCGATAGCTTTCTTCATGTTGGAAGCGGGAACGTCAACCGTTTCATGCTTTGCGTCATTCGCATTTCTGATACGTGTGAGCATATCGGCAATTACGTCTGAGATTTGCATTGTTATTTTCCTCCTTAATGCAAGTTTTCGCGAAGCGTGTGTGCGCTTCGCCTTGCCTGCCGGATTTTTTCCGGCGGCGTGTCGGCGGTTAAAGCTCTTCACTTTCCTTCCGACAAGATGGAGCGTTTACCGTGTTATTACCAGCTTGACTTCTTTACGCCGGGTATCTGTCCCTTGTAAGCAAGCTCACGGAAGCAGATTCTGCAAATGCCGTATTTACGGAGATATGCGTGAGGTCTGCCGCAGATTTTGCATCTCGTATATTCTCTTGTAGAATACTTCTGAGGCTTCTGCTGTTTGAGTTTTAATGCTGTTCTTGCCATTTATCTTACCCCCATTATTTAGCAAAGGGAGCGCCCATCAGAGTGAGGAGCGTCTTTGCTTCTTCGTCTGTTGTTGCAGTCGTAACAAAGGTAATATCCATACCCATTATCTTCTCTACCTTGTCGTATTCGATTTCGGGGAAGATAAGCTGTTCTTTAAGACCGAGCGAGTAGTTGCCGCGGCCGTCGAAAGCGTTGGGATTGATACCGCGGAAGTCACGAACGCGAGGAAGCGCGAGGTTGAACAGTCTGTCCATAAATTCGTACATTCTGTCACCGCGGAGCGTAACCTTTGCGCCGATCTTCATTCCGGCTCTTACCTTGAAGTTTGCTACCGACTTCTTTGCGAATGTGGGTACGGCTCTCTGACCTGTTATATCGGAAAGATATCCGATGGCAAGGTCGTTAACCTTCGGGTTGTCTTTGCCTTCGCCGCAGCCCATATTGATAACGATCTTATCAAATTTCGGTATCTGCATAGGGCTTTTGTACGAAAACTTCTTTGCAAGTTCCGGAGCGACTTCGGCTTTATAAAAATCTTTCAATCTTGCTGCCATTTCATCTTACCTCCATTAAAACTTGCTTCCGCATTTTGCACAAACGCGGGTTTTGATTGTTTTGGTCTTGCCGTTTTTGTCCGTCTTTGTATCGACGAGCGTCTTTACACGGCGGCCTGCCTTGCACTTGTCGCAATAAAGCATAACCTTGTCTGCGTAAATCGCGCCCTCGACCTTCATAATGCCGCTGGGGTCGTTCTGCTTTCTTGCCTTTACGTGCTTTGTCTGTACGTTTACTTTTTCAACGATAACCTTGCCCTCTTCGGGGGATACCGCAAGGACCTTGCCCTTTGCGCCCTTGTCGTCACCGGAGATAACAATAACGGTATCGTCTTTTTTGATATGCATTTTCATTTTAAGATTCCTCCATTAAAGTACTTCGGGTGCGAGAGAAAGAATTTTAAGATAATCCTTGTCTCTGAGCTCTCTTGCCACAGGTCCAAATATACGTGTGCCTCTCGGCGTCTTGTCATCTTTGATGATTACTGCCGCGTTCTCGTCGAATCTGAGAGTAGAACCGTCGGGGCGTTTTATGCCCTTAACGGTACGGACGATAACAGCCTTTACGACCTCGCCCTTCTTTACCTGACCGCCGGGAGCTGCCTTTTTAACGGCTGCGACCACAACATCTCCGACACCGGCATATCTTCTTCCGGTACCGCCGAGCACACGAATACACATAAGTTCTTTTGCGCCGGTATTGTCGGCGACTTTCATAAGCGATTGCTGTTGTATCACTGTGCTTTCCTCCTTAGCATTCACATCTCACAGGCTGCGACCGTCGGTCGCTCCAGCCCTGCACTGTGAATTTTATTTTGCTTTTTCGATTATGGAAACCAAACGCCATCTCTTGTCTTTAGAAAGGGGTCTTGTTTCCATTACGCTGACCTTGTCGCCGATGGCGCACTCGTTGTTCTCATCGTGAGCTTTGAGCTTAACCGTTCTCTTGACGACCTTGCCATACTTGGGGTGCTTAACGTTGTCTTCGATAGCAACAACGATCGTTTTGTCCATCTTGTCACTTACGACCTTGCCGACTCTCGTTTTTCTGAGATTTCTCTCTGTTACTTCACTCATGACATTTCTCCTCTCTCAGATTACTGTTCGTTCTTCTCGCGAAGGACTGTCATAACTCTCGCGATGTCCCTCTTGGTTTCCGTAATCTTGTGGGGATTGTCAAGCTGGTTTATCGCGTGCTGGAAGCGAAGGTTGAACAGCTCAGCTTTAAGCTCTTTGAGCTTCGCGTCGAGTTCAGCGGAAGTCATTGTTTTAAGTTCTGCTGCTTTCACTGTATTATTCCTCCTCTGCTTCTTCTTTCTTTACAAACTTACATTTGATCGGGAGCTTGTTTGCCGCAAGACGCATAGCTTCCTTTGCGTCCGCTTCGCTTACGCCGTCCATCTCAAACATAACTCTGCCCGGCTTAACTACTGCAACCCAGTATTCGGGAGAACCTTTACCGGAACCCATTCGGGTCTCGGCGGGCTTTTCCGTGATCGGCTTATCCGGGAAGATTTTGATCCATACCTGACCGCCACGCTTGATGTAACGCGTCATAGCGATACGGGCTGCTTCTATCTGGTTGCTTGTGATCCAAGCGGGTTCAAGCGCCGCAAGACCGAACATTCCGTATGTTACGGTGTTGCCTCTTGTAGCCTTGCCCTTCAGACGTCCGCGCTGCACACGTCTGTATTTAACTCTTTTAGGCATTAACATTTTTATCGCCTCCGTCTCTGTGCTGCTGTCTGGGAGCACGATTGCTGCCCGCGAAGTTCTGTCTGCGGTCGCCGTTTCTGCGGTCTCCGCCCTTGCGGTCGCCTCTGTCGTTTCTTCTGCCATCGCGGGGTCTGTCCGAAGGAACATAACCCTTAGCCATCTTGTCTGCAAGGATTTCGCCCTTGTAGATCCAGCACTTAATGCCTATCTTGCCGTAGGTTGTGTTTGCTTCTGCAAAACCGTAGTCAATGTCAGCACGAATCGTCTGAAGCGGAATCGTACCTTCGTGGTAATGCTCGGTTCTTGCAATTTCAGCGCCGTTATGACGACCGCCGCAGGAAATCTTGATTCCCTTTGCACCGAGTCTCATCGTTCTGCCGATAGCCTGTTTCATGGCGCGGCGGAACGCAATTCTCTTTTCGAGCTGTGCCGCGATGCTCTCTGCAACAAGCTGAGCGTCAAGGTCGGGAGCTTTGACCTCCGCAACGTTTACAAGCGCAGGCTTGCCTACGAGTTTTTCGATCTCAGCGCGGAGCTTTTCGATTTCAGCACCGCCGCGACCGATAACAACACCGGGTTTAGCGCAGTGGATGAGAACCTTTACGTTCTGGGGTGTACGTTCGATTTCGATCTTCGGAACACCTGCGGAGTAAAGCTTCTCTTTGAGATACTTTCTCAGTTTGTAGTCGGAAACGAGTGTATCGCCGAATGTTTTGTCATCTGCGAACCATCTCGAGTCCCAATCCTTGATTACACCGACACGGAGACCGTGCGGATTAACTTTCTGACCCATTTTTCGTCCTCCCTCTCTTAAGCTCTTTCCTTCAAAGCGATCGTAACGTGAGACGATCTCTTGAGGAGTCTGTCTGCGCTGCCCTTAGCACGCGGAAGAAGTCTCTTGAGCGTGGGGCCGGGGCAAACGAAGCATTCGGATACATAAAGCTTGCTTGCGTCCATGCCGAAATTATTTTCAGCATTTGCAACTGCGCTCTTAAGCAGCTTTATAAGGTATTCGCTTGCCGACTTGGGAGTGTTTTTGAGTATTGCCATTGCGGTTCCCGCATCCTTACCTCTGATAAGGTCAAGCACGATCTGTACTTTGCGCGGGGAAATTCTGGCATACTTAAGATATGCTCTTGCTTCCATGATAAATTATTCCTCCTTAGCTCGGTACATTAGGTGTTTGATGTTTTTGAACCGGAATGTCCGCGGAAGGTACGTGTGGGAGCGAACTCGCCGAGGCGATGTCCGACCATGTCCTCCGTCACATAAACCGGAACGTGTTTTCTTCCGTCGTGAACAGCGATTGTGTGTCCAACGAATTCAGGGAAGATAACGGAAGCACGCGACCAGGTTTTGACGACCTTTTTCTCTCCGGCTTTATTCATGGCTTCAACTCTGGAATAAAGCTTTTCTTCAACGAAAGGTCCTTTTTTCAAGCTTCTGCTCATTTCTTATGCCTCCTTATTTACCGTTTCTGTGTTTTACAATGAACTTTTCGGTTCTTGCCTTCTTATCTCTCGTCTTATAACCCATTGTGGGCTTGCCCCAAGGAGTAACGGGAGTGGGACGACCGATAGGTGACTTACCTTCACCACCGCCGTGAGGGTGATCGCAGGGGTTCATGACAGAACCGCGTACCGTAGGACGGACGCCTCTGTGACGTGTCTTACCCGCTTTACCGATCTTGACGTTCTCATGGTCGATGTTGGAAACCTGACCGATTGTCGCCTTGCAATCAAGACGGATAAGTCTCACTTCGCCGGAAGGAAGTCTGACCTGAGCCATGCCGTTTTCTTTCGCCATGAGCTGAGCCGCGCTTCCCGCGCTGCGAACGAGCTGACCGCCCTTGCCTGCGTAAAGCTCAATGTTGTAGATAAAAGTACCTACGGGGATCTTTTCTATCGGAAGCGTGTTGCCGGGCTTGATGTCGGCTTCCGCTCCGGAATATATCATATCGCCGTCTTTAATACCTACGGGAGCGATGATATACTTCTTTTCGCCGTTTTCATACTGAATGAGGGCGATGTAAGCTGTGCGGTTGGGGTCGTATTCGATACCGATAACCTTTGCCGCGCCTTCAAAATAATCGCGCTTGAAGTCGACTATTCTGTACTTCTGCTTGTTGCCGCCGCCGTGATGACGGACTGTGATCTTGCCGTAGCTGTTTCTGCCGGCGTGTTTTTTCTTAACCGCAAGAAGGCTCTTTTCGGGAGAGAACTTCGTGATTTCCGCAAAATCCGGAACTGTCATTCCTCTTCTGCCGGGAGTCGTAGGATTATATTTTACTGTTGCCATATTCGCTGCTCCTCCTCATTAAATCATTCCGTCGAAGAAGGCGATCGTCTTGGAATCCTTTGTAAGGGTAACGATGGCTTTCTTCCATGTTCTTGTTGCACCGGGCTTACGACCGCCGAGTGACTTCGGTTTGCTCTTTACGCTGACCGTGTTTACGGATTCAACCTTTACACCGTCGAAAACCGCTTCAACCGCGCTTGCGATTTCGGGCTTCGTCGCCGTGCGAAGAACCTCGAAGGTATACTTCTTTATCTTCGTTCCGTCAAGGCTTGCTTCCGAAATAATCGGTCTGATTATGATATCATGAGCCGTTTTCATTATGCATACACCTCCGTGATCTGTTCGACCGCGCCCTTAGCCATGACGAGCTTGTCACAGTTAAGAATGTCGTACACATTGATTGTGTTCGCATACGCTGTCTTAACGCCGGGAATGTTTGCAAGGCTGCGGACAACCATATCATTCTTTTCGGAGAGAACAACGAGTGCCTTTCCTTCTGCGCCGATAGCCTTGAGCATATTCACCATTGTCTTTGTTTTGTATTCGCTTGCCGTGATAGCGTCCACACAAACGAATTCGCCGCCGGCAACCTTGGAAGAGAGTGCGCTCTTCATAGCGAGCTGTCTTGTCTTCCTGTTCATTGTCGTGCGATAGGATCTGGGCTTCGGAGCAAATGCAACGCCGCCGTGCGTCCACTGGGGAGCGCGTGTGCTGCCCTGTCTCGCTCTGCCTGTGCCCTTCTGGCGCCACGGTTTCTTACCGCCGCCGGAAACCTCTGTTCTTGTAAGAGCAGACTGTGTACCTTGTCTTTGATTGAGAAGGTACATTCTGACCGCTGCGTGAAGGATAGCCTCGTTGACTTCAACTGCGAATATAGCGTCGCAGAGGTCAATCGTGCCAACCTGAGCACCGGACATGTCCAAAACTTTCATTTCAGCCATTGTGTCGTTCCTCCTTCTCAGCCTTTAACCGTGTTGCGGATAAATACGATTCCGCCCTTCGCGCCGGGGATTGCACCCTTGACTGCGATGAGGTTCTTTTCTGCGTCAACACGTACTACGTTAAGGTTCTGTACCGTAACCTGTTCGTTACCGTACTGACCCGCCATCTTTTTGTTTTTGAATATACGCGACGGAGATGAGTTAGCGCCCATGGAACCGGGTTGACGGTGAACAGGGCCTACGCCGTGCGTCATTCTGAGCTTGTGGCAGTTCCATCTCTTTATAACGCCGGAATAGCCGTGACCCTTTGTGATGCCCGTGACATCAACTCTGTCGCCTGCTGCGAACGTATCGGCTGCAACGACGTCGCCTACGTTCATTGTCTTTGCGTCATCAAGGCGGAATTCCTTGAGATGTCTCTTAGCCGCAACGCCTGCTTTTGCAAAATGACCTGCAACAGGCTTTGTGAGCTTTTTGTCGGCAATGTCCTCAAAACCGAGCTGAACGCTGTCATAGCCGTCGGTTTCGGTTGTCTTCTTCTGAACGACAACGCAGGGACCTGCCTCGATTACCGTGACCGGAACCACATTTCCGGCCTCGTCGAAAATCTGCGTCATGCCGATTTTCTTACCGATGATACCTTTTTTCATTGTTTTTTCCTCCTGTTTTGGTTATTGGTTGACCATCACGCAAGTTGAGCGGGTCAACGTGACCGCGGCATATAATATATAAGGAAGATTGTTCCCGCATTTATGCCAAATGAAATTGTTTCAGCCTTGTTTTGTGGTTCAGAGCTTTATTTCAATTTCAACGCCGGCCGGAAGTTCAAGACCCGTAAGAGCTTCAATTGTCTTCTGCGACGGCTTGATTACGTCGATAAGTCTCTTGTGGGTTCTGATTTCGAACTGCTCTCTGCTGTCCTTATACTTGTGGACTGCGCGCAGGATTGTGACGACTTCCTTCTCCGTGGGGAGCGGAATGGGACCGGAAACTTCAGAGCCGTTTCTCTTTGCGGTCTCAACGATCTTCTTCGCTGCGGCGTCGATCAGAGTGTGATCGTAGCTTTTGAGTCTGATTCGGATTTTTTCGCTTGTTGCCACTGTTTTCTTTGCCTCCTGTTTAAGATTTTTAAGTAGGCGGCGACGTTTTCGGCTTTCGCCGTCCGCGTCTCAGCTTTACGGAACACTCTGCCGGGCGTTTCCACGCCCTCTTAATAAAAACCGGAAAATTTTCCGGCGGCACTTGTGTTTTTCATCGGATTGACGCCGCACGCGGCGCAATATCCAAAACATCAAAAGAGATTCCAAAAAAGCTCTCGCCCGGTTCAATGTCGGACATACTCTGCGGAAATTACCCGTGAAATCACGGCAACCTCCCGCTTCATCGCACATCAAGCTTTTTAATTCTACATTATACGGTCATTTTTTGCAATACTTTTTCGAAAATTTGCTAAAAAATTTTTAGCAGAATTTTGGAGAATTTTTTAAAAGTTTTTTATGCATTTTGCACAAATCAATTCTTTTTTCAAAAATAGTGTGGACTTTCACCTCCTATATGGTATAATTTATTGGAATTAAAATTGAAAAAGAAGGTTTTTATATGACAAATACTGTTGATTATAAAACGCACGGCACATGCTCCCGCATGATACACGTTGAAATTGAGGACGGTATCGTCCGCAACGTAAAATTCACGGGCGGTTGCAACGGAAACACGCAGGGCGTATCAAAGCTTGTCGTCGGCAGAAAAGCAGACGAGGTTGTCGCGCTTCTCAAGGGAACGGACTGCGGCGGCAGAGGCACGTCGTGTCCCGATCAGCTCGCAAAGGCAATTGAGGAGGCGATGGGCAAATAATGCTTATCGACACGCACACACATTGCTTTCCCGACGCGCTTGCACCGAAGGCAATAAACGTTCTTTCCGGCGAAAGCAAGCAGCTTGCGCATACGGACGGCACCCTTTCCGGACTGATTTCGTCCATGGATGAATACGGCGTTGACAAGAGCTTCGTGCTCAACATTGCAACAAATCCCCACCAGCAGGAAAACGTCAATAAATTTGCCGCCGCCATAAATAATTATAAAGGAAGAATTATTTCGTTCGGATCAATAAATCCCGACTGCCCCGATAAAAAATCCGCCGCAAAGCAGATAAAAGAATCGGGACTTTACGGCATAAAACTTCATCCCGATTTTATGAGTCACGACTTTGCGGACGACGCATTTTCGGAGGTTCTTTCCGCATGTGCGGAATACGACCTGACCGTCATCATTCATGCGGGGCTTGATTTTGTCTCGCTCGACCACGTTCACGCAACGCCGGAAATGATTGCCTCCGTTTGCGACAAGTTCCCTTCTCTGCGACTTGTCTGCGCGCATTTCGGAGCTAATTTTATGTATGAAAAGTCGGCAGAGCTTCTGTCAAAGAAGAACATCTGGATAGACACGGCGTATTCTTCGCACGTCGGCGACGTTGAAGGAGCAAGAAAGGTCTTCTCCGCATTTGATAACAACAGAATAATGTTCGCAACAGATTCCCCTTGGGAAACCCCCGCGGACACAATGGCGTTTATAGATAAACTGGGACTTTCCGCAGAACAGAAGGAAAAGCTGTTTTATAAAAACGCCGAAAGGCTCATAGATCTTTCAAAAAATGACTGAATCCCGCAAGGGATTTAATATCTGCCCTTAGCGCAATTGGATAGAGTATCAGATTCCGATTCTGACGGTTGGGGGTTCGAATCCCCCAGGGCAGGCCAAAAGGAAAAGAGCGCTGAAAGCGCTCTTTTCCTTTTGGCACAGGGGATTCGAACGGGCTCGGTAGTGAATGACAGCCTTGGATGGCTGTCAGAGCCGAGCCTGACCGAGCGGCGTCGAGCTGCGAGAATTCGAATCCCCCTTTTCCTTTTGACAAGCGGATTCGAACTGGCTCGGTAGTGAATGACAGCCTTTGACGTAGCGAAGCGGCACGAGGGCAATGAATGACAGCCTTAGACGGCTGTCAGAACCCGAGTGTGACCGAGCCGCAGCGAGACTGTCAGAGCCGAGCCTGACCGAGCGTCGTCGAGACGCGAGAATTCGAATCCCCCTTTTCCTTTTGACAAGCGGATTCGAACGGGCTCGGTAGTGAATGACGTGCCCTTTGGCACGTCAGAGCCGAGCCTGGCCGAGCGTCGTCGAGACGCGAGAATTCGAATCCCAACTATTTCAAACTTAGTAGTTTAACCATTTTCTATATCAAATAAGTCTTCTATGCTCACGTTCAAAATTTTCGAAATAACATAAATCTCCATATCAGTTGCACTCCTTAACTGTCCTTCGAGTTTTGAGTAGCTGGTAGGATTCATATCACACCCCATCACCTGAATTCTTTCTATAAAATCCTTTTGTTTTATCCCTCGCTTTTTACGCAAATATTCGATTTTTTTACCGACCATATTAGCGCTCCCATAAGCTTTTTTTCGTGTTTTCATATTATTTTCCCCTGCAATCTTTTCTGAATTATATTTCAAAAACAGCTTGACAAAATTCCGAATCGGAATTACAATATATATAATTCCAAATTGGAATAATAATGACACGGAGGGCAACCTATGGACAAACCACAAAATCATAAGAATTATCTAGTAAATACTAATTCCAAAAAGATTCACTTGGCAAATTCAACAGACGGAAGATGCAAAATAGAAAGCATGCGTGATGAATACAAAGTCTATTTCGACACACTAGAAGAAGCCATGGCATATCCGTCCAAAGAAAGACCGCTTGCAAAAAAGTGCTCATTTTGCTTAAAAAATTGAAAGGAAGGAACTTATGTTATGCGAAAATTATCATTATTGGCAATTGTATTAGCTTTTGCAATTTTGCTTTCTTCATGCACAACCGAGTCAATTTCCGCGATTGAAAAGCAACTCTACGACTCAATAAACGAATTGTACGCAACAGCATATGACAAAATGCAATTTATACTCCGTGCATGGAACTTTTCAATTGAAAACGGATATGGCAGCAGTCGATTTTACAAAGAATACTGGAAGAATCTTGCAAAACATTTGGGGATCTCTCAGATAGAAATGAAAGAAGCCGGGCGCAAGGTGCTGCCGACAGTTTTGCCTCCTACTTTAAACTTTGAAAATATCGTTAACGACGATTTGGCTTTCTCGACTTATATAAGCGATACCGATGTTTCTATTTTAATTGCAAAATATGCAATCGATAAAAAAATTCCCAGCAGTGTTGATATTATAGATAATGTGAAGACCTCAATCAAAAAGATTGAAGGCAAGTCAGAGGCTTACAGCATTTTTAAAGATTATTACATAATGGTATTGGAAATGTATGATTGGCTGGATTCCCCACATGGTTCATATATGAGCGTTCAATCCAGTCTTAACGAATACAATAAGAAATCTTCAGAATATCAGCGACAACTTCTTTTTATAATTGAATAACAAATTTCAACATAAACATCATCACTCATTGCACACAAAAAGCACGCCGCGGCGTGCTTTTTTGATTGAACAAGCAAACTTATTTCTCTGTTATCGTAACGTTTGCCGGGAGGACGCCCGCCTGAAGATAAACGATTTCAAGTATCTGCGAAAGCTGATTCGGCTTGAGTCCCTCGCTCT
The DNA here is from genome assembly GCA_018383975.1 of Eubacteriales bacterium. Lineage (GTDB taxonomy): Bacteria > Bacillota > Clostridia > Oscillospirales > CAG-272 > CAG-841. Next base: position 26,829 of record JAHAZT010000037.1, on the reverse strand, counting down.
TTACAACAACAGTCGCCTTGTCGCCGTTGAGAACGGTGACACATTCCTCAAAGCCTTTCGCCTTTATGAGTGACTCAATGTTTGCTTCAAGCGCTATGTTTGCCGCCATCGCACTGATGTCCTTGAGAGCCTGCTCCTTTGCCGCGTCGAGAGAGCCTTTGTCATCAACAACACCCTGAAGCACCTCGATTGCCTCGTCCCTCGCCTGCTTTCTGGAAACCTCTGCGGAAGCGAAAAAGTCCTCGGTTTTGCCGCCCTGCTCCGCATCGGGATTGACGCTTCCCGCCTGCTCTGCGTTCGGGTCTTTATCCGGATTTTGCACCTTTGAGCCGCCGAAAAGCTGCCAGTTGACGTAAACCGCCGCGCCGATAAGCACGATTGCAAGCGCAACGACTATATTTTTGAGTCCTATCTTCTTCAGCCCTTTTTTTGCTCCGTCGGCAGTGAAAATGCTTTTGAATTTGAACGACTTTTCTTCGCTTTCCGGAAGCTCAAGCGTTCCGTCTCCCGCAATCTGCTCCGCCTGACCCATTCTGAGTGCCATTCTTTCTGCGTTTCTCATAATACTATCTCCTGTAAATAATTATTTTGTTCCCACTATGCAGATACGGTGACTTGAAATTCCGAGCGCGGTGGATATGGCGTTTATCAGCTTTGACTGCATTTCCCCTCTGTCGCCGCCCTCGCAAACGACCGAAACGCCGACAATCTCCGGATATATCCGTCTGACAAGCACCGGTGCTCCGTCGCCGCTGCTGTTTTTGACGGTTACATAGCTTTTACTCTCCGAACCGGACGCCGTCTTTTCGTCGTATGCGTAAACAAACTCAATGCCGGACTTCACCGTCACCGCAACACAGGTCTTTTTCGATCCCGTTATCTGCTCCGTTATGTTTCTAATCTTATTCTCAACCTCGGAAATATATGCCTCGGTTTCATCGGATATACTCGACAAATTCTGCGTTTCGCTCTTTTTCTTTCCCGAAAACGACCCCAAAAGCATAAGCGCAATTCCCAAAACACCGACAACAACAAGCAACACCAGCTTTTTCCCGTCCGCACCGGAAAACATTTTCTTCATTTTCAGCTCACCCATCAAAAGCCTCCGTAACGGTAACCCTTGCCGTACCGTAAAACATTTCATCTATATAAGCGCGTATCTCCTCCACGCGGCATTTTGCCCCGACGGTAATATTTATCCCGCGTATTTCAATAGCCGATTTATTTGTCGCGTCTATCGTTATTTCAACGGTGATACTGCCGGAATCAATGCCGAATCTTTCGGAAATGACGTTTTTAATCGACTGCTCAACCGCCTTTTTCTGTGTTTCGATAATCTTTTCCTCGGCGTCATCCCTTGCGGCTTCGCCCCCGCCGAAAAGCTCCGGAATTGCTTCTCCGTATGACGGCAATGACGAAAAAACACATATTACAGGCGTCATTATCGCCGCCAGCACACAAAGCGAAACTATATATTTTATATACCTTTTCATCGCGCCCTCCGGAGAAAGTCCGGTTGCGACCCCCGAAATTACGCATACCGTCATGACCGAAAGCACAAATCCGCTCAGCTTTTCCATATCAGCCCGCCCCCGCCGACGCGAATACCGCCATCGCCACAACGAAAAATATCGTCGACGAGCTTATTACCGCCATCATAAGGCCTGTAACCGACGACATTTCCGAAAGGAATCTTCCCTCGCGTGAAAGCCCCAGAAGTCCCGCGGCGGATGAAAGCAGTTCAAAAGCCACCTTGTTTGCCCAGAGCGTGCAAAACGGAAAAAGAAATATCAGAAGCACCGCTATCGCTCCGACCGTTCCGACAGCCGATTTTATAACCGCAATACTGCCCTTCACCGTTGTCAGAGCGTCGCCGATGGCACTTCCGACAACGGGAATTATGTTCGCAATTGCAAATTTTACCCCCTTGAAAAGCACGGAGTCCGCGCTTTTCGCAACTATACTCTGAAACGTCAGCACGCACGAAAAAGCTATCATAACAAGTGCCATAACGCTTGTGACAATTCTTTTCACCGTCTGCGCTATGCCGGAAAGACTGTCGTTTCCAAGCGCCACCGCACCGACGGATATGCAAAAGCATACTTTTATCATGGGGAAAACAAAGCCCTCCGTTATCTTTTCCAGCAACGCGACGGCGCCGTAAACAACGGCGCACCCGACGCCGGACATAGTCACCGCGCCCTCGCTTGCCATAAGCACGCCGAGCGTCGGCATAACGTACCGCAGAAATTCCCCCATCCGCAGCGTAAATTCCGATACCATACTCATCAGCGATCCGATAAGCCCGTATGCCGCGCCGCATATACAGAGCGAGCAGACATAAGTCAGCACGTTTTTTACGGCTTCGCCGGAAATACTGTCGCGCACGGTCGCAAGCACCGCCGCAACTATGAGTATTCCGAGAACCGTCAGAACGGATGAAAATGCGTTCGGGGCAACGCTTGAAAGAATCGCAATAACCGTTCTGAAAAGCCATCCCGCATTGAACGACGACGCAATTTCGGACGGCGTCGCCTCTTTCGGAATATCGGGCAGATATTCTTTCAGCCCGTCGGGTATGGCGGAAAGCACGTCGTCCGCCTCTGCTCCCGCCGCCGTGACGGAAAAAAGCAGAATAAGCGCAAGCACAATCGCCGCGCAAGCCGTCTTTTTCACTTTTCAAGCACCGCCTCCGAAAGAGAAAGTATATTTTTTATCACCGGCAGACTCAAAAGCATTATCGCGCACTTTGCGGCGAATTCTATCTTTCCCGCAACGGCATTTTCGCCGCAATCGCGGCAAATATCACCCGTCGTCTGCGCAAGCAGCGTCACCGCAAGCGATTTGATTATAGTTTCGGCATATATTCCGAAGCCCGACGTCTCGGCAAGCTCGCTTACATACGAAGTCAGAGGCGCGACGGCGGACACCGCCGCCCCGAAAATGACAACAGCCGCAATAATTGAAACGAACGCCCCGAAATCCGCCTTGACCCTTTTTACAAGCACCGCCGCGACGACGGAAATTATCGCAACGCCGCACAGCCTTATGATATTCACAATCCGAAAATACTTTTCACCGTATCGAAAAGCCCTCCTATTTCGCCGACTATTATCAAAAGCACTATGACAACCCCCGCAAGTGAAACAAGCATTGCCTGCTCGTCTCGTCCGGATTTGCTGAGCACCATGCTCGATACGGCAACAAGAATTCCTATTCCGGCGACCTTAAGAATAAGCGCAGTTTCCATTTCATCACCCTCAAATAAGCAGTATGGCAGCCATCGCACCGACGGCAAAGCCTATCGTTCTGTAAACCTTTTTGTTTTTTGCAACAACCGTCCTTGCATTTTCCAGCTCCGACGTCAAAAGCCCGATGTAATAATCAAAGCGGCTTATCTGCATATTTCCGTCGCTTTTTCCGATACATTCTCCGAAACCGAGAATTATTTTCTTCTCCTCCGCAGAAAGATGAAGCGCGTCCTCGCACGCGCGGAAAGCCTCGCCCCATACGTCAAAATATATCTCGTCGTTTTCGTGAGAACGCAGTTTTTCAAGAAAGCCGACGTCGGAGAGCGTCACGTTTTCAAAGCCGCGGTATATCAGCTTTGTCGGCGTCAGAAAATAACCCACCTGATTTTTTATATATTCAAAAAGCGAAAGGAAGGCTTCCGCCTCGTCTATTCTTTTCTGCTCGTATTTTCCGGCAAAGAGTCCGCAGGAAAAAGCGGCAAAAAACACAAGCACGGCACCGATTATTCTCATATAGCGTCGACAGAGAGCGCATATCCTCCGCCATTCCGCCTTATCCCGATATATTTGCGGAAAACGCCCGCATCCGCGAGCTTTTTGAGCGGCGGACGACGCATGATGTCGTCAAAGGAGCTTCCGTGCGCAGACGCGAGAAGCGGAATTCCCGTGTTTGAAACGGAGATTATGGCGTCAGCCTCATCCGCCGTGCCTATCTCGTCACAGACGATAAGCTGCGCAGACATCGTTCTCGCCGCAATTTCCATTCCCTTTGCCCGCGGATATCCGCACATAACGTCCGCAATACAGTCCGAAAAAAGCTCCGGAAGGTATATCTCGCCGCGCGTATCTATAATGCACACTCTCACCGCGTCCGCGCCGCTTGAAAGACGTCTTGCGGCGTCACGGAGAAGCGTTGTTTTTCCCTCTCCCGGCGGCGAATAAATCAAGGCGGAGACAAGTCCCTCTCCGGTTTTGATCTCGCGGAGAAGCTCGTTGCATACGCCCGTTATCGCATGCGGAATTCTTATGCAAAGCGAGCTTATCAGGTAAACTCCCTTCACCCTTTCCCCCTCGCTTCTCGCGCTTCCGCAAACGCCTATCCTGTATCCGCCGGACAGCGTCACATAGCCCTCTTTTATCGTTTCGCCGTATGTATGGACGGAGTCCTCGCAGAGTCTGCCGAGCGTTTCTCCCAGCTCCCTTTCGGTCGATACGGACACCGCCGACTGCGGCAGGATAACGTTTTTCATTCCCACGGTGAGCGAAAGCGGCGCACCCGCGCGGAGCCTTATTTCGGTAACGTCTTTTCCGCCGTCAGGCCTTGCGGCGCAGAACGACGCAACAGCCTCCGCTTTTTCCCGCGGCAGATATCGTATCACCTTTTCCAGTCTTTCTTCCGTAAGCCCCTCCGAAAATATTCCGTGTGATAAATTTATATTAGCCGCACGCAAAAAATATTCCGCCGGAGAGATCGTCGCGGAGGAGGACAAAGCCCTTTCTCGCTCCGCTCCGCAAGCATCGCCGTATATTTCCGGAAAACAAAAAGAGCCGACCGCAAAAGGTCGGCTCTTTTCTGAGCTTTTCCGATTATTTTGTTTCTTCCGCAAGAGCGGCTTCCTTTGCCCTGTCAAGTTCCTTCGGGATAGCGTCGAAGAGGGCGTCGCCGTGGAGCGCCTTTGAAGCCTCCTTGCAGTACTCCTCAATGTTATCCGCGGTTGCAAGTCCGTCAACATATTTCTTTGAAATATCCTGCATGTATGTTTCAAGAGTGATTTTGCCCGCAGAACATTCCTTTGTCGCAATCTCATATACGATATTTTCGATAACGTCGGGATCCATGTTTCTGAAATCGTCTATATCATAGCCGAGGGCGATTATCTGGTCCTTATAGTAATCAATGAGCTTGCCGATGGACGCAATATATTTGCTTGCGCTTGACTTTGCGCTCGTATATTCCGCAAGCGAAGAGCCGACAAGCTTCACCATCTCGTTGGTATAATAACCGACATCATAAATCGCCTTATATACCGTATCCTGAATCTCGTTGTATTTAAGGGAATTTATTTCGTTCTTCGTGTAAACAGTTGAAAGAGTGTATGTGTTCTTCGTCTTCATCATGTTTACATATTTGATATAGTCCGCCATGTGGGCTCTTGTCGTTCTGAATTCGTTGTAGCTTATATTCGCCGCATGACACATTGTGTGATAAATCTGCGTCTTTTCTTCTATGATATAGTCAACAACAACCGCCAGTATTTCGGAAGCCGTGAGCGCCATTGCTCCCTTCTCCTTGTACTTTTCCGCAGAGTAAACGTCTCTTATAGCGGATTTGTATTTGGATTTGATCTTTGAAATATAGGAATCGTACGTCGTCTTATCCTTTTTGCGCAGCTCGTCTGCCGTCGTTTTCGTGAGACCGTAGGGAGCGAAGATTTCATCATAAATGCTGTTCTGAAATTCAGCCATCGAAACGCCGTTATCGGCAAGATACTGCATATAGAGCAGCTCGTGTATCTTCGTCACGACAGCCGCCGGCGTTGCGCTTGCGCTTTCCGTGTTGTATCTGTTCTCGGCAAGAATATCCGCATACACTTCCTTCATCTTTTCGGAAGCCTTTACAAAAGGCTCTGCCTTTTTGAGCGTTTCGGCAATATCGTCCCATGCAACGGAATATGTGTTGCCGAGGTCATCGGAGAAGGTCATGAGAGAGCAGATATACGTTTTTACAAGCTCCGAATATTTCTCATCAGTGAGGTCGTTCTTTTTGATATAGTTTTCAGTAACAAACGCAAGAAGTGCCTTCTCGAATTCCGTATCGGACATATCATTGTATCTTGCCTTTTCGGCTTCGTCCATCTCTGTGAAGAGAAGCATATCCGCCATTATACGCAGATACTTGATGTTTGTATAATACTGCGCCGCGTCGTTTCTGTATTTTTCAAAGGAGTTTCCGGTTGATACCTTCGTGTAGCTTACGCCGATTATATCGGAGAGCTTTTTTTGGACAAGTGCGTCCACGCCCGCGCTTGTGACAATGTCCGCATACTTTTCGCCGACAAACTTATCAACAAGCTTTCCGATGAACCAATCGCTGTTTCTTATATGGTTTCCTTCGATTGCCGCATTGAGGTTCGCTTCCGTAACGCCGTCCGCACGGAGACATTCCTTCAGGTAATCCTTATAGTAGCGTTTGAGTTCGAGGAATTTGTTCGCGCCGGACGCCTTGTTTTCGTTTTCGAGATACCAATCGTACGTTGTGCCGACGTTGCCGAACGCCTCTTCAAGCGCGACGCGTTTGAGAATGTTGTTCATCTCGCCGTCGACGGTGTTGTCGTTCATGTAGTACACAAGGAACGGAGAAAGAATCGAGGAAAGGTTTGTAACCTTATAATATTTCCACTGGTCTCCGTACTGATTTTCGTCGGGATAGCCCATGTAAACGTTGCCCGTGAGCGAGGTTTTCATCATATAATCGCTGTTGAGACGTTTTATTGTGAGCCCGTCTTCGTTTACGGAATAGTTAACGTTCTTTATGCCGTACTGAAGAAGATTCTTGAGTTCGGGAGTCGTGCTGAACGCCTGAATGACCTCAAGAGAACGCTTTTCGTCCGATGTGTACGCGCTCACAGCCATCATTCCGTCAAATATATCGGTCTCCGTGACAAACGGATTCTGAACAACCTTTACGTAGTAATCGTCGCCATAGGTCTTTTCAACGGAGGCATCGCCGACTATTGCCGCCGCGGCAAAAGAATCGCCGTCGCCTTCAAAATATCCGAGGCTCTTGTATTCCGACATGAGTCTGAGGTGATCCGTGTACTGCGGAATATCAAAGAGGTTGCTTATCGTGAATTTCTTGTTTTCCTCGACGTTGTATCCGTATATCGGATCCGCATAAGTCGCGATTGCAACGTCTTTACCGAACGGATAGAAAATTCCGAGCGCGTCGGGAACGTCCTTCATGGGCTTTATGCTTTCGTTTTTCTTGACAGAGGCAAGGAAGCCCGCGAGATCCGAATAATTGCTTACGTTTTCCATATTGAAATTATATCTGTCTGCAAGGTCTTTTTTGACAACGATATATGTGTATTCAGCAAGAAGATTGTTTGAAGGAACCGCCTTCACGTCTCCCGTCATTGCGGAAATCTGGGAGAAATACGTGGGGTAAATATACTGATTGAGCTTCTGATAGCTCTCGTCCTTGAGGTAAGCGGAAATGGAAGCGATTACGGAATTCTTATCGAAGTAATCATACATTTCCTTTCCGGAAATCATCACTATATCGATGGGCGATTCGGGATCGGGATAAACTATGGAGATAATGCCGCCCTCGTCAACTGTGGTCTGTTCCGCTGTGTATTTCAACCTTGTGGAAACCGTTTCGGCGGGGATTGTCACGTTCTTTTTCTTCCATTTGCTGTTTGACTTCTTGCCGATTGTCGCCGCAAGTCTTGCCTGCTCGTCGGCAAGCTTCTGCATGTACTTGTTGTACTGCGCGACCGCCTTGTCAAGATTGTCAAGGTGACGCTTCTCCGCTATTCTCCCGTCGATGAGCTTATAGTATTCATCCTCGGTCACGAGAGTGAGTTTTATCTTCGTTTCATACTTTGCAACAAGTATCTTGTTTATCTGCTCTTCAACCGCGGCAACAGCCTCCGGCGTCGTCGACGCCTCGGTCACTCCCAGAAGGTTGAGCGTAGTGGGCAGACGGTCGTCCGATGCGGTCGGCTCTTTTTTCTCAAAAAGAGAGCAGCCCGTCATTGCAAGCGCGCCGAAAAGCATGACGGCGGCAAGTATCAGACTTAAAATTTTCTTTGACATGGAAAGTTTCCTCCGGAAAAAAATTTCTTGCTAACTTTTGATTTGCGAAAAACGATACGCAAAGCTATAATAATATACAATAATACTACTACAAAATAGCCCTTGTGTCAAGTGATAATTTGATATAAGCTCCCGACAGCCCGACTGTTTCTCTGCCAGCCGCACCGATGTTCTTGTCATTATTCACAAAAAATCCGCCGCGTCCTTTGCTTTATGCACAACTGTGATGTGCACAAAGTTCAAAGTGCGCGGCAGAATGTTGTATATTGTGCAAATAAAGATTTATCAGTCGAGATAGTCTCTGAGCTTCTTTGAACGGCTGGGGTGACGGAGCTTGCGCAGAGCCTTCGCCTCAATCTGGCGGATTCTCTCCCTCGTTATATTGAATTTCTGCCCGACCTCCTCAAGCGTTCTCGCTCTTCCGTCTTCAAGACCGAAGCGCAGCTTGAGAACGTGTTCCTCTCTCGGCGTCAGCGTGTGAAGCACCTCGCAGAGCTGCTCGCGGAGCAGCGCATACGATGCGGCGTCTGCCGGAGCCGGAGAATCCTGATCCTCTATAAAATCGCCTATGTGGCTGTCCTCTTCCTCGCCGACGGGTGTTTCAAGGGAAATGGGATCCTGCGCAACCTTGATTATCTCGCGGATTTTTTCCGGACTGACGTTCAGATCCTTTGCTATTTCCTCGGGAGTTGCGTCTCTGCCGAGCTCCTGGCTCATCTCTCTCGAACGCTTTGTGTATTTGTGTATAGTTTCAACCATATGCACGGGAATTCTTATCGTGCGCGCCTGATCGGCGATTGCGCGGGTTATTGCCTGACGTATCCACCATGTGGCGTAGGTTGAAAATTTATATCCCTTCGTATAATCGAATTTGGAAACCGCCTTCATCAGACCGAGGTTTCCCTCCTGAATGAGATCAAGGAAGAAAAGTCCCTTGCCGACATACTTTTTCGCAATGCTGACAACAAGTCGCAGGTTTGCTTCAACAAGCTCCTGCTTGGCTTTTTCGTCGCCCTCCGCCATGCGCTTTGAAAGCTCCGCTTCCCTCTCCGCCGAAAGAAGCGGCACCCTGCCGATCTCCTTCAGATACATTTTCACGGGGTCATCTATTGCCAGTCCCTCCTGGGAAAGAGCCTTTTCCATGCTCTCCGGACTTTCAAAGTTTTCAAGATCCGCCTCTATATCCTCGTCAAGATCAATCGGCTCATCATCAAAATCCTCCGTGATGTCTATTCCCATGGTTTCAAGCGTTTCATAGAGCTTGTCTATCTGGTCAAGATCATAATCCGTATCGCCGAGAGAAATCATTATTTCGCTGTTCGATATCGATCCCTTCGCCTTCGCCTTGTCGATTATGTCCTGAATGTCATTCTTTTCCTTGCGCTCGCCCTCCGGCTTGACCTCCGCCGCGGCGTTCTCCGCCGTATCGTCCGGTTCCTTTGCCGCGTGTGACTTTGACGCGCTCTTCTTCTTCGCCGTATGATGTTCCTCCGCAGGCTCCGCCGTCGCTTCCGTCGTCTCAACAGGCTCCGCCGCAGTCTTTTCCTTTGCGGTCGTCTTTCTGCCGGATTTCTTTGCCGGCGCCTTATTTGTCTCCTCTGCGGGCGTTTCTTCCGTCACGATCTTGTTAGTCTCTTCAAGCATTGAATTTTCCTCCGAAATTTATGTATTCTTTTCTTTAACTGTTCATTTGTTTTGTCGTTTTTTGCTTTCTATCAGCTTCATAAGCGAGTCGATATCGCCGTCCTTGTCGGCTGACTCGGAAACGGCGCGTTTAAGCGCGTTTATACTCTCCTCAAAGACGCTTTCGCTGTTGTCCGTCAACTCCTGTCTTGCAACAAGCATAGATGACATTCTGGAGATTTCCTCCGGCGAAAATTCGTCCGCAAACGAGCCGAGTCCCCCTTCACTGCCGCTTTCAAGCAACCGGCCAAAGACCCTTCTGTTGAACTCGGTGACAAAGTCGTCCGCCGTCAGCTCCGTTTTGCCGTTGCGCACTTTTTCCGTATACTCCGGAAACAGCAGCATCAGCCCGAGAACGGTCTCCTCCGCATGCGCGGCTTTGACGTTCTTTGCGTAGTCACGGTTGACTCTGTCTCCGACGCCGAGCGAGCTCATCACGATTTTCCGTTTTTCCTCTGCCTCGCGGTCTTTTTTTCTGTATTTGCGCTTGCGCTCCGTATCGGTTCTTACGTTTGCGACGTCAAGTCCCAGAGCGGAAGCGATTTTACCGACGTAAACCTCGCGCTCGATATTGGATTCGATATCCGCGGCGATAGTGCAAAGCTCCTCCGCCGCCTTTATCTTCTCATCCGGTATATCGACGTTATATTTTTTCAGCACCGAGCCGAGCAGAAATTCCAGCTTGCCCTCGCTCTCCGCAACGAGCGCGCGGAATTTGTCCGCACCGAACTTTTTGACGTATTCATCCGGGTCTTTCGCTCCGTCCATATGAAGCACGCGCACTTCAAGTCCCGCGTCCGTGAGCATGGGTATCGCCCTTTTCGTTGCGGCGACGCCCGCTCCGTCGCTGTCGTATGCGATGACAACCTTTTTCGTGTATTTTGCCATTATTCTCGCCTGATCGCTCGTCAGCGCCGTGCCGAGAGTTGCGACGGCGTTTGAAAGTCCCGCAAGGTTAACGCCGATAACGTCCATATATCCCTCGCAGAGGATGAGCTCCTCGGAGCAGCACGTCCTTGCAAAATTCAGCGAATAGAGGTTGCGGCTTTTCTTAAAAACCGGCGTATCAGAGCTGTTCAGATATTTCGGCTCCTTATCGCCGATGGCGCGACCGCCGAAAGCGATCACGTTACCGAAATTATCTATTATGGGAAACATTATTCTTCCCCTGAAATAGTCAAAATATTTGCCCGTTTTGGACTTGCCGCAGAGAAAAGCCTCCTTCAGCTCCTCGTCCCTGTAACCGAGCGATATCATATGTTTTCGCAGAGCGTCAAAGCTGTCCGGCGCATAGCCGATACCGAACCGCGTAATTGCCGATTTCGGCAGTTTCCGCCTGTTTATGAGGTAGTCGACGGCGCCCTCGGCGCCCGGCTTTGAAAGCGACGCATGAAAAAATCTTGCCGCTTCCCTGTTCATATCGTAAAATCTTCTTCGCCTGCCGGACTCGCTCTTTTCGCCGTCCGTATCGGGCATTTTCATTCCGACGCGGTTGCAGAGAAATTCAAGCGCGCCGAGATAATCAAGATTTTCCGCTGCCATAACAAAGGTTATGACGTCGCCTCCCGCTCCGCAGCCGAAGCAATGATAGCTGTTTGTGTCCGTAAACACCGTAAACGACGGCGTTTTTTCGGAGTGAAACGGGCAAAGCCCGACAAGTCTCGACCCCGCTCTTTTGAGCGTCACATACGTGGAGATAACATCTTCTATTCTGTTTCGGAATTTGAGATCGTCTATGAATTCCGGCGTGATTTTCAAATCAAGTTACCTCCTTTTGCGTTTTATTTCCAGACCTTCGGCACAAATATGCGCTCGAAAGTGTTTATTGCGTATCTGTCCGTCATTCCGCATATGTAGTCGCATGCGCGGCGCTCGACGGAGTCGCTTTCGTCAATATTGTATTCCTCCGGCATTTTATCCGGGTTCTGCACAAAGTATTCGTAAAGGCGTTTGAGCATATCCATTGCACGTCCCTCTTCGCCCTTCGCCTCGGGATTTCTGTATACATTTTCAAAGAGAAATTCCCGCAGTTCAAGCATAGCGGAATGGATTGTTCCGTCCATAATTATATCGTTTTTGCCCGTGCTTTCCTCAATAACGGAGCTGACAAGCGTTCCGATACGCTTTGAATGAGTATCACCGAGAATATCGGTCAGCTTTTTCGGCAGGTCGTCCGGACGGAGTATTTTTGCTCTTATCGCATCGTCTATGTCGTGATTGATATAGGCAATTCTGTCCGCCAGCTTGATGATTTTACCCTCAAGAGTGGACGCGGCATTGTCACCCGAATGATTTACAATTGCGTCGCGCACCTCAAACGTCAGGTTCAGTCCCTTTCCGCCCTTTTCGAGTTTATCTACTACGCGCAGGCTCTGATAGTAATGCGTAAAGCCCGGGTCAAAGCACTCCGTGAGCGCGCGCTCCCCTGCGTGAGCAAACGGCGGGTGACCGAGATCGTGTCCGAGTCCCGCAGCCTCCGTCAGATCCTCGTTGAGCGAAAGCCCCCTCGCGATAGTTCTCGCAATCTGCGTCACCTCAAGAGTGTGGGTCAGACGCGTTCTGTAATGGTCGTCCTCCGGACAGAGGAAAACCTGAGTCTTGTTCATCAGTCTGCGGAAGGATTTGCAATGAATAATCCTGTCCCTGTCGCGCTGAAATTCCGTTCTCAGCTCCGGCGGCGGTATCGGATGAAGACGCCCCTTTGTGTTCTCCGAAAGACACGCAAAGGGGGAAAGCGTACTTCTTTCTCGTTCCATAAGCATTTCGGCTACGGTCAAGGCAAAAACCTCCTGTTTTTTGTTTTTCGTTGATAATATACGCAGAAAATCGGGAAAATCCTTTTTTGTTTCGATTTTTCGACAGTTTTTCGTCACTTTTTCGCGTCAAAACGCTGTCCCGTATGCAAAACGGAGCATCTGCCGCCCGTCATTTCGCTTATTCTTGCCGAAAACGCAGCCTCCTCCGACGCGAGTATCGCAAATCCGACTCTCACGTCCGAAAGAAATTCCGTTTTATCAATCATGGCGGTATATTTGCCCAGCTCGTAGACAAGTCTGTCGTAATCGGTGTACGGACAGGTAAATTCACACTCGGAAAAAAGATCGTATGTGACCGCTCCCGCGTCGGCAACGGCGCCCGCGGCAGCCCTTGAATAAGCGCGGACAAGTCCTCCTGCGCCGAGAAGTATCCCCCCGAAATACCGCGTGACGACGACTGCGGCATTGTCAATTCCGCTCTTGCGGATGACGTCAAGCACGGGCACTCCGCCGGTTCCCTGCGGCTCGCCGTCGTCGCTTGCATGGCACGCCCCGCCGACAACGTATGCCGAAACGTTGTGCCTTGCGTCGGAGTGCTTTGCCTTTATTTCCGCGACGAAAGCGAGCGCCTCCGCCTCGCTTGAAACGGGCGCGGCATAGCCGATGAAAACGGACTTTTTCTCCGAAAATTCAAACGTTCCCCTCTTGCCGAGGGTCGTCAGAGCCTCTGTCGCCATACGTTTTTCTCCTCTCCGATATATTCTTTTTCGGTTTACCCGATATATTTTTTCAGCTGACCCGCCGTTTTTTCGTCCGTCACCGCAACAACGGTAACTCCGCTTTCCCCGTATTCCTCCGAGATGACGGTGGCATTTTTATAGAGAATGTTTTTCTTTGAAACGTCGCTGTGCGGGAAAACAAATGTCAATTGTTTTTTGCCGCTGTGGGCGAGCTTTTCCAGTTTTTCGGCAAGCTCAGGAAGTCCTTCGCCCGTCTTTGCGGATATGAAAATCCGCTCCTTTTTCGAGTCCTCAAACGGAAGGACGGTATCTCTTATTCCGATATCGCATTTGTTGAAAACGTACAGCGTCGGCAGTCCGCCCGCGCCCAGTTCCGATATAAGTTTTTCCGTAACGTCTATCTGCACCGCGCACTCCGGGTCGCCCGCGTCAACGACTATCATCAGCGCGTCCGCAAATGTCAGTTCCTCAAGAGTAGATTTGAACGCGTCTATAAGATGATGCGGCAGATTGCGGATAAATCCGACGGTGTCCGTCAGCAGAATTTCCTCTCCGGACGGAAGAGAATATTTTCTCGTCGTCGTGTCAAGAGTTGCAAAGAGCTTGTCCTCGGCAAGAATTCCCGCGCCCGTGAGAGCATTCAGAAGCGTCGATTTGCCTGCGTTCGTATAGCCGACGATGGCAACGGAAAATATTCCGGAGCGACTTCTCTGTGCGCGCTGTGTCATTCTGTTCTTTTCAAGCCTGTCAAGCTGTTCGCGCAAAGCGTCAATACGACGCCTGACGTGTCTGCGGTCGGTTTCCAGCTTGGATTCGCCGGGGCCTCTCGTTCCGATACCGCCGCCGAGCCTTGAAAGCTCGCTGCCCTTGCCCGTCAATCTCGGCACGGTATATTTCATCTGTGCAAGCTCAACCTGCAATTTTCCCTCGCCGCTGACGGCGTGAAGCGCGAAAATATCAAGAATGAGCATACTCCTGTCTATCACGCGCAAATCCGTGTCGTCCTCAAGATTTTTTATCTGTGACGGCGAAAGCTCGCAGTCAAAAATCACGGTATCGATATCATTGTTTTCGCAAAGCGTTTTCAACTCCTCAACCTTTCCCTGACCGATATACGTTCTCGGCTCCGGATTTTCTCTGTTCTGAGTCAACTTTGCGATGACCTTTCCGCCTGCCGTTTCCGTCAATCTTTCAAGCTCGCAGAGCGACGCTTCAAAATTTCTTTCGTCGTCGCCCGGAAGAAAAACGCCGACAAGCGCAACGTTTGTTATAGTTTCTTTATCAATAAGCTTTTCCATATAATCTCCTTTCAAAGAGCAGAAAAAAGGCGGGTGCGCGCACAAGCTTATGCTGCGCGTTTCCCCGCCAAATCAAAGTCATCAACCCGATTATTTCTTTCCTTCAAGACGCTTTTTGAACTTATCGACACGCCCGCCGGAGTCAACAAATTTCTGTTTTCCGGTATAGAAAGGATGGCATTTTGAGCAAATTTCAACTTTGAAATCGCCCTTAGTCGATTTTGTCTGAATGACTTCGCCGCAAGCACATCTGACGGTTGCATCAACGTACTTAGGATGGATTCCCTCTTTCATGTTCACACCTTCTTCCTTTCCAAATTCATGCCTATTCACTATATCACACTCTTTATTTTTTTGCAAGTGTTTTTTTGATTTTTTTCGTATTTTTTTCAGATTTTATTTTCAATCTGTTCTTTTAAGCGGTTTATCGTCTTTTTTTCGAGCCTTGAAATGTAGGATTGTGATATTCCCAGCATATCCGCAACCTCTTTTTGAGTCATTTCGCGCCTGCCGCCGAGTCCGAACCGCAATTCTATTATTTCCCTCTCACGGTCGCCGAGGAGCGCAACAGCCTCGGCTATCACACTTTTTTCCTCCTCGTCCTCAAGCCTTTTGCCGACGTTTTCCTCGTCGCTGCCGAGCACGTCTGAAAGAATGAGCTCGTTTCCGTCCCAGTCGGCGCTGAGCGGTGCCTCAAGAGAAAGCTCAAGTTTCTGATTCTGACTTTTCCTTATATACATAAGTATTTCGTTCTCAATACAGCGCGAAGCATAGGTTGCCAGTTTTATATTTTTGTCTGCACGGAAGGTATTTGCCGCCTTGATAAGTCCTATCGTGCCGATTGAAATGAGGTCTTCAAGTCCGACGCCGGTGTTTTCAAATTTCCGCGCTATGTAGACGACGAGCCGCAGGTTTCTTTCAACAAGCACCCGACGCAGGCTCTCGTCCTCGTCAAGACGGGAGAGAATATCCGTTTCTTCTTCTGCCGTAAGCGGCGGAGGAAGCGTTTCCGCACCGCCTATGTAATGCACCTCGCAAAGAATTCCCAGCTTTCGCAAAAGTCCGTATATCGCCGATTTTATCCGCGATATTATTTTCGTGAAAAGCATGTTATATTCACCCCTCTTTATATAAGTATTTTCGGGACGATACCGTCCGTTCCGCCGAAGTCGCACCCCGAAAAATCAACGGCTATGAGTGCCTTTTTTGATTGTGTGCCGTGTGCGGTCTCGATATAACAGAAATCGGGCACCGCCGCCGCAACCGTTCCTTCACCGTTCACCGATGCCGACGGCACAAACCGCAGTTTTTTCATTATCTCAATGCTCCGGCAAACGCCTTTTTCTTTCATAGCCGAAAGTATTTCCGGAGGAAAAGCTCTCTCTGCAACGTCGCTTTTCAGAAATATCACAGGCGTCCCGCTGATAGGCTCAGCAAGCAGGTTTCCGCTGTCGACAAGGCACCTCGCCTCTGCCGTTCTCTCTCCGAAGCCGACCGTTATGCCGACACTTTCCGTCGTGCTTTTCCTTGCTGTAACGCGCCCGCAGATATACGTCACAAGCGCGGCGGCTCCCGCCGCAAGACCGAAAGCCCATATGGGAATATCGCCGAAAACCGTTGCAATACTGCCGCCTATGGAAATATAACCCGTGTATTTTCCGAGCCTTGAATATATCGCCGTCATCACCCCGCCGAGCATCATCCCGACGCCGTAAAACAGCAGACACGATACGAGCGTCGCCGGCATACTTTTTTTCCTGTGAAACGCCGCAAGGCACATCATAAAAGCGCAGGCAACGTTTGCAAGCACGAGAAGCACCCCGTCAAACGGGAAGAAAAGCGACGCAACGCCGTAAACCCCGCCGACCGTCGCCGAGGCGAGCAGCCGCCATTTGTTCATTTTCAGGTGCATTATCTTTCCCGTTATGAAAAGCGAGAGAAAGTCCATTGAAAAATTTATCAGAAACAATACGTCGCCGTATATTTCTTCCGTCATTGACGCCTGCCTCCCCTGCTCTTTTTTCTAATTATAAACCCTGTCCGTGCGAGGAATTTGTCATAATAAAGGGGACGAAAATAAAAAAATACACGGATATTTTCCGTGTATTTTTCATATATATTCCGTTTGCCGATTATTCGTTCAGCAGGCATTTTGCCGCTTTGAGAATGGCATATCTGCCGCTTTCAAACGTCAGCCCGCCCTGAAAATATGCCGTATACGGCTCGCGGAGCGGCCCGTCCGCCGATATTTCGATCGACGACCCCGAAACAAATGCTCCCGCCGCCATGATGACCTCGTCCGCATAGCCCGGCATCGCCCATGGCTCTGGCGTTACGAATGCGTCAACGGGGGATCCCGCCTGTATGCCTCTGCAAAATGCGCAAAGTCCCTCCGGCGTGCCAAACGTCACCGTCTGAATGATATCGTGGCGTGCGCAGTCATATGACGGAGAAACGTCATAGCCGAGAGCGGAAAAAACGTACGAAGCATACGCCGCTGTTTTTTTCGCTTGTGCGACGACGTGCGGAGCAAGGAAAAATCCTCTGAAAAGATTGCGGTTTTCGCCGATCGTCGCACCGACCTCCGTTCCTATTCCGACAGTCGTCAGTCTGTATGAAATGAGTTCAACCGCTTTTGCCGTTCCCGCGACGTATCCGCCGCAATTTGCCATGCCGCCGCCGGGGTTTTTTATAAGCGAACCGACTATAACGTCCGCTCCGAAGTCTGTCGGCTCTTTTTCGTCACAGAATTCGCCGTAGCAATTGTCAACGACGACATAAGCCCCAGATCTTTCGTGGCAGAAGCGTGCCATCTCTCCGATCTCCTCCGAGGAAAACGTCGGGCGGATTCCGTAGCCCTTCGATCTCTGAATGAATATTACTTTGATTTTCTCGCCGTACTTTGCAATTTTTTCCGCAACCGCGGGATAGTCAACGCCGCCGTCACACAGTTCTGTTTCATCGTATCCGACGCCGAAATCGGCAAGGGAGCCTGTACCGTCGTGCGTTTTGTCACCGATAACATCGGAAAGCGTATCGTATGGGCGACCGGTTATCGAAAGCATAATGTCGCCGGGGCGCAGAAGTCCGAAAAGCGCGATTGATATAGCGTGCGTTCCGTTGACTATGCTGTGACGGCAGAACGCCGCCTCCGCTCCGAAAACGTCCGCATATATTCTGTCAAGCGCATCCCTGCCGTTGTCCGTATAGCCGTAACCCGTTGACCCCGCAAACATCGAGTCCGACACGCGGTGCTTTGCAAACGAACGCAATACCTTCTCCGTATTTTCTGCGGAGATTCTGTCAAAATCCGCAAAGACGGGCGCAAGCGCTTTCAGCGCCGCCTCGTCGATTTTTTTCAGTCTTTCTGAAAGTTCCATCTTTTTATCCTTCCGTTTTTCAGAGATTTCTGACTATGTCACAGAAAAAGTCGCCGCGCTTTTCAAAATTGCGGAAGCTGTCAAAGCTCGCCGCCGCCGGAGAAAGCAGAACAACGTCGCCCTCCTCCGCAAAGCCCGCCGCCGCGCGGACAGCCTTTTCAAAATCTCTTTCATATGTATATTTTTTATAGCCAACGGCGTCGAAAAGCTCCGCGAGGCGGACACCCGTCGTCCCCGTCAGCACTACGTATTTCGCTCTTTTTTCAAGCTCTGCCGCAAGAGTATCCATGGGCAGGTTCTTGTCCGACCCTCCGCAGATGACTATCGGCGGATTTTCAAATGACCGGAGTGCCGCAAGGGTTCTCGTCGGCGTTGTGTCTATCGAGCTGTTATAGAATTTCACGCCGTTTTTTGTGCATACCTCTTCAATTCTGTGACGTACGCCGGCAAATTCTCCGGCAACCTTTATCACGGTTTCCTTTGAGATAAGACCATCCAGCGCGGCGATTGCCGCCATATAATTTTCAACGTTGTGTAGTCCGACAAGGCGGATATCGGCGCGCGACATAACCTTTTCCGTTTTTCCCGAAAGTCTTGCAAAAATATCATTTCCGGAAAGCCACACGGCGTCTCCCTCCGGCTCGCCCTTTGAAGAAAACAACACAACCTGCGACCTTGCGCGGGAGCGGAAATCATCTGTGTATCCGTCACAGGCGTTGAGCACAAGCCTGCAATCTTTATCCTGATGAGCAAATATATTCGCCTTGCTTTCGGCATATTCCGTTATAGATGTGTGCCAGTTGAGATGGTTCGGCGATATATTCGTTATGACGGCGCGATACGGCGCAAAGCTCATTCTGTGAAGCTGAAAACTGGAAAGCTCGAGAACGGCAAAGTCACAGGTGCGCATTTCACCGACCTTCGGAAGCAGAGGCGTGCCGATATTTCCTCCGAGAAATACACGCTTTTCCGTGTTTTCCGTCTCTTCGGAAAGCATTTCGGAAATCAGCGTTGTCGTTGTTGTCTTTCCGTCACTGCCCGTAACGGCTATTATTTTGCAGGGGCAGAGATTGCAGAAAAGTTCCGCCTCCGAAGTCAGAACCGAGCCGTTTTCTTCCGCCTGCGCAAATTCGGGCAAATCCGAACGTATCGCCGGCGTTTTGATGATGATATTCTCGCAAAGGTCGGAGAGATAGCCGTCACCGAAGCGCATATCAACGCCCTTTCCGGAGAGTATCGGCGCGACTTTTTCAATTCTGCCTCCTTCTCCGTCCGGAGTATAAGTCGGGTCGGGGTTTTTATCTCTGACGGTCAGCCTTGCTCCATAGGAAAGCAGCATATCGACGCACGACATATTGCTTATCCCCGCTCCGACAAGCGCAACCGTTTTACCCTTTATATATTCTTTGAATTTTTCAAGCTTTTCGTTTATCATAGCGGCAAAATATCTGAAAGCGCGGCATATTCGGAAAGTCCGAGCTTTTCACCGCGGACGTCTGCGGAAAGTCCGAGCGAAAGGAGTGCGCTTTCAATATCCTCCTTGCTGTATTTTGAGGAAGCGGCTCTCACCGCATTTGAAAATGTCTTTCTTCTCTGCGCAAACGCCGCGCGGATAAGCGCGAACATATTGTCGACCGAAACGGGCGCAACGGGCGGGTTTTCCCGCATTTTCATTTTTATGACGGTGGAGGTCACCTTCGGGGGCGGAATAAAGTTGCCCGCGGAAACGGAAAAACATTTTTTCGCCTCCGCTTTATAGTCGACGGCAAGCGTTATCGCGCCGAAATCTGCCGTTCCGGGTGCGGAGCAAAGTCTATCCGCAACCTCCTTCTGTATCATTACGACTATCGACTCAAACACCTCCGAAGCGTCGAGCAGGCGCATTATCACGGGCGAAGTTATGTAATACGGCAGATTTGCGCAGACGGAAACCTTTTCATCGGGAAATTTCTCTTTCACCAGAGCTGCAAAGTCGATTTTCATAGCGTCCGCTTCGATTATTTCAAGGTTATCATATTCGCAGAGAGCCTCCGAAAGCAGCGGAATAAGGTCGCTGTCGACTTCGATTGCAAGCACCTTTTTATACATTTTGCAAAGCTCCGCCGTCATCGCGCCGACGCCGGGTCCGATCTCTATGACGCACCTGTCCTCATCTCCACAAAGGTCAGCTATATCGTAGACAACATTCGCATTTGCGAGAAAGTTCTGCCCCCTGCTCTTTTTCGGAGCAAGACCGTATTTTTCAAGAAGTCTTTTGACTTCTCCGCGGTCTGTTAAATTCATACTTCCGACTTCCTTTCAAAAAATAATCAAAAAAATATTGACAAAACACTTTTGATGTGATAAACTTTAATACGCTTTGAAAAGCAATGCTAATGTGGCTCAGTTGGTAGAGCAGTTGATTCGTAATCAACAGGTCATGGGTTCGAGTCCCATCATTAGCTCCAAAGGCTCGGTTTTCTCCGGGCTTTTTTCGCAGATGTAGTTCAATGGTAGAATATCAGCTTCCCAAGCTGACTACGCGGGTCCGATTCCCGTCATCTGCTCCAAAAAAGCAAAAGTCGCTTCGGCGGCTTTTGTTTTTTTCTTTGGCGGGAAGCGGAGAAGGCGGTAGTGAATGACAGCCTTTGAGGCTGTCAGAGCCGCCGGTGACCGAGCGGCGTCGAGAACTGTCAGAGTCGCATAAATTGCTTGTTTCAGGTAAGTATTATATCACCTCCGGCGCAGTTAGTCAATGAAAATCTTCCGTTTTTGCCGCAAGACTAACGCGCAGTGCCGAGAAGTTCCGAGAATATCTTTATATGGTGTTCCTCGTCAAGAATTATCCGGCGCAGTATCTCGCGGATACATCCGTCGTCTATGCGACGGAGCAGGTCTCTGTACATAGCAATCGCCGCCTTTTCTCCCGCTATTGCCGTGCGCAATATTTTTTCCGGCGACGTCTGATAATTGACCTTTGACGCGTCAAAGCACCCGCGCCTTTGCATATCGCAGAATTTCGGGTCGCCGCCGAGCATATAAATCAATTCGCCGAGAATTTCAAGATGCCGCATTTCCGTCACCGATACGCACGAAAGCACGGCGGAAAGCTGTGCAGGCTCTGCATTTTCCGTCATAATATGACCGTATGTATATTGAAGTATGGCGGCAAGTTCCCCTCCGTCACCCGCGTAAGCGACGGAAAGAAGTCTTGCGTAATTTGGGTTCGGCGCGGAAACGCGCACCTCCGGATACGGAAGCGGCAGATTACACGCCGTTCTGAGTTTTCCGTTCAAAAAATCAACTCCTTTTTTGTTTCCGATTTATAATATTTTACGTTGCACCCCCGAAATTGACACCGCAAGGTTGACATACGGGTGCTATATGATGTATAATATAAGATAAATTATATCCGGACAGGAACTCTCATAATGGTACTTTTAAGCGTCAGCGGCGTGACCGTCGAATACGGAACGGACGTCGTGTTGAACAATATAAATTTTTCAATAAACGAAGGCGATAAACTCGGAATAGTCGGCGTGAACGGCGCGGGAAAAAGCACTCTCGCAAAGATAATCGCCGGGACGTTCACTCCGTCATCGGGCAACGTATATATAGCAAAGGACAAAACGGTTTCCATGCTCGCGCAGAACGCAATGCTTGAAAGCGACGACACCGTTCTTTCCGAAATGTCGGACGCTTTCCCCGAAATCGTCGCGACCGAAAAACGCCTTGCCGAGCTTTCCGAAAATATTGAAAATCATATCGGAGGCGAGGCGGCAATCGAAAAATACGCCGTTCTGACGGAAGAATTCCGCAAAATGGGCGGTTATGAATATCGTTCGAGAATAAAATCGACTCTTGCCCGCTTCGGTTTCGGAGAGGAATTCTTCGATAAAACGATAAACACCCTTTCCGGCGGCGAGAGAACACGTCTTGCCCTTGTAAAGCTTCTGCTCCGCGAGCCTGACCTTCTCATTCTGGACGAGCCGACAAACCATCTCGATATGGATACTCTTTCGTGGCTTGAGGAACATCTGCGTTCGTATAAAAAAACGCTCATCCTTATATCGCACGACAGATATTTTCTTGACCGCGCAGCAAACAAGATACTTGATATAGAACACACGGAAGCGACGATATACCCCGGCAATTACAGCGCCTATGCCGCCCAGAAGGCGGAACAGCGCAAGGCGCTTGCAAAAAAGCACGAGCTTCAGCAAAAGGAAATTTCCCGCATTGAGGCGATAATAGAGCAACAGCGCCGCTGGGGTCAGGAACGCAACTTCGTAACGATAAAAAGCAAGCAAAAGCAGATAGAACATTTGAAAAAAGACAGCGTCGACGCTCCGAAAAGAGACCCGAAAAGCATTTCCCTGCACTTTTCGGAGGCGAGGGAGAGCGGCAACGACGTGCTTTTTGCGGAAAACATTTCAAAGTCGTACGGCGAGAGAAAAATTCTTGACGATATCAGCTTTGAGGTTAAAAAGCGCGACAAAATAATGATAGTCGGACCGAACGGGTGCGGAAAAAGTACACTTGTGCGTATTATCGGCGGGCTTGACGAGGATTATGACGGAATTCTCCGCTTCGGATACAACGTCGTTTCCGGCTATTACGATCAGGAGCAACAGACCCTGGACGACGACAGCACCGTCCTTGAAGAGGTCTGCCGTGCGCACGACAGATTGACAATACCGCAGGTGCGCTCCGCGCTTGCGTCCTTCCTCTTCTTTGCGGAGGATATGGATAAAAAGGTCGCCGTGCTTTCGGGCGGCGAGAGAGCGAGACTTATGCTTTGCAAAATGATACTTTCGCAAATAAATCTCCTCATTCTGGACGAGCCGACAAACCACCTTGACATCGGCTCACGCGAGGCTCTGGAGGACGCGCTCATGCAGTTTTCCGGAACGATAATCGCCGTTTCGCACGACAGATATTTCGTCCGCAAGCTGTCGTCGAAAATATTCGATATGACGGACGGTCTTCGGATATTTGCAGGCAATTACGATGAATACTGCGAATACAGAGAAAAGCAGAAGGAAGCGGCAAAAAACGTCGACATCGCAGATGAAAAGCCGGTTGCGGAAAACAAACAAAGCTATCTCGACGCAAAGAAAACCGCCTCCGACATAAGAAAAAACAAATCAAAAATCGAACGCTGCGAGGCGGAGATCGAAAAGCTCGAAGGCGAAAAATCGCGTCTTGAAAAAGAGGCGGAGGGCGACGCCTCCGGAGATTACGTCCGCCTTTCCGAAATTTATGCGAGAGCGGATGAGATAGATAAGCTCCTCGATTTGCTCTATGACGAAATCGACGCGGCGGAAAAGGCGCTTGCCGTGCTGGGAGGAAGTAATGGACAATAAAAAAATCGCCGTTATCGGCGGCGGCGCGGCAGGGCTTATGGCGTCGTGCAGAGCGGCGGAGCTGGGCGCGACGGTCACCGTTTTTGAAAGAAACGACCTGCTTGCAATGAAACTCGGAATAACGGGAAAAGGCAGGTGTAACCTGACAAATTCCTGCTCACCCGAAGAGTTTGTCAGAAACGTCACACAGAACGGAAAATTTCTTTTTTCGGCGATACACCGCTTCACCCCGCAGGACACGATTGACTATTTTGAAGCTCTCGGCGTGCCGCTGAAGGTCGAAAGAGGCAATCGCGTTTTCCCCGTTTCGGACAGAGCGACAGACATCGTTCTCGCGCTGAAAAATCACATGCTCGACCTCGGTTGCAGAGTGATTCACGAGCGCGTGACCGCTCTTGAAAGCGAGAACGACAGTATCACCGCCGTCTTGACGGAAAAGCACAGATACGCCGGTTTTGACAGTGTCATTTTATGCACGGGCGGCGTTTCGTACCCCGTGACAGGCTCGACGGGCGACGGCTTTGTAATTGCAAAAGCCCTCGGTCATACGGTAACGGAGCTCATCCCTTCCCTCGTCGGACTGACGTGCGCCGGCGACCTCTGCGCCCGTATGCAGGGGCTGACGCTGAAAAATATTGCGATAAAAATCATTGACAAGGAAAAGAATTCCGTTATTTATGAGGACTTCGGCGAGCTGCTCTTTACGCACTTCGGCGTAAGCGGACCTGTCATCCTATCCGCTTCCGCACATATGCGACCGATGACAAGCGGAAAATACGAAGTAATTATCGACGAAAAGCCCGCTCTGGACGAAGAAACACTCGACAGACGTCTGCTTTCCGAATTCGATAAAAATAAAAACAAGCATTTTTCGTCCGTTCTGGCAACGCTTCTGCCGTCAAAAATGATAATGCCGTTCTGCGATATCTGCGGTGTGCGGGGGGACAGAGTCACAAACTCCATAACAAAGACGGAGCGGAAAAACATTGTCGCTTCTCTCAAAGCAATAAAGCTGACGATCACGGGCTTCCGCCCGATAAGCGAGGCAATCGTCACGGGCGGCGGCGTTTCCGTTTCGGAAATATCCCCGCAGACGATGAGATCAAAACTTATAAAAAACCTCTATTTTGCCGGTGAAATAATAGATGTTGACGCATACACCGGCGGTTTTAATCTGCAATCGGCGTTTGCGACTGCCGTCACGGCGGCAACGGACGCGGCAAAAATATAAAAAAGGAAGTATATTATCATGATAAACATAGCAATCGACGGTCCCTCCGGCTCCGGAAAAAGCACTCTCGCAAAGGCACTTGCGAAAAAATTCGGCTTCAGCTACGTAGACACGGGCGCAATGTACAGAACAATCGGGCTGTACATCCTCCGCACGGGAACCGATCCGCACGACGAGGCGGTTGTTACGGCAAGACTTCCCGAAATAAAAATGGATATTGAATTTGCGGACGGCGTTCAGCATATGTTTCTCTGCGGCGAGGACGTGACGGGGCTTATCCGCACAAGCGAAATTGCCGATTACGCTTCGGCAACGTCCAAAATGGGTGCGGTAAGAGCATTTCTCCTCGACGTTCAGCGCGATATGGCGAAGAAAAACAACGTCATTATGGATGGGCGCGATATCGGCACGGTGATACTTCCCGATGCCGACGTCAAATTCTTTATGACCGCTTCCGACGAGGCAAGAGCCGTTCGCAGGCAGGCGGAGCTTGAAGAAAAGGGCGAAAAGGTGACTGTTGAAGAGGTCAGAAAAGCACTTTCCGCAAGAGACGAGCAGGACAGAACAAGAAACATCGCTCCCGCAGTTCCCGCAGAGGACGCCATAATGCTTGATAACTCCGGCAGCTTTGAGGAAACGCTCGACCGCGCCGTAAAAATAATCGAAAGCAGAATAAAATAAAATGAACATTCTATTCAGAATCGCGGATATACTTCTCTTTCCCGTAATCCGCCTGATTTTCCGCGCAAAGCAAAAGGGGAAAGAAAACATCCCGAAAAGCGGGCCCGTTATCATAGCCGCAAACCATCTGCACGCCTTTGATATGTTCTTCATATCAACGTTTTCAAGACGTTCGATAAGGTTTCTGGCAAAGGCGGAGCTTTTCAGAAATCCTTTCGGCAGACTTATTTTCCGAGGTGCGGGAGCTATTCCGATAAACAGAGCGGCAGCGGGAGTTGAATCTGTGAATGAAGTAATTTCGTCTCTCGAAAAGGGAGAGGCTGTCGGCATTTTCCCGCAGGGGACGAGAATTCCCGGAAAAGACCCCGCCGAAACAAAAATAAAGAGCGGCATAGGACTTATTGCCTATCATGCAAAGGCGACCGTCCTTCCCGTTTTCATCGGCGCAAAGGGGATGAAAGTCCGTCCGTTCAGAAAAACGGAGGTTCGCTTCGGCAAGCCGATTGCTTTTGATGAACTCGGCTTTGAGAACGGCGGAATTGACGAATACAGACACGCAAGCGAGATAATATTTGAAAAAATATGCGAGCTGGGCAAGGATATTTCGTCATCTGCGGAGGAAAAGCAATGAGCGTTACACTTGCAAAGCATTCCGGATTTTGCTTCGGCGTCAAGCGCGCGACCGAAACAGCAGAAGCCCTCGCGGACACGGGCGGGAAAATATATACGTTGGGTCATCTCATTCATAACAAAAAATATACGGAATATCTCGAAAAAAAGGGAGTGCGCTCCATAGACGAAGGCGGGCTTTCGCGGCTTCTCTCTTCCCCGCCGGCGAACGCAACCGTCATCATCCGCGCACACGGAATTTCCCGCGGTCTTATGAATACGCTCCGCGAAGCCGAAAAATCCGACGGCACGTTTCACGTCTGCGACTGCACATGCCCGTTCGTATCAAAAATTCATAAGATAATGGACGAAAACACGTCGGACGACACATTTGCCGTAATTTTCGGCGACGCAAGTCATCCGGAGGTTAAAGGCATCGTCAGTTATATTCACGGCGACTATGCGGTTATATCCGGAAGCGCGGAGCTTGAAACGTCTCTTTCCGATGATTTAAGGGATAAACTGGCTGAAAAGAGAATAATTGTTGCAAGTCAGACGACATTAAATCATTTTGATTACGAAAAAAGTAAAAAAAATATTCAAAAACTATATACAAACGCCTTATTTTTTGATACAATATGCTGTGTTACGGAAGAACGGCAGCTTGAGACGGAAGAGCTGGCGCAGAATTGCGACGTTATGCTCATAGTCGGCGACGGCGAGAGCGCAAACTCACGCAAGCTCTATGAGATAGCAAAGCAGAACTGCAAAAGCACCTTTTTCATCGAAAGCGCAGCCGAAATTCCCGATAACATAAAAAAGATGCACTGCAAAGCAGGCATCTCGGCCGGAGCTTCAACTCCGGGCTACATAATCGAGGAGGTACAAACAATTATGAGCGAACATGAAAATTTCGCGGAGCTTCTTGACGAGTCGTTCAAAAATATCAGTACAGGAGATACCGTCGTGGGATACGTCATGTCCGTTTCCGGCACCGAAGTCCGTGTTGACATCGGCTCGAAATGCACAGGCGT
>JAHAZT010000025.1 GCA_018383975.1 Eubacteriales bacterium | reverse complement strand
CCTTCGGCGGACGTTATCCGTTATCCTTGCTCTGTGAAGCCCGGACTTTCCTCACGGTAATACCTTTCGGCAACATACCGCGCGATCGCTCGGACCGGTCGGGAGCTGATTATTTTTCGCTTATATATTTTATACTATCCGGCACGCCGCCGTCAAGTTCTTTTTTATAATCATAAGGCGAAATTTTCTTTGTCGCCTTATAAACGTCGATTGATTTTCCTATCATTTTGCCGTCGTCAAGGGCTTCGTTTTCATAATACATTTCAAACGACAGTTTTTCCGTTGCGCTTTCCGTGACCTTGCCCGCGCCCTCCCCTTTGTATATATACAAGGGACTCGGAGCGTCTGCGTTGGGATAAAGCAGTCCGGGGGCAACGGCGTCACCGGAAAGCAAGCCCGGAATGGCAAACGATACTTTAATATATTGATATACGGTTCTTGAATATTCAACGTATGAATAGGCGGTGTAAAGGTTTCCGTCCTCATCGCGCAGAGCGAAAACAAACGGGCGGGAAGATATTTTGTCAAGCGCGGCTTGCTTTTCCGCTTCGCTTTCATATTTGCGTGACGCTATCTGCTCCCTGAGCTTTTTCACGGTGCTGTTGTTATAGCGAACGGTGAACTGCACCTCTTCCGTTTCGGCGATGATTTTAACATCAAAAATCGCATATTCGCCGCCGCGCGGCATATAGTCCTCAAGCGGCTGAGAAAACACCGTGACTTTGCCGTCCGAAAGGGCTTTTTCAATCTGCGGGGTGCAAAGGAGCGAGGTCATATTTTTTTCCGGCTTGTTTGTACCCATACGGAAGAAAATCGTTGCAAAAAGCGCAATGACTATCAGATAAAACAGCCATTTGAGAATGGTTTTCAGCGTTCTGAAACTGAATAATTTGCCCCAGAAGGACTTGTTCCGATATATTTCTTCTTCCGCATAATTGCCGTAATCATTCCAGTTTTCCGACAAAGCAAGTCACCTCTTTCCTGCTGTAAATGCTTTTCTTATTGTATTATACTACGTTTTCCACCGTCTTACAATACAAATTTCCCGAATTTTTTGTGAACATAACAAACCACAGAGCGGAGAGAAAAGATAAGAGAGAAAAGCAAAGAGAAGTGGTGCGGCAAAGCCGCAATTGATTGAAAATGAGCGTTTTACGGCTCCCTTGTGTAAAGGGAGCTCCGCCGAAGGCGGTGAGGGATTGTTTTTTTTTACAACCCTTCCACCACTTCGTGGTCCCCCTCCCCTTACACAGGGGAGGCATAAAGCTCTGCACAAACTCCCCGATAACTGAAGTTTCTTTTGCCTTTTTGCAAGCCCCGTCTGTGCAGAGACTTAAAAATCTATATATCGTCCCCGATAACCGAAGTTTCTTTTGCCTACTTTTCTTTTCAAAGAAAAGTACGGTCAAAGAAAAGTACGGGCAAAGAAAAGTAGGGGGGAATAAAAGAGCCGGACGGGGGATTCCCGTCCGGCTTATATGTCCCGCGGGGGATGCGGGAACAGGGTATTGGGAGATGGCGTCAATCGGATTGCGGGATTGCCGCAACTCTTTCTTACACAGTTATTTTACCCCATTCACGCATTAAAGTCAACTATCCCATTTGGCGAAAAAGTCGCCGATTTGGAGATTTTTGCCCGTTTTCAGTTGACAGCGTCACGGTTTATTTCAATACCGGAGAGGAGCTTTTGAGAATCGGAGAAGAGCTTTTCCAGAATCTGTGTTCTTATAAGCACTCCTGTCGACGCTTCCTCGGCGGTTTCACTTACGACGGTGCGTGAGCCGTCCGTTTCGATTCTGTACGTCACGGAACGGGAGGAGGGGACGGAGAGCTTGAAGGTTTCGTTTATCTGCTTCACTTCGTTTCCGTTTGCGTCGGTTACGGTGTTATAAATATCATAGAACTTATAGGTATAGAAGGTCTGTGTATATTCACCCGTGGTCGACTTGGGAAGATACTGGGAAACAACAAGCTCGTTTTCCTCGTTATAGGTGTATTTCGGTTTCAGGTTTCCGTCAATCGTGCTGACCTCTTTAAGGAAGAACCTGCCCTTTTCCTCGTCATAATAAGCCGTGGCATAATCGAGAACGGTGCCGCTGTCGAGCGTGGTTTTCACGTTTGTGCAGACAATGTTTCCGCCGAGATAGCGCACCTGCGCAGGTCTGCGGTTGCCGTTTTCGTCGGTATAATACACGCGTCTTCCCTTTTCGTCATAACGGCTGTACGTTATGGGCTGATCGTTCGGAGTATCCGCGATGTTTATCTGCGCGAAAGGCTCCGCCGAAACGTCAAGTCCCTCCGTGCTTCCTTCAAGGGCAAGCCTTCTTGTGATAAGCACATAGAAGAGAGAACGGAAGTTTTCAAAATCGCCGTATTTATCCTTTATGGTGTAAAGACCGACGGTCGTCGTTTTATATTTGAGATTGAATATCGCGTCGACGGTTTTTCCGTTTTCATCAATCTTTGTAAGGAGCTTGCCGCCTTCGCCGGCTTCCGTTGCGACGGTTTTATACGTGTTTTCGTTGCCCGTCATCGTGTAACGGACGGAAATTCCGGCGCGCTTACTGATTATTTCAAAATAATCGGTGCAGTTGATATAGTTATAATAGAGGGTGCCCTGCGAAAACTTTGCAAGCGACCATTCGACAAATTCAAACGTGTCGGCAGAGAGCATATAGACGGCGTCAAACTCCGGCGAATAGACATAATAGAACGATGCGCCGTCCTCGCCCGTCATCTTTTCGCTGAAATAGAGAACGGACGCGTCCTTGTCTTCGGCGTTTTCGTCCGCGGCGAAAACAATTTTCGCATAGCAGTTGTCCGTGCCGTTTTTCAGCCGTTCGGGGTCAAGGTCAAGCCCGTATCCCGAATATACAGCCTCCGAATGGATGCGCTCGCCGAAGTCAACCACCTTTTTCGCATAGATATATGCAAGGTTGTACGTCACGCTTTTTGTATAGCTTGTTTCGTCAAGCGTGTAGCCCTTCGGATAAATAAGCCTGAACGTGTTTGTTCCGGAGATGTTGCTCGCGTCGTCTGCCGGTCCGATATTGACAATCATCGCGCGATTGCCGCCCGCGCCTTTTCTGTGAAGCTCAAATCTGCCGAGAGTGTCCGCTCCGTCGCCGACGGGAGTCGTGACGAGTGTTGAAATGAGCGCGGCACAGCCCTTGAGATAATATGAGGACGACGTTCCGATTATATAGACGATATATTTGTCGCCGTTGCGGCGATCCTTGACCGTTGCATAGTATCCCGCCTTTGACGGAAGCTCCTTGCCGACATAGAACGTATATTCTCCGCCTTCGGAAAGCTCAACCGTGATTTCCGCGGGTGAGGAGGCGGGGTCAAGACCGTATTTTGCAAGGTCGCTTTCGCTTGCGCTGTCCGTGACCCGGAAGCCCGTTGATATTCCCTTTGCGACGGGCGTTGCGGAGACAACCGTCGTCTGAACGACAACCGCCGCCACTGCCGACTGGTCAAGGGTGTATTTGTCATTGCCGACAAGCCTGAACTGCGTCGATGAAGAAAGCGCGTTCACGGAATATACGGCATATTCCTCGCCGTTTGCATTTTCGGGCACGGTGATATAGTATCTCACCGCCGCGTCAAGCGATTTTGAAGAGCCGAGCGCGAAGGTATATTTCCTGCCTTCGATTTCGGCGCGGATGCTCTTTTCGGCGGAAAGGTCGATTCCGTAGGTCTGAAGCGCCGTTTTTTTGATTTTATCGCCGACGAGAGTTGCGGTTTTGCCCGTTCCCTTGCCTGCGGCTATAAAGCTGAGGTCGTCATTTGAAAAATAGAGGTTTGAATTGCCGTATGCGTATTTTGAATAGCCCTCCGAAACGTACGACCTGATTGTATATTCCTCTGCCGACGTTTTTACGCGCACCGCCTCGATATCGTTTCTTGTTCTCGGCGGGAAAAGATAGAGCACGGAGGTGGCTTCCTCAAAATATTCGCCGTCATAAATGACATCCGGACGCACCTTCACGTTTTCGGAAGGTTTTATCCATATAAAATATACGGGAAGGATTATCGCTATAACAACAAGGCACGCAATTATGGCAATTGCCTGTTTTGTCAGAAGCGAGCGGTCGCCGCCGTCTTTCTTTACGAAAAACGCTTTGACCTTTGCGAAAAAGTTTTTCATGAATGGCGTCTCCTTATCCATACGAATGTGCCTGCGGCGATTATCAGCACGGGCAGAACGGCAACGCAGACAACCGTCCATGCCGTCGCGGCGGAGGTTGATACGGAGAGTCCGTTTGCATCAAATTTCTTCATACCGATATTGTCATAGCTGACGCTTTCGTTGCGATTGATATATGAGAACACCATGTTCATAATACTGTTGTTTATCGGTATCTGCGGGTCGACAAAGTTGCTTGACCCAAAGCAGAACACACAGCTGTACGTGCCGTTTGAATCGTTTTTATCCCATACGACTCTGGAAAACGCCGCCAGCGCGACAGAACCCTTTTCGCCGTTGCACTCGGCGGTTTTATATGATGGGAGAAGCGCATACGTTCCGTGGTCGCCGCTTTCGAGCGCGACAAGCTGACCGTCCGTATTGTTTGTGCGGGTATCGCTCATGCCGTCGCCGTTTTCGTCATTTTTGACGATTACCGCCTTTGCGCTGTCAAAAATGGCGTCGGGATAGCTTTCGCTTGTTTTTGTATCTATGATACGACTGAGAAGTCCGCGCGCCATAATGTTTTTCGCGTTCAGCTCGGAATAGTCCGCGAAGATTTTAACCCCGTTCGAGCCGGAAACGGAATGGGCGTTATCGGTGACGGAGGAGCCGTAGCCGAGGTTCCATTCGGAGAGGAGCTCTTCAAGCGCATGGAGCTTCGGAGTTGACGAATTCTCCATAACTATAAGATTTCCGTAATTCGTCTGCAAAAATTCTCTTATCTTCTTCGCCTCGGAAACCATATCGGGATTTTCGCTTGTGGGCGCGAGAAGGTCATATATCGGCGCGTTGATTATGAGCACGTCGGAATTGTGCTTTGTGCCGCTTTCATAGGGGAAATCCTCATATGAAAGGTTTATCGCCTTTACGTTATAGCCGATTTTATCGAGAAGGTCTACCCAGTCGGACGCCTGTTCAAGCGTCGGCTCGCCGTGACCCTGAAGATAATACGCGGTGGGGCGGTCGGCAAAGTTTACAAGGCGGGAAATTGCGGAAAGGAACGCAACCTCGGCATTATAGGCATAGATGTTTTTCGTCGTCTGACCGGTGGATTCGTTTGTCGATGACATCCACGTAAAGAAGTTTTCAAGCGAATAACGCTTCGGGGCTCTGTCTATAACGGGGTTGCCGTTTGCGTCCGCAAGCTCTATTGCAACGTCGGTTGTATAGATGGCGTCCGCTTCGTTGAGCTGATAGCGCGTCTTCTCCTCCGGATTTTTGACGATATCCTTTGAAACAAGGCGGACGTTATCAAATTTCTTTTCAATCTGTTTTATCGTGTGATAAACATAGTTTGCATAAGCGGAGTTCACGGAGAATCTGTCCTCGTCCATCATTATGACTATGTTTACATACTTCTTTTCCCCGCCTTCGGGATTGAGAATTTTATCAAGCTCCTTTTCAAATGCGTCGGAGATTGAATAAATGCTTGCGCCGGTGAGGTCGGAATACCACGAATTTGTGGCAGCGAGCGACGTCACGACAACGTTGAGAATAAGCACGAGCGCAATAACGATAACCGTCAGCGCGACGGCACTTCCGCCGTATTTGAATTTCTTGCTTTTGAAAACCGATTTTTTCATTTTATTTATTCCTCCTTTGCATATAATCACGACCAGCGGCGTTTTTCAAAGGCTCTGACCGTGAGGAAGAGGAACAGCGACGTCATCGAAGAGAAATAAACCAGCGACGCATAATCAAGTATGCCGGAGGCAAACTTTTCCGTGCGTGCGGCAAACGATATCGATGAGAAGATAACGCGCAGAAATTCCACGTTTATATAGTTATTGAGCAGGCTTATATTTATGAGAAGAATTATCGCGGCTATTGTTCCGAGCGCCGCAATAAACTGGTTTTCCGTCAGCGACGAGATGAAAACGCCTATCGCGATAAACGCCGCGCCGGAAAGAAGAACAGAAAGCACGCTGCAAATATAGCTTGCGGCATTCGGCGTTCCGTAAAGAGCAAGCGGAATATAATATATTATCGAAGAGATTACAAACGTCCCGCCGAAAAGCGTGAATGCGGCAAGAAACTTTGCAAATACCATCCCGAAAAGCGAAACGGGGCTTGTCAGAATGAGCTGTTCGGTGCGCATTTTTCTTTCCTCGCTGAGCAGCTTCATCGTTATCAGCGGAATTATGATGATGAATATATAAAGAATGTACATAAAGTATGCGGCGACGTTGCTCTTATCGCCCGCCTGAACGGTGCAGTCCATAAAGATGAACGCGCTGACGGCAAGAAACACCGCAACGAATATATATCCCACGGGGGAGGTAAAGTATGAGCGCATTTCGCGTTTATAGATGGCTGTCATTTTCTTTTGCCTCCTTCTTCTTTTTCGCTTTCGTCAACAACGGAGATGAATATATCCTCGATATTCGCTCCGAGATACTGCATTGAAAGTATCGGCCAGCCGTTCTGCGCCAGCATATAGAAAAGGGGCTTGCGGATATCAACGTTGTTCTGACTTTCAATCACAAAGAGCGATGACCCGTCGCCATAGGAAACGGAGCATGCGGCGTATGTCACGCCGTTGATTTTCTTTATCGACGAGAGAACGGAGGAAGCAGGGCCTGAAATGCATACGGAGAGCTTTCTGTTGCCGCGCAGTGCCTGCTCGATGTTTTCCGTTTTTTCGTCCGCGACGATTTTTCCGTCGTTTATGATGATAATTCTGTCGCAGATGGCTTTCACCTCGGAAAGGATGTGCGTGCTTAAAATGACGGTATGATTTTTTCCGAGTTCCTTTATAAGGTTGCGGATATCAATTATCTGTTTCGGGTCAAGACCGTTTGTCGGCTCGTCGAAAATGATAACCTCCGGACTGCCGACGAGCGCGCCCGCAATCCCCACGCGCTGACGGAAGCCCTTTGAAAGGTTCTTTATCACGCGGTGATATTCCTCTTCTATTTTCGTCACGCGGCAGATTTCCGCAATATGCTCCCTGCGGTTGAGACTGCACTTTTTCAGGTCGTAAATGAAATTAAGATATTCGCCGACGGTCATTTCAAGATAAAGCGGGGGCATTTCCGGCAGATACCCGATTTTCTTTTTGACAGCCATCGGATGTTCCAGAATGTCCAGCCCGTCAACCATCGCTTTGCCGGAGGTGGACGAGAGGTATCCCGTTATAATGTTCATTGTTGTGGACTTTCCCGCTCCGTTCGGGCCGAGAAAACCGACGATTTCCCCGTCCGCAACTTCAAAGCTGACGTCGTCAATGGCGTATCTTTCGCCGTATTTCTTTGTTAAATGCTCAATTTTTATCATTTTGTACTCTCCGTTGTTTTATTCAAGAAGCAAAAGTCTGCCCGGCAGAACCTTCGCCTCCGCTTTTTCGTATTTTCCGCCGAATTCGCCGTCAACCGTCCATTCGGGCGGGTCGCAGAGAAATTCCATCGTCACGCTTTCCGCCGTCATCCTCGTGACAAGAGGCGATTTTACGGACGGTGTGAAAAGTGCTTTCACCGCCTGCTGAAATTCCGCTACGTCCTGAGGATAACTCACAAGCGTGACCTCCAGCTTCCCGTCGCGCAGCATATCGACAGTCCCTCCCGGGAACATTTTGAATCCGCCGACGGAAATTGAGTTTGTCACCATGCCGAAAACAAAATCTCCGAAAATTATCTGCTCGCCGCAGGTGATTTTCATTTTCAGGGGCTTTATTTCCTGCAATTTTCTTGCGCCCTCCGCAAGATATGCCATCCTGCCGAAGGAGGCCTTGTCCTCCTGCGAAGTTTTATAGCAAACCTCGATTATCGCGCCGAACGCCGCAACGTACGAAAACGCCCTTTCGCAGAGCAAGCCCATGTCATAGTTGTGCGGCTCCGCCGGCACGAGCTTCTGCAGCGCCGCCTTGATATTCTTCGGAATACCGTGCGATGAGGCAAAATCGTTTGTTGTTCCCGTCGGAATATAACCTATGGGAATGTTCGCGCCGCTTTGATAAACTCCGTTCAGCGTTTCGTTCAGGGTGCCGTCACCTCCGCAACAGACAACAGCGTCATAGTCTGCCGCGCATTTTGTGAGCGTGTTTATGATGTCCCCCTGTGACTTTGAAAGATACACCGTCACAAACTTGTATTTCTCCGAGAGAAGCGATACCATTTCATAAATCCAGTGCTTTGCTATACCGTCTCCCGAATTGGGGTTTATGACCAGAAGCAGCTTTTCGGACATGTTGTTTTCCTCCGTCTCTGATTTATAACTGTATACAGAATATATTTTACACCTTATTTGTTAATAAATCAAGAAAAACCCGCACTTTTCTTTGCCTACTTTTCTTTGACCTACTTTTCTTTGAAAAGAAAAGTAGGCAAAAGAAACTTTGGTTATCGGGGAGTATGTGCGGAGTTTTAATTATCTGCGCAGACAGGGCTTGCACAAAAGGCAAAAGAAACTTTAATTATCGGGGAGTTTTCAGGCTCCCTTGTGTAAAGGGAGCTGTCGGCGCAAGCCGACTGAGGGATTGTTTTTTTACAACCCTCCAACCGCTTCGCGGTTTCCGAACCCCTCTCGGCGAC
>JAHAZT010000020.1 GCA_018383975.1 Eubacteriales bacterium | reverse complement strand
AGCTTTTCCATAGCGTCGACAGCCGGCTTTATATATTTCGGGGAAGTGCGGTCAAAGACGGAGCCGTCGTCATTGAATTTTTCAACGAGGTCAAAATGACCAACAACGCCGACTTCGGGATTTTCCGCGTGACGGGCAAGCAGGGAATAATATTCTCCGCAATAAGCATAGGGGTCGCCGCCGAAATATTTTTGTACGGCGTAAAGCACGTCATTTTTCGTTGCGTCGACGGGACAGAAAACGTCGCCGCATTTTATATAATGCACCGAGCCGATAACATAATCGAACGGGGCAAGAGCAATATCCGAAAAAACGTCGTGTTCTATTCCGCAGAGCGCCCTTATCCGATCCGAAAACTCCGCCTTCAGCGAGTTTATTTCCTTTATATAATTATCCGTCCGTTCGCCGGCCATCATCCAATGAGAGGCGATTTTCATATGCGCGTGGTCGGAAAAGCCGTATACGTCAAGCCCTTTTCCGATTGCGGACAAAAGCATTTCGCGCGGGGAGTACTTTCCGTCGCTGAAATTTGTGTGGGTGTGAATATCGGCTGATATGTTCATATTTACAAAGCCTCCGCGGTGTGATATAATATCAATAGATAATTTACCACAACGGCGGGGAAAGGTCAAGGGCTTGGAGGATGAAAAAATTTCTGATAATTTTATGCGCAACATTTGCGCTGATTTTTGTCGCTTGTCTTTGCCTGAATTTTGCCGTCGTGTTTTCGTCACGGAAAAGCATTGTCGGCAGGGAAAACGCAAAAGCCGACGTTATAATCGTTCTGGGGTGCGGCGTAAAGCCGGACGGGTCGCCAAGCGATATGCTCCGCGACAGGCTCCTGACGGCGGTCGACCTTTATAAGAGCGGCGCGGGGAAAAAACTCCTTCTCTCCGGCGACAGTAAAAATGCGGAAAAATATGACGAAGTCGGCACGATGAAACGGCTCTGCCTGTCGCTCGGCGTGCCGGAGGAGGATATAATCACGGACGGCCTCGGATTTTCCACCTTTGAAAGCGTCAACAGGGCAAAAAAGGTATACGGAATTGAAAACGCCGTAATCGTAACGCAGAAATATCATCTTTACAGAGCGCTTTACATAGCAAAAAGCCGCGGAATTGCGGCTGTCGGTGTTCCGGCAGACCTGCATACATACGGCGGACAGCTCTTCCGCGACATAAGGGAAATTCCCGCAAGGGTCAAGGATTTTATATTGTCGACCGCAAAATGAAGGGCGCGGGCGGCGCGGAACAGAATAAAAATCCCGTCACAGGCGGGATTTTTTTGTTTTTTATATTGACAAATCCCTTTCGGCGGGGTATAATTTCCCTATAAATTGTATACAAGAATACAAATTCGCTCCGAAGGAGGCATTTCATATGATAGCAAAAAATCCGCAAAGCAACCTGCTTGAACAGTCGCAATACAAATATTCGCTTCAGGACGTTGAAAACCCCAATCTTTACAGGGAGATTTATCCCTATGACGAAATCCCGAAGATAGCCTTCAACCATCGTCGCGTGCCGCTGAATATGCCGGAGCATATATGGATAACGGATACGACCTTCCGTGACGGTCAGCAGTCGCGCGCGCCGTATACTCCGGAGCAGATTGTAACGCTTTACAAAATGCTTTCCCGCCTCGGCGGTGAAAACGGAATTATCCGTCAGAGCGAATTTTTCGTATATACGAAAAAGGATAGGGAAGCCGTTGAAAAATGTATGTCCCTCGGACTGAAATTTCCCGAAATAACGACGTGGATACGCGCGAAAAAAGAAGATTTTGAGCTTGTTCATAACATCGGCATAAAAGAGACGGGAATACTTGTCAGCTGCTCGGACTATCACATTTTCAAAAAGCTCGGAATGTCACGCTCGCAGGCGCTCGACCATTATCTCGGCGTTGTAAAGGAGGCGTTTGACGCAGGCATACGCCCCCGCTGTCACCTCGAAGATATAACCAGAGCCGATTTTTACGGCTTTGTCGTGCCTTTTGTAAACGAGCTGACGGAGCTTTCCGCGCAGGCGGGCATACCGATAAAAATAAGAATGTGCGATACAATGGGCTACGGAGTGCCGTATCCGGGCGTCGCGCTTCCCCGAAGCGTTCCCGGCATTGTTTACGGTCTTCATCACTATTCGGACGTCACCTCCGAAATGCTTGAATGGCACGGCCACAACGACTTTTATAAAGCCGTCGTCAATGCTACGTCGGCATGGCTTTACGGTGCGTCGGCGGTCAACTGTTCTCTTCTCGGCATAGGCGAAAGAACCGGCAATATTCCGCTTGAAGCAATGGTTATCGAATATGCGTCGCTTCGCGGCGACTTTGACGGTATGAACCCGACTGTAATTACGGAAATTGCAAATTACTATAAAAACGAGCTTCATTACGACATCCCCCCTATGACGCCCTTTGTCGGCGAGAATTTCAACGTCACAAAGGCGGGCATCCATGCGGACGGACTTATGAAGGACGCGGAAATATATAACATTTTCGATACGGAAAAGATACTTAACCGCCCCGCCGAGGTCGCAATTTCAAACACCTCCGGTCTTGCGGGCATCGCATACTGGATAAACACACATTTTGCCCTTGCGCCGGACGATATGGTCACAAAGCACGATTCTCTCGTCTCCGGACTTAAAGAGGAGATCGACAAGCAGTACGTCGACGGCAGAACGACGGTTATGAGCGATGACGAGCTGCTCTCGATAATAGACTCTCTCGCCCCCGGACGTTTCAGATGAGGAGGACGGAAAAATGATAGTAAGCAAGGACACCTCGTCCCTCGAAGAAAGAGTTTACGGCGAGCTTGAGGAAGCGATTCTTTCCGGAGAGCTTAAAAGCGGCGAAGCGCTGACGGAGCTCTCCCTTTCAGAGAAGCTCGGCGTCAGCAGAACGCCCGTCCGCAGCGCAATTCATCGCCTTGCGGAGGAGGGACTTGTTTCGATAACGCCGAACAGAGGGGCTGTTGTCATCGGCGTGA
This sequence comes from Eubacteriales bacterium, assembly GCA_018383975.1. Taxonomy (GTDB): domain Bacteria; phylum Bacillota; class Clostridia; order Oscillospirales; family CAG-272; genus CAG-841. Next base: position 21,978 of record JAHAZT010000020.1, on the reverse strand, counting down.
CGGAGCACGACCTGATAGACATATATAAAATAAGAATACGGCTCGAAGGTCTTGCGGCTGCGATGGCGGCGGAAAAAATGACAGACGACGAGAAAAAATCGCTTTCGGAGTCGGTTGAGCTTGCGGAATTCTATATAAAAAAGAACGACGCGGAAAAGCTGAAGGAGCTTGATACGTCGTTTCACGCGGCAATTTATCGGGCAAGCGGAAGCAGAATACTCTGCAAAATACTTTCCGAGCTGCACAGGAACATAAAAGCATACAGAAAGCTATCGCTGACGGTGCCGGGCAGACTTGAAAAGTCGGTTGAGGAGCACAGAGAAATAACGGACGCAATTCTGCGCTCGGATGCGACGGAGGCAGACAAATTGACATCGCTTCACGTTGAACGCGCGCTTGCAAATCTTCTCATAGCGACAAATGCGGACGACAAGGAGGAAAACTGAAAAATGGGATATACAATCGCGCAGAAAATAATAAAAAATCACCTCGTATCCGGCGAAATGACGGTCGGCTCGGAGATAGGGCTTAAAATCGACCAGACGCTGACTCAGGACGCAACGGGCACAATGGCATATCTCCAGTTTGAAGCTATGGGCACGGAGAGGGTCAGAACCGAGCTTTCGGTTGCGTATATCGACCACAACACCCTTCAGGCGGGCTTTGAAAACGCAGACGACCACAGATATATTCAGACGGTGACCAAAAAGCACGGCATACGCTTTTCCCGCCCCGGAAACGGTATCTGCCATCAGGTGCATCTCGAACGCTTCGGCGTCCCCGGAAAAACACTCATCGGCTCGGACAGTCACACCCCGACGGCAGGCGGCATCGGTATGCTCGGAATGGGTGCGGGCGGGCTTGACGTTGCCGTCGCAATGGGCGGCGGCACGTATTATATCACAATGCCGAGGATTATCCGCATAAATCTGACGGGAGTCCTCCCCGATTTTGTCAGCGCAAAGGACGTAATTTTAGAGGTCCTGCGCATGCTGGACGTAAAGGGCGGCGTCGGAGCGATAATCGAATACGGCGGCGAGGGCGCAAAAACGCTTTCCGTTCCGCAGAGAGCGACGATTACGAATATGGGCGCGGAGCTGGGCGCGACAAGCTCTCTTTTCCCGTCAGACGAGGTGACCCGTGCCTTTCTCGCGGCGCAGGACAGAGAAAAGGATTTCGTTCCGCTCTCCCCCGACGTCGACGCAAAGTATGACGCGGAATATACAATCGACCTTTCCTCTCTCGTTCCGCTTGCGGCGTGTCCACACAGTCCCGGCAACGTAAAACCCGTTTCGGAGCTTGAAGGAATGAAGATAGATCAGGTGTGCATCGGCTCATGCACAAACTCGTCCATGCTCGATATGCTGACGGTTGCGGCGATACTTAAGGGAAAAACCGTTCATCCGGACGTCAGCCTTTCAATCTCGCCCGGCTCAAAGCAGGTGTATACCATGCTTGCGGAATGCGGCGCGCTTGCCGACCTGATTGCGGCAGGTGCGAGAATTCTCGAATGTGCCTGCGGACCGTGCATAGGAATGGGCTTTTCGCCGAAATCCGCGGGAATTTCGCTCCGCACCTTCAATCGCAACTTTGAAGCCCGCAGCGGCACTGCCGACGCAAAAGTCTATCTCGTTTCCCCCGAAACGGCGGCAGCGTCTGCAATCGCTGGGAAATTCACGGACCCACGCTCCCTCGGCAAGGCGCCGGAAATAAAAGTCCCGACGCATTTTATCATAAACGACAATCTCATAGAAATGCCGGCGACGGAAGAAGAAGCCGCCTCGGTCACGGTCGAAAGAGGACCGAACATAAAGCCGATACCCGTCGGCAGGGCACCGGACGAAATACTTTCCGCAAAGCTCCTTCTCAAGGTCGGAGATAACATCACAACAGACCATATTATGCCTGCGGGAACGAAAATTCTTCCGTACCGTTCAAACGTGCCGAAGCTATCCGAATTCTGTTTTACCGTCTGCGATAAGGACTTCCCCGAAAGAGCAAAGCGCGAGGGCGGCGGGATAATCGTCGGCGGGTCGAATTACGGTCAGGGCTCGTCGCGCGAGCATGCGGCGCTCGTTCCGCTCTATCTCGGCATCAGAGCCGTTATTGCAAAGAGTTTTGCGAGAATTCACGTTGCAAACCTCATAAATTTCGGAATTGCGCCGTTGACATTTGAAAATCCGGACGATTACGACAGGCTCTCCGAAGGTGACGAGCTTGTCATATGCGATTTTTCGTCGGCTGTCGCAAAGGACGAAAGAGTCATTCTGACAGATATGACCACGGGCGCAAAAATTCCGCTCCGTCTCTCACTCTCTCCCCGTCAGAGAGAAATCCTCTCCGCCGGCGGACTGCTTAACCTTACAAAACAAATCTCCGAATAATGCGAAAGGGCAATAAAATGGAAAGCAAAGATTACACAGCCGCACTTGATTTGGCGGCGGAAAAATTCAAAAAAATACTTGAAGGGCAGCTTGAAAGAATTGAAGATATGAAGTCGCAGGGCGACTTTACGGACTATTCAAAGCTCGAAACAATCAAAATCGGCGTTTGCGGCGGCGACGGCATCGGCCCGATCATCTCCGCAGAGGCGGAAAGGGTGCTTGAATATATCCTTTCCGACCTGAAAGCAAGCGGCAAGGTCAAATTCATAAACATTGAAGGGCTGACGCTCGAAAACAGAATAAAGGTCGGCAAGGGCATTCCGGACGATGTTCTCGCGGAGTTGAAAAAGTGCGATATTATCCTCAAAGGTCCGACAACAACGCCTCAGAAGGGCAGCGGAATGCCGAATATAGAGTCGGCAAACGTTGCAATGCGCAAGGCGCTCGACCTTTTTGCGAATATCCGCCCCGTAAAAGTCCCCGAAGAGGGCATCAACTGGACGATTTTCAGAGAAAATACCGAGGGCGGCTATGCTGTCGGCTCGCTCGGCTATAACGTCACGGACGACCTCGCCGTCGATTTTACGATAACGACAAAGCAAGGCTCGGACAGAATTGCCCGTCTCGCATATGATTACGCCCGCAAAAACGGCTTTACGCGCGTTTCGCTCGTCACAAAGGCAAACGTTATAAAGACTACCGACGGAAACTTCCTTGAGGACTGCCACAAGGTTGCGGAGCTTTATCCGGAAATTACAACGGACGAATGGTATGCCGATATTATGACGGCAAAGCTCGTTGATAAAAAACGCCGTCGCGATTTTCAGGTTCTTCTTCTGCCGAACCTTTACGGCGACATCATCTCGGACGAAGCCGCCGAATTTCAGGGCGGCGTCGGCACGGCGGGTTGCGCGAATATCGGCAAAAAATACGCAATGTTTGAAGCGATTCACGGCTCCGCTCCCCGTATGATTGCCGAGGGCAGAGGAAAATACGCAGACCCCTGCTCAATGCTCCGCGCCTGCGTTATGCTCCTTTCGCACATAGGCTTGCAGGACAGAGCCGACCGTCTCGAAAGAGCGCTTGACATCTGCTGTTTTGAGGAGAAAAAACTCGTCATCACCGGCAGAGACACCGGCGCAACCTGCGAGGACTTCGGAAATTACGTTATGGAAACGCTGAAAAAAATATAAGCAAAAAAAATCCCCGCCGAAGCGGGGATTTTTGTTTCTTATCCTCTTGTTATTCTGATTCTCATCTCGTCGCCTGCGGGGTCAAGCACTTCGGCTGTAAGGTGCCAGTCCTTTGAAACGCCTTCGGGGAAGGAATTGAGCGAATACGATTCGCTTGCCGCGCCGCAATAGAGTGCGGAATCAAAAACGGCGGTTTTCGGGTCGTCGCTCTTATAGAAAAACGGGTCGCCCTCTGTTTTTTCCGCCGAATAAAGCGGACCGAAACGGAGGAATTTTCCGTCATCGTCTTTTATTTCTTCCATGCCGCAACGGGGCTTGAGCGCGTTTCCGAGGTTGTGACGCTTGCCCTCCGGTCGGTTTGACGAGACGCACTGCGCGCGGAGGAACCATTCGCGGTTGACGCCCTCGTCGATATGGTAAACGACAACGCCGCCATGACTTTCGTCGCCCGTGATAAACTCCTCAAAGCCTTTTTTCAGGCGTATTTCAAAGAGAAAATATTCATCGGGGTTCGGAGTCGGCACTTTCAGAACACGGTCGCCCGTCATAACGCTTTTCAGAGTATAAATTCCGTCCTCATCCGCCACGGCTTCATTTGCCCATCCGAAATACACTCTCTGATACGGGTCGATATACGTCGGCATATTGCCGTCCTTTATGTGGTTTCCGTTGCACATAAGGGAGAACGTGCGCGGCGTCGGCCATCTCGGCTCAACGTCATTTCCGGACGTGTACCGACTGTACATATCCTGCGCACCGAGGTTGTGCGCAAGCTCGTGTGCCGGCGTTCCGATTGTCGTCAGTCCGACTCTTACGCTTCTGTATTCGCCGATGTTCGATACGCGCACGATTTTAACTCCGCCGGAAAGCTCCGCGTCCGTCGGCTGGCTCGTTCCGTGAACCTGAAAACGATGAGTCGGCGTCGGACCGTTTTCATAATCGACAAAGCCGCACTCGCTGTCCTTTTCGCAGCTGGAATGGTCATATCCCGCATTGAGGATTATAACCGCGAGGTCGTTCGGAGTGATTATGCCGTCGCCGTCGTGATCGTATTTTTTGAAGTCGATATATTTATCGCAGGCGCAGACGATGTCGTGAATTGCCTTTGCGGCTGCCGAGCCGTTGTCATAGCCTTCGAGATTGCGAAGAGCCGCGGGGTGCGGAAGCGGCACGGAAACGGAAACGACGCCCGCCTCCGGCATTCCGGCGTCGGGATGATCTATCTGTACAGGATAAAACCAGAATTTGTTCCCCGTCATTTCCTTATAGAAATCAAGCATTGAGCGGCAATTTTCGCCGAAAAATCTGTCAAAACAGTCATCGGGCTTTGATATTGCCCATTGCTCGCCGTAATATTTGCTCGTTTTGTCCGTGAGAAGTTCGGGATGCTCCGGATCGAAATGATTTACTCCCTCTCCGCTCGGATCGAAGCTCGCAAGCACAATCAGCAGGGGAGCGGGGGTCAGCGGCTGAACTTTTATTTTTTCATTGGGTTTGTCTTCCATGTTTTTTCTCCTTATCTTTGCCGCAATGCGGCATGACTTTCCGCTTTATTATACATTTGCCTCCTCCCGTTGTCAACATAAAAAGCGAAAACAGCCGAATGTACAAAGCAAAACGGGTAAAAATGAAAATTATACTTGACAAGCCATTTTCGTTGTGATAAAATAAAATGCCGCGTGGTTTCGGGAGCCTTAAAAAGCAAGAGATTGCTTGCCCCGACCAGCGAGTCTATATTGAAAGTGAGGTGCTTTTCGTGTTTGCAATTATCAAAACGGGCGGAAAGCAGTACAAGGTTCAGGAGGGTGACATCATCTTCGTTGAAAAGCTCGATGCAGAAGAAGGAGCAACCGTTGAGTTCGGTGAAGTTCTTGCGGTTTCCGGCGAAAGCTTCGTAGCAGGCACGCCCACAGTTGCAGGTGCCAAGGTTACTGCAAAGGTTCTCAAGAACGGCAAGGGCAAAAAGATTTATATTCTCAAATATAAGTCCAAGAAGAACGAAAAGAAGAAAATCGGTCACAGACAGCCTTATACAAAGGTTCAGATTGAATCTATCGTAGGCTGATGATCAAAGTCGTATTTTATAAGTCAAACGGAAATTATTACGGCTTCCGCGAATCCGGTCACTCGGGTTATGACGAAGCCGGCAAGGATATTGTCTGCGCGGCGGTTTCCGCCATGACAATGCTCGTCATCAACACGATCGAGGTCGCATGGGCGTCCGACGTTGATTACACGATCGACGATAAGACGACCGACGTTACGGTCATCGCGCGCGGCGCGCTCCCCGAATATGAGGAGGACGAAGCGAAACGCTTTGCGATTTCCGGACTTATTTACAGTTATTTTCTTCAACTCAATGATATGATTGAAGATTATTACGATTTTATTGAAGTGGACGAAGAAGAAAAAGCCATCTGACGGTCTCTTTTCCCGTCGGTAATCATTCTTTTAACGGAGGTGTTTTTGAAATGGTAAAACTCGGATTACAGTTTTTTGCTCACAAAAAAGGCGTTGGTTCGACAAAGAACGGACGTGACAGTAATGCGCAGCGTCTCGGCGTCAAAAAGTCGGACGGTTCCAGCGTAAGAGCAGGTAACATAATCGTAAGACAGAGAGGCACAAACGTTCGCCCCGGCGTAAATGTCGGCAAAGGCTCGGACGATACTCTCTTTGCCCTTGTTGACGGCGTTGTAAAGTTTGAACGCGTCGCAGGCAACAAAAAGCGCGTAAGCGTTTATGACGCTTAATCGGCTTTGATCAAAAAAAGAAAATCACCGGAGAAATCCGGTGATTTTTTGTTTTTAGGGCGTCTGAAACCGCGCAGCGGTTGGAGGGATTTGCAAGCATGCTCTGCATACTTGCAAATCCCTTTACACAAAGGAGCCTGAAAACTTCCCGATAAATGAAGTTTCTTTTGCCTTTTTGCAAGCCCTGTCCGTGCAGAGACTTAAAAATCTGTATATCGTCCCCGATAATTGAAGTTTCTTTTGCCTACTTTTCTTTTCAAAGAAAAGTACGGTGCCTACTTTTCTTTTCAAAGAAAAGTACGGTCAAAGAAGAGTAGGGTTATTTCAGAAACGGGGCGAGGGCATCGCAGAGCTTTCTGTAATCATCGACGCAGACGAAATCAAAATCCGAAAGATAGACACATTCGTCGTTGCCGCCGGTGCCGTAATCGTCGCCGAAGAAGACAACCTCGTCGTGCGAAAGTCCGTGCTCGCGACAGTAGCGGTCAAGCGCGAAGAACTTGTTATAAGGCTTCGGCGCCATATCGAACGACGACGACCCGCCGACGAAAACGTTGTAATCCGGAAAAGCGGCGACGACTTCGTCATAAAACGCGCGACGTTTTTTTCTGTCGGGGTCGAATTTCAGCTTGTCTTCGATTTTTGCGTCATTTCCGAGAAGTGCGATTGTCACCGCGCCGGACGCGTGAAAGCAGACAAGGTCGCCCGTCTGATTTGTATAGCCGTGACGGTCACAGATTGCTCTTGCGCGGGCATAAACGGACTCCCTGTCGCAGGGCATGACCTCGGAATAGACGGTGTCAAGCGATTTTGTATTTGTGTTGTAAGAGCAGAGCTGCATTCCGTAACAGCCGATTATGTCAACGGGGAATTCGCGGAGCTGATGAAAAATCCTGTCGCACATACCGGCTCCGACCATAAGTATCTTATATTTTTTTGCCATTTCCGAAAGGAGCGCATAGTGCTCGTCCGAGACGGGGGTGCGATGCTGAGTGATTGTGCCGTCAAGATCAAAGGCGGCGACTTTTTTTCTTGTTATATCCATAGTTTTCTCCGATTTATTTTTTGCAGTTGAAGAATGCCGCAAGCGGTCTTGCGTCCGGATTTTTCATATCGGTTATGTTGATATTTTTCATTTCAATGCCTTTTACATAACGCAGGGTAAAGGCATATCCGGCGGAAAGCCCGTGACGGTCGTATTCCGGATATCTGTTGTCTATGACCTCCGGCGCGGGGCGCGACGACTCGCTGTCTCCGCCGATAACCTCAATGTTCCAGTTTTCTATTTTAAGATTGTTTATGCTTCTTGCGTCATCCTGACCGACAATCATCGTTTCATATATCGGCAGAGGATGACCGTGCGTTCTCGGAGAGCGGAAATTCAGCTCGGAGAAGACGACTCCGTCCATTCTGCTCGTTCTTTCCTCGGTTATATCCTTCGGCAGACGGTTTCTCTTTCCGGCGACGAGATATGCCGGAGCGGAAGCGTCCGTTATGTCGAAACGGATGAAATAAACATCCGAAATTTCGGCACCGTCGACAGTTTCAAGAGACACGCCGCAACGGTTGACGTTCTTTATAAAGAAGTCGGCAAAGCGTGCGTTTTTAAGGCAGTAATACGTGTCCGTTCCGAACTTGACGGCGGACGCAAGGGAGCAGATCATCATATCGCGCACGTCGATATTGCGACAGCCGACCGTATCCGAGCTCTTGAAGCACAGCCCGTCGTCACCCGCCATAACGTTGCAGTTGTATATTGAAATGTTCTGACAGTCGACTGGGTCAATGCCGTCTCTGTTCGGCGTGTTCATGCAGTTGAGACGGAGATTTTTGATCGTTATATTTCTGCTTGAAAGCGGAACAACCGTCCAGAATGCGCTCCTGCGCATATTGAGATTTTCAATATTGATATCGCTCGAATATGCGATATATATTATGTCGGGACGGGCGTCCTGTCCGCGCCTGTCCGCCGCGGGGTCGTTCATCTTGAAACGGTATTTGCCGTTGCCGTCAAGCATACCGCCGCCGGTGACGGTCACATTGCGCAGTCCCTCGCCGTAGATGAGCGCACGACCGAGCTGGCGATGAGCGCAGAGCGACTTGCCCGGCTCGCGAAGCGGGTATTTTGAATGATCCTGCGAGCCGAGAATCGTTGCGCCGGCGGAAACGAACAGCGTCATATCGGGGGCGAGCTTTATCTCGCCCGTGAAAAACGTGCCGTCCGGAACGTAAACCGTGCCGCCGGAGTATGCGGCGTCGGCAATCGCACGGGCAAACGCTTCCGTATCGTCCGATTTGCCGTTGCCCTTTGCGCCGTAATAGCGGACATCGAAAATTTCTCCTCTCGTCATTTCGCGGCAAAGGTCGGCGGAGTCATAGGCTCTTATTCTGTTTATATAAAGCTCGCCCTTGCCGTCGCAAGAAAACTCAATGCGCGAAAAACTCTTTGCTTTATCTGTGAATTTCAGCCTTTCCGCGCGGCGCGCACCGTCGACCCAAAGGTCATAAAGTCCCTTTTCGGTGTTGACCGTGAACTTTATTTCATACCAGTTGCCGGCGGGATAATAGCAATAAGGGGTGAGAACGTCCGTCACGCAGCACCATTCGCCGGCGACGGTCGCATAGAGACAGTTTCTGAAGAACGCCGCAGCGCCGATTTCTTCTCCGTTTTCTCCGAGAGCGCGGAAAGCGGTGCAGCTGTCGTTTGCGACGAAAACTCTCGTTTCGACGCTTGCCGTGCCCGTCATAACGGGGAAGTCGTATCCGCAGGCAAAGCCGTTGTCGGCGGAAAGACGGAGGCTTCTGTTCTTTTCAAAGGGGAAGGGTTCAAGGCTTGCGCCTGTGCCCTCCGTCAGCGAAAGTGACGGCACGGACGAAAATTCTTCGTTTGCCGCAAAAATTTCCGTCTCGTCCGTAACGGTTATATAGTCGACGAAGAGCTCGCCCTCGTCGCAGCTGAAATATGCCGGCTCGCAGCCTTCAACGGGGATACATCTTCCGGCGGCGAGATGATTTATCTCAACGTCGGCGGTCATATCTCTGTAATTGTATCTTATCTTTACGGACGTCGGAACGCCTATTCTTGCGGGACAGAGAACTTTTCCGCCGCATTTGAACATTCCGCCCTCCATTTTCAGCGCACCGAAACGGAAACGCGCGTCCTCGGACGCGGTCGTGACGGTTGCCGTCGCGACAACAAGGGAGGAGGTGGGGAAGGATTTGTTCATCGACGACCCCGCGCAGAGCTTTGCGGAGGTATATTTCTTATCCGAATAAATATTCGCCGTGACAACCTCTCCCGTCGTTTCAAAATCAACGGGAATTCCGTTTTTGAATGCCTCGGAGAGATAGCAGACGTAATTTCTCTTCGGATACGGAGAAAGAGAGGGTCTTTCCGGCGCGCGGAGAAGCGCCTTTGCTTCGCAGACGTCCGTCGGTACGGCGAGAGCGAAATAGTTTGTGTGTTCGCCTTCAAACGAAGGAATCACAACGTGGTCGCCCGCGGAATATGCCTTTTCAAAAAGTCCGTAGCGTTTTCTTTCGCTCGTGACAATTTCAAGCTCGGAGAGAACGAAGTCCGCCGTCCATTCGGGAGCGAGCCCGTCCTCTATCATACCTTTTTCAAACGCGACGGCAACCGTGCAGTCGCGCTCGACATAAAAATCACATTCCTGATGGTCGTCCTTGCCTTCTCTTACGGAGTCAAAGGTGACGATGAGGTCTGCGCCGAAATATTTTTTCGGAAATTTAACGGGCGAAACGTCCGCATTTGAATATATTTTCGACCTTTTATTGAAGTTGCGGCAGACATAATACCAGCCGTCTGCGTCCCACGGGGGAGAAAAGCGACTGACAATCGGAGGTATCGGCACATAAGATGAATTTTTCATTATTTTTCGACTTCCTTTCGCGGATAAATGTATACAAAGTAATTCTATCATATATAAACCGTTTTTTCAATAACAAAAAAATTTTTCGGCAAGATTTTTCAATCTCCGGCGACGTAAATGAAAAAGCCGCCCTTCCGGCGGCTTTTGAATGATTGGCAAAAAGCGTATAAAAGCGGTTTATTCCGTATATTCCTTCGGCTTGGACGCTTCAACCTTTGCGACAGCCTTTGAAACGCCTGCGGCGATAGTCGTATTCGCGACAAGCTCAACCGTTGCGTTGAGAAGAAATGCCGTTGCTATGAACGCGAGCGGGGAAATTCCCTGATCGCCCGCCATGCCGAGCATCGTATCTCTGAAAAGCAGGCAGAACCCGCCGACGAAGAGGACGGTGTTTGTGAGCGAGCCGACAGCCGCGGAAACGAAATATGCGGCGATATTATCCTTTTTTCTCGTCATCGCGCGGAAAACAAGCCCGGGGAGAAGTCCCGCAAGTATTCTCGGCACGAAGCAGATTATCACCGTATAAAAAGGGTTGACTCCGAACAGAAGCGTTCCGAAGGTGCTCTGTCCGAAGCACTGCCAGAAGCTCGCCGCCCCGAAAAGTGCGCCGAGAAAGGCTCCCGCGGCGGGACCGATAATTATCGCGCCGATTATAATCGGTATCATATTGAAGGTTATTTCAACAATGCCGATTTTCAGAAAGCCCAGCGGGGTAAAGCAGAATATTGCAAGCAATGCAACGAGCATCGCGAGTTTTACCATTGCGCGCAGACGGCTGTTTTTCATTTTTACATTCCTCTACTTTATCAGTTTTCTGTAAAGAGCTTTTATCGCGCGGTCAAGGTCGTTTTCCGCAACGCCGACGGTAATCGCTCCGTCACCTGAGCCCGCATCGACGGAGGTTGCCTCTATGCGTTCGCCGTCAAGAGCGGAGAATACCTCGGAAAGTCTTTGTCCCGCGCCGACTATTGCGATAAGCGCGCAGTCGTCGCCGAGGGTCACGCACGAAGGCTCCGCGCAGGCGCAGATTTCGTTTCGTATATAGTCCTCCTTGCCGACGATACGGCTTTTAGGAACGGTGAGCGAAACACAGTCGACGCCGGACGAAACGCATACGGGATAAATACCCTTTTGCGCAAATATCCGCATGATTTTTTCCGTATCCGCCGCGCTCGTTCCTATTTTCGTTTTGAAAACGCGCAGAACGGAAAATCCCTTTTTGCCCGCTATTCCGCAGACGCCGTTTTCCTTTCCGCTTCTCTCCGGAACGACGCGCGTTCCGACTGCGTCGGGGTCGAGCGTGTTTTTTATTATTACGGGAATTTTTCCGCTCATCAGCGGAAGCACCGAGTCCTCGTGAAGCACGCCGGCGCCCATAAATGAAAGACGGCGAAGCTCTTTATATGTTATTATACCGATTGTTTTCGGATTGTCAACAGTTTTCGGGTCGGCGGACATAAATCCGGAGACGTCCGTCCAGTTTTCGTATTCGTCGCAGTTCATTGCGGAGGCTAAAATCGCCCCCGTTATATCCGAGCCGCCGCGCTCAAATGTTTTGAGCGTTCCGCCGGGCATACTGCCGTAAAACCCCGGCACGACGGCTCTTTCCGATTTTGAAAGCGCTGCCGCCGTGCGCTTTTTCGTCGCTTCCGGGAGGAACGCTCCGTCATCTCCGAAGGAGACGCATTTTGCGGCGTCGACGAAGTCGTAGCCGATGTATGAAGAAAAAATTCTTGCGCAGAAATATTCGCCGCGCGAAGCAAAATAGTCCCTGCCGAAATAATTTTTCCGCGCATAGAGAAGCTCGGCAAAATCGTCGTCAAGCGAGACGGGGACGGCAAGCTCGGAGATGATTTCATCAAAACGGGATTTTATTTTTTCAAGCAGCGAGTAAAAATCGTCCCCTGTCGATACGAACGCGCGATAAAGCATATTGGTTATTTTTTCGTCGCCGGAAAACCTTTTTCCCGGCGCACTGACGGTCACATATCGCCGACAACTGTCCGCAGCGATGATTTTTGCCGCATTGTCTATTCTTTTTGCGTCGCAGACGGAGCTTCCGCCGAATTTCACAGCCTTTGTTTTGTTTTCCACGGAAAAGATATCACCTCCCGTTTTATAATATGACAAAATACGACGATCGGACAACGCGCATACTCTTTCAAAGCAAGAAAAAAACGGCGTAAGAACGCCGTTTTTTGCAAAATACGATATTATGTCTGCGGTGCTTTTCCGCTTTCGGAGGAAAGATACTTTTTGAGTTTTTTCACAGCCTCCTCAATGATTGAGGATATTGTTTTCTCATCGAGCAATATTCTTGCCGCCGCGGGAAGTCGACCGTACAAAGCCGACGCCACCGCGGAGTATTTTATCTCTCCCGTACCGCCGCCGTAACGCTCCTCTGCCGCCGCCACAAGCGAAAGCGCAATTGCCCTCGCTTCTTTTTTGTAGCCCTTGCGGGCAAGAATGACGACAGCGGCGATAAATATCGCGCAGACCAATATCAAAAGCCAGTATTCAGATAAAAATCCGAGCATAAAACAAGCGACCCCGCCGGCTTTTTGTCACGGCGGAGCCGCACTCCTTTCCGTGATTTATAAAAGCAGACTGATAAGCGCGCCCGCAACCGCTCCGGCAACCGCGGATATCACAGCCTTTATCACGGAGGTAAACCTGATTAAGGGCTGCTTTTCTATATCGCAGAGCCGCTCGTCCTGATTTTCAAGCCTGCGGTTTGCTTCCTCAAGCTGAATTACAAGACGCGTTATGTTTTCGTTCTGACTGTTTATCGCATTGGCAAGAGCTTCGAGCTTATCAATCCTGTGCGAATTGATTTTTTCCCGCTCCTCGATTTTGACAATGCGCTCCCCCTGCGAGGGAGAGCCTGATTCTTCTTTTTCCGAGATGTAATCTCCCAGAGGGATCACCCGCTTTCGCTTAAGTTTTCCCCGTTGCGCGCGAAAATCTTTCCGGTAAGGGTGCGCGCAAAGCAATCTTTCCGATCGCTCCTCTATTATACCACATTTTCGTCCGATTGTAAAGAGAAAAACGAACAAATGTTTATATTTTTTGAAAAAAGGTCATCGCAAGGGGCAAAGTTTTGATTTTTTTAACAATTTATTATGGTAATCCTGAAAGATATATAGTATAATATAAATTGCATTAAAATGCGTAACTGTCGGAAAAAACGAAAAATAAACTCTCAAAGGAGCAAAATCATAAATGTCTTTAATTCAGAAACTCTTCGGAACATACAGTGACCGCCAGATCAAAAAGCTCATGCCCACAGTCGACGAAACGGACGCGCTTGCGGACAAGTACTCCGCCATGACGGACAGCGAGCTTTCCTCCGTCACGCCGGAATTCAAAAGCAGACTTGCCGCAGGCGAAACGCTTGACGACATTCTCCCCGATGCGTTTGCCGCGGTCAGGGAGGCGGCGACGAGAGCCATCGGCAAAAGGCCTTACAGGGTTCAGCTTCTCGGCGGAATAATTCTTCATCAGGGCAGAATTGCGGAGATGAAAACGGGCGAAGGAAAGACGCTGGTCGCAACAATGCCGGCATATCTCAACGCTCTGACGGGAAAGGGCGTGCATATAGTCACCGTAAACGAATATCTTGCCCGCCGCGACAGCGAGGAGATGGGCAAGGTTTACGGTTTCCTCGGACTTTCCACCGGACTCATCCTTCAGGGACAGAGCACGGAGGAAAAGCAGAAGGCGTATTCGGCAGACATAACATACGGAACGAACACGGAATTCGGCTTTGACTACCTCCGTGACAATATGGCAATAAGTCACAGCGGGCTTGTTCAGCGTGAGCTGAATTTTGCCATTGTCGACGAGGTGGACTCGATTCTCATAGACGAGGCAAGAACGCCGCTCATCATTTCCGGTATGGGCGAAAAGCCGAACGATATATATAAAAAAGCCGACGCATTCGTCCGTCGCCTGCGCGCAAAGGTCGTAAAGGAAATGGACACAAAGAGCGACCACGACGACGTTTCGGAGGATTACATCGTCGACGAAAAGGGCAAAAAGGCAACGCTGACGGCAAGAGGAATTGCAAAGGCGGAGAGCTTTTTCGGCATTGAAAACCTTTCCGACCCCGAAAACAACTCTCTCTACCACTATATAAACGAGGCGCTTCACGCGCACGGTGTCATGAAAAGGGACGTTGACTACGTTGTCGCGGACGGCAAGGTTATGATAGTTGACTCCTTCACGGGAAGAATTATGCCCGGAAAACGCTTTTCAAACGGACTTCATCAGGCTATCGAGGCAAAGGAAAAGGTTGATATCCAGAACGAAAATCAGACCCTTGCAACGATAACCTATCAGAACCTGTTCCGTCTTTATTCAAAGCTCTCCGGTATGACGGGTACCGCGCTTACGGAGGAGAGCGAATTCCGCGAAATTTACGGGCTGGACGTCGTCGAAGTGCCGACGAACAAGCCGATGATAAGAATCGACCGCAACGACGTCGTGTATAAAAACACGGAAGCGAAATACCGCGCGATAATAAGACAGATTGAAGAATGTCACAAAAAGGGTCAGCCGGTGCTTGTCGGCACGGTATCCGTCGAAAAGTCCGAGCTGCTTTCCGCACTTCTGAAAAAAGAGGGCATTGCGCACAACGTCCTCAACGCAAAGCAGCATAGGCGCGAGGCGGAGATAATCGCGCAGGCGGGCAAATTCGGCGCGGTGACCATATCGACGAATATGGCGGGACGCGGAACGGATATCATGCTCGGCGGCAACGCCGAATTCCTTGCAAAGAACGAACTGAAAAACGCCGGCTATGAGGAGGACATCATCTCTCTTGCAACGGGAATGAGCGAAAACATAAGCGACGAGGTCCGCGAGGCGAGAAAGCTATACAGAGAGTCGCTTGAAAAATACAAAAGGGAAATTGCGCCGGAGGCGGACAAGGTCCGCGAGGCGGGAGGACTCTTTATCCTCGGCACGGAGAGACACGAGAGCAGACGAATAGACAACCAGCTCCGCGGTCGTTCGGGACGTCAGGGTGACCCCGGCGAAAGCAGATTTTTCCTCTCGCTGGAGGACGACCTGATGCGCCTGTTCGGCTCGGAAAGGGTAATCGGCATAGTTGAAAGACTGGGTCTTCCGGATGACGAGCCTATTGAGGCGAGGATAATTTCAAACACGATAGAGTCATCACAGAAGCGTCTTGAGGGCGAAAACTTCAACAGAAGAAAAACCGTTCTTGAATATGACGACGTGATGAATCAGCAGAGAACCGTAATATATAAACAGCGCAGGGAAGTGCTCGACGGAAAGGACATGAGCGGCACGATTGAGGAAATGATGAAAAACATCGTTCCCTCCGCGCTCGACCTCTGCGAAACCGACGGTCACTTTGACTTTTCTGCCGCAAAGGAGCGGCTGTTCTGGCTGCTCTCAAAGGAGGAGCGGGAATACGGCGACGGCGACATTACGAGAGCGGAGCTTGAAAAGCGTCTTTGCGACAGGATAAACGGCATATATGAGGGTCAGAAGCGGGTGTTCGGAGACAAAATGGGCGACCTTATGCGCTGGGCGCTCCTGCGCGCCGTCGACATGGCGTGGATGGAGCATCTTGACGCGATGGACGACCTGCGTGACGGCATAGGCTTTTCATATCTCGCTCAACGCAACCCGATAACCGAATACCGTATTGCGGGAAGCGAAATGTTTGACGAGATGGTTGAAAAAATCCGTGAGGAAACGGTGAAATTCGTGCTTTTCGCGGTGCCCGCGCAGGAGACAAAGCATAAGGCGGTTGCCTCTGTCAGACAGGCGGGACTGAAGGACGTCGGCAAGAGCGCCGAAAAGCGTCAGCCGATTGTCAAGAAGAGCTTTGAAAAGATAGGAAGAAACGACCCCTGTCCGTGCGGCAGCGGAAAGAAATACAAGCAGTGCTGCGGCAGAAACACAGGTGCCGACAGCTGATAAAACGGAGGAAGAATTATGGGCTTCGGATGGATGCTGCTCGGCTGGCTCTTTATGTTCCCGACGATCGGAAATGTTGATATAATGCCGGATTTCATCGGCTTTTTGATAATGCTGAAGGGGCTTTCCTGCGCATGTAAGCACTGTCGCTGTTTTGACCTGACGCGTCGCCTTGCGATGTTCGGAGTTTTGTTTTCGCTTGTCAGCTGGGCATATCAGATGTTCTGCTGGCTGGATATTATCTCCGCCTCCGCCGTCGGAACGGTGATGCGCGTCGCGTATGCGGTTTTCCTCTGCGCATATGCAATAAATCTTGCAATATCAATATCGAAGATAGCGACGGAAACGGAGCTTCCGAAAATCCGCGTCAGAGGGGCGGCGGCGGTGCCGCTTGCGATTATAATGCTTCTTTGCGGCAGGCTTGCATGGTCGGGCGCGGTCAGCGTTATTTCATCGGCGGAGAAGGACGCGACGATAAGCGAAACGCTCAAATGGGCAATGAGAATAGGCTATATAGCCGAGGTGCTGTTTGTGGTCTATATGCTTTTGCTTCTGCTCTCGTGCTATCGATGGATATGTCTTGAAGGCGAGGAGGATATGCCGGACAAGGCGCACAAGCTCCCAACCCCGTTTGATATAATCGAAAAAAAGAAAAACAAGGATAAGGAGGAGAAAAAATGACGAAGCCGCGAAAAGGGTCAGCAGGTCTTTGGCTGATTTCCGCCGGTATGATTTTTCTCTCCAATCCATGCATAAATATAACAGACGTTCTGCCGGACGTCATCGGCATTCTGCTGATACTTGCGGGCATAAGAAAATATGCAGACCTTCTGCCCGGACTTTACGATGCGAAAAGAAATTTTGAAAAGGCGGCATGGGTCAGCCTTGCCGGATTTTTTGCAATGTTCTTTGCGCCCTCGGCGGACGATTTCACAAAGCTGTCGCTTGCGATGGCGGTGTGGCTTCTGGAATGTATATTCCTCATTCCCGCTATGAAAAATCTCTTCTGCGGCACGGACGATCTGCGTATCCGTCTTACGGACAGAGGCGACGAGGCGACGTTTTCCGGCGCGGCGGCGTTTTCTTCCGTGTTTCTCGTCGTGCGGTCGGTTGCGGCGGTGCTTCCGCTCTGTATGCCACTGTTCTTTGAGAAAAAAGAGGAGGATATCGTCACCGGAGGCAGCGCGACGGACGTGGAATCCGTCATAAGAGTGATGACGGTTATATGCGCCGCGGTTTCGCTTGTGATAGGCATTGCGTGGCTTGTTTCGTCGATAAAATGCATGAAAATTCTCGGCTCCGATGCGGAATTCGTTGCGGCGGCGGAGGAAAAATACAATTCGGAAATAAGAACCGACGTCTCCCTCCGGAGAAAGAGATGCGTCAGGCGCTTCTGGACGGCAAGTGCGGCGGCGGTGCCGTTTCTTCTGGGCGTTTCGTTCGGAGGAAAGCCGTTTGCTTATGAATTCATGTTCGGCGCGGTGACGGCGCTTGCGGTGCTTTTCGGCAACGACGTTCTGACGTCGCACAGGAAAAGAATTTATGCGCTTTGCGGCGTGTTCTGCGCACTGTCCGCGACGGCGGCGGTTTTCGGTTATCTGTATGCCGAAAAATTCGGAGCAATGATATATCCCTATGAGGCGGACGGATTTTTATCGGCGTTTCTGCCGTATGCTCTTGCGGAGACGGCGGCGATGGCGACGCTTGTGATGACAGGTGCCGCTGTCCGTCGGGCGTGCTGCGATATGATTGAAAAATGCGTCGGCTGGCGCGGGGACGACTCTCTCTCCGGCGCGCGCGACGCGGAAATAAAGAAAAAACTGAAGGGCCGCGTGACGGGGGTTTTCGTCATTGAGTGCATATATGCCGCGGTGACGGCTGTTGCAACGGCGGCGTCTCCGTTCGGCGAAATAAACACTCTGTTTTCGATGGGGTGGGTATTGAGACTGCTCCTTTGCGCGGTTATGCTTGTCCTCTGCATCCGGACGGGCGACGGAGTTATAAGCGAAACGGAAAAATGATTTTTTCGGAGGTTTGATATGAACGGAAATAACGATACGGAATTCTCCGTCGGAGAAGAAACCGTAATTGAAAGAAAAGACAAGATAAAAGCCGATACTTACGACTGGATAGAAGTGTTTGTTTCGGCTCTGGCGATAGTTGTGATAATGCTTTCCTTTATCCTGCGGATTGCAACCGTCAGGGGCCATTCGATGGAGAAAACCCTTTCGGATTCGCAGGTGGTTGTCATGAGCAACGTGTTTTATACGCCGTCGCAGGGGGATATCGTCGTCATTCAGCAGAACGGCGGATATTTTGAAACGCCGATAGTGAAAAGGGTCATTGCGACGGGCGGACAGACGCTTTCGATTGATTTCGGGAAATGGGAAGTCAAGGTTGACGGAAAGGTCATAGACGAAAGCAGTTATGTTTATTTCAGAAATGCGGAAATGGATCCGGAGGAATATTATTCCGTATACAGCGCCTATCTTGACGCCGACGGCGTTATGACGGTGCCGGAGGGTTATCTCTTCGTCATGGGCGACAACCGCAACGAGTCGTCCGACAGCCGGAGCGTTTATGTCGGCTTCGTGCGCGAAAGCGAGATTCTCGGCAAGGTGGTTTTCAGAATGTTTCCGATAAACAAAATAGGCGCCGTGAAATCGGCGGGAAAATAAAGAGAGGACGGCGGGACTATGCCATCTACACAGATACAATGGTTTCCGGGTCATATGGCGAAAACCCGCCGTATGATTGCGGAAAATCTTAAAAAAGTCGACCTGACAATTGAAATCCGCGACAGCAGAATACCTCTTTCCTCCGCAAATCCGGAGATAAAAAAGCTGACGGACGCAAAGCCCCGCCTTGTGCTTCTGAGCAAATGCTCGCAGGCGGATCCTTCCGTCACGGCGGAATGGAAAAGATATTTTGCCGAAACCGGCGAGAACGCCATATTTTATGACTGCAAGACAAATGAGGGCATACCGGAGATTGCCCCCGCCGCACGCAGGCTCTGCGATGAAAAGCTGAAAAGCTGGCAGGACAAGGGCATGGAGGGCAGACATCTGCGCGCGATGATTGTCGGTATTCCGAACGTTGGCAAAAGCTCGCTTATAAACCGTCTTGCGGCTGACAAAAAGGCAAAGGTTGAGGACAGACCCGGCGTCACGCTGAATAAGCAATGGGTGACGACTTCGATAGGCATTGACCTGCTCGATACGCCAGGCGTTCTTTGGCCGAAATTCGATGAGCGCAGAGTCGGCGAAAATCTTGCGATAACGGGCGCAATCAAGGACGATATCATGGATACCGACGAGCTTGCGACCGTCCTTTGCGACAGAATGAAAAACATATATCCCCGTCTGCTCACGGAAAGATACGGCATAAGCGGGGAGGCGGTTTCCGATGAAACGCAGCCTTGGGAGACGGTTGAAGCCATCGGCAAAAAGAGAGGATTTCTTGTCCGCGGGGGCGAGGTTGACTTTTCGCGCACGGCGAAAATGCTTCTTGACGAGCTGCGCGGCGGGAAAATGGGAAGAATATCGTTTGAAAGGCCGGGGAGAAAATAATGCCGAGCTACGAATTTGAAAACGCTTTGCGCGAAAAGGGTTATAAGAGCATATGCGGAGTTGACGAGGCGGGCAGAGGCCCGCTTGCGGGAAATGTTGTCGCAGGCGCGGTCATTATTCCGGAGGGACTGATAATCGAGGGGCTGGACGATTCAAAAAAGCTCTCCGAAAAGAAGCGCGAAAGGCTGTACGATATAATAACGGAAAAGACTATATGGGCGGTTGCCTGGGCAAGCCCTGCGGAGATTGACGAATACAATATTCTCGGCGCAACGATGCTTGCGATGAAGCGGGCAATTGACGCTTTGCCGCAGAAGGCGGATTTTGCCCTTATCGACGGCAACCGCGCAAAGGGCTTTGAAATTCCCGTGGAGACTGTTATCAAGGGTGACGCAAGGAGCTGTTCGATTGCGGCGGCTTCGATAATCGCAAAGGTGACAAGAGACCGTCAGTGTCTGGAGCTTGACAAAAAATATCCCGAATACGGCTTTGCGATACATAAAGGCTACCCGACCAAGGCGCATATGGACGCCGTTATAAGGCTGGGAGCATGTCCCGAGCACAGAAAGAGCTTTCTTTCGTTTGTCGAAAGGGCGAAAAAAGATGAAAAATAACAGAAAATTCGGCTCTGTCGGCGAGGATATCGCCGCAAAATATCTTGAAAAAGAGGGGTATCGGATAACGGCAAAAAACGTCCATTTCGGGCATATCGAAACGGACATCATCTGCGAAAACGAAAGCGAAATCCTTTTTGTCGAGGTCAAGACGAGGACTGACGCGGAGTTTTCCCTGCGCTACGGGCGACCCGCGGCGGCTGTCACAAAAAAGAAGCTGGAAAATATGACGCTCTGCGCACGGCAGTATCTTTACGAGACAAAATGCCCGAAAAAGCCGAGGATAGACGTAATAGAGGTATACATAAAAGAGGAGGACGGGGCGTTCGTCCTCTCGGAAAAGGGAATTGTACATATAAAAAACGTGACGGGATAAAGACTTTTTCCGTCGGGAGGCGTGAAATGAATTATTTTGACCTTCATTGCGATACCCCTTTTGAGCTTTACAAAAGAAAAACGCCGCTTGCGTCCGGCGGGACACACATAACGGCTGAGAAGCTCCGGTGCTTTGAAAAATATGCGCAGATAATGGATATATGGTCGCAGAACGACCTTTCCGGGCAGGAATGTTACGATAATTTTTTCAGGATTTACGATAATTTCATGCGCGAGCTTGCGGAAAATCCGCAGTTTTGTTTCTGTCGCGGCTCCGACGATGCGGAAAAGGCGTTTTCGGAGGGAAAACGCGCGATTTTTCTCGGAATTGAGGGAGGAAAACTCCTCTGCGACGACCTTTCAAGGCTTGACACGCTTTACAACCTCGGCGTGCGGTTTTTCACGCTCGTATGGAAAGGCGATTGCGGAATCGGCGGTGCGCACGACACGGAAAACGGGCTTACGGACTTCGGCAGGAGCGTTGTTCTGAGGCTTTCGGAGCTGGGAACGGCTGTTGACGTTTCGCACGCTTCGGACAGAATGGCGGAGGAGAGCATCGAGCTTTGCAAAAGCGGAAAAATCCCCGCGATTGCAAGCCATTCGAGCCTGCGGCGGATAACGTCGCAAAGAAGAAATCTGACAGACGCCCTTGCCAAAAAAATCGCGGGAGCGGGCGGAATAATCGGGCTTTGCCTTGCGGATATTTTCATCTCGGACGAAAGACCCGCACATATAACGGACGCCGTCCGTCATATTCTCGGTTATCTTGATATGGGGCTTGAAAAAAGCCTTTGCGTCGGCGCCGACCTTGACGGCTCGACTCCGCCGGAGGAGATAAGGGACGTTTGCGATATGACGCGGCTCTATGACGCGGTTTTGTCTGCCGGAGTTGACGAAGGCACGGCGGAGGACATATTTTTCCGCAACGCGGAGAGGTTTATTTGCAGGTATATGTAATGCGGCTTGCGCCGCAAAATTCAGATGTTTTTCTGCCTGAAGGTGGCGCAGACGGTGTCTGTGCAGCTTGTTGCATAGCTCGGTCCGACGTTTATTCTGTCTGCCTTGCAGGTGCAGTCGCCGTCGTGATAAACGCAGTTTGTAACATCGCAAGAGACGCCGCCGTTCTTTTTGCAGGTTTTGCAGGTGGCTTTATCCTTGCCGAGGGTATCTTTTCTATCAAATTCCATTGCAATATCACACATCCTTTTCGGGATGTCCTTTCATAACACGGTTTTGCCTTTTTGAAGGCAA
>JAHAZT010000007.1 GCA_018383975.1 Eubacteriales bacterium | reverse complement strand
GCTTCGATGCCGTCCTTTGCGGCGTTGCCGGAAAAGCCGTAGCCCGTGACTTCATATTCCTTTTTGAAGGGAGTGAGCACTTCGAGTTTTGACGTTTTGATCTCGTAATGCGGAGCCTTGAAGGTTTCAATTGTCGGCTCGCCGCCGATTGCGCGGATTTCGTCCGCTATCATATTTGCCGCTTTTGTTTCGCCTTCGGTTGTCGAAAGGCGGACAAAATTCATCTTTTTAAGAAAATCATACATTCTTTTTGCCGATATATCCATAAGAAATATCTCCTTATATTTTATTTCGCAACTATTTTACTACCGCGTGCGGCGGTTGTCAACCTTGAAAATGTAAACAAACGGATTACTGAACGTTTTCGCCCGCATTGTTTGCGCCGTATGACATCTGCGGGTAATATCTGATGACGGCTCCCGGCTTTTCATCGAATTCCATCTTGAAAACGGTCACGCCGAGATGCTTGTCGACAGGGTCCTTCGGAAGACCCGTGAGAATAATTCTTCCGCCGTCGACCGTGAAGTCGACCTCCTCTCCCGTTGCAAGAAGGGTGATACGCTTCGGCGACGCATTTGCGTAATTCCAGAGAATGAGTCTGTCGCTGTGCCAGATGCGGTTCATAAGATAAAGCGTTTTGCCGTCCTCGGATACCGTTGCGGGATTTAGCGTGCCGGAATATCCGGAGGCTTTTTTACCGTATACGGCTTCTCCGTTTTCGGCGAGCCAGTCACCTATCTTTTCAAGAGGTGAAATAACCTCCTCCGGAACGCTGCCGTCGGGCGTCGGACCGATATTGAGGAGAAGATTTCCGCCACCTATCGTGCAGGTTGTGAGCATTGAAAGTATCTTCTGGGGCGTGTATGAATAGGGAAGCGCCTGCTCGGAGTCGATATAACCCCACGAAAGACCGTTGAAGGTCATACATGCTTCCCAGTATGCGCCGTCCGCAGGGGATATTCTTTCCTCGGGAGTGAGGAAGTCCTCCTGCATTTTGCGTCGGTTGTTTATAAGAATATCCGGCTGGAGCAGACGCAGTCGGTAATTGCTGTTGACGGCGTCCCAGCCCTCGCTGCTGTTCATCGGGAACGGCATGTCATACCAGAGAACATCTATCTTTCCGTATCTCGTGAGCAGCTCGGTGTTTAGCTCTTCTATGTAATCAAGAAATCTGCGACGCGCCTCGGGGTCAAATGCGCAACGCCAGCCGTCCGGATGGTGCCAGTCCATAAGAGAGGAATAAAATCCGATTTTCAGTCCGTACTTACGGCACGACGCAACAAATTCCGCAACAAGGTCTCTGCCGCAGAAATTATAGGAGTTATAGGGGTTTGCGTCCGATTTCCAAAGGGAAAATCCCTCGTGATGACGCGTCGTCATAACGCAGTATTTCGCGCCGGCACGCTTTGCCATAGCGCACCATTCGTCCGTGCAGTCCTCCTTCGGTGCGAATTGCTTTGCGATTTCCTCATATTCAGCCTTTTTATAGTTGTCCGTATACATACACCATTCGCCTGCACCGAGAGACGAAAACGCTCCGTAATGAACGAACATTCCGAAACGTGCCTCGCGGAACCATTCAAGACGACGCTCGCGTGAGTCAGATGCAAACTTTTCGTATTCTTCTCTTTGAATAAGCACTTTTTTCATGATAATTTCTCCATTTATTATTTTATGTTGTTTTCAAGACCGAATTCGGCAAAGTATTTGTCAACGTCGACGACGGTGTCCGTGTGTCTTGCTCTTTCTGCAGCAAAGCCGATGAGATGATTTGCGACGGAAACGGAAATATCCGCAACGGAGCAGCCGTTGTATGTTCCGCAGAGGTAGTCATAAAGGTCGGCAATGATGCCCTGATCGCCGCCGCCGTGACCGCCGAGAATGCTTTCCTCCGTTTCCTTTACGGGCACGGATGACCATTTTCTTATGTCCGAATTATAAACCCTTATCTCCGTATCGTTTGCCTCTGCGACAAGCTCTCCTTTCGTTCCGAAAAGATGTATCGCTCTGCCGCCGCCGTTGAAGGCGTTGACCGTCAGAGTTGCGGTGACGTTTCCGTCAAAGAGCATATCGACGATCTGATGATCGCTTACATCGTTGTTTGCGTGGAAAACGCAGAGACCGTAATCCGTTGTCATAAGCGCTTTCATAACCTCGTCGTCTGTCGGATAGGTTGTCTGCGAAATGCCCTTTGCCGCCGCGCGACGGAACCAGAGGTTGTTTTTATCGTCATAATAGAGCTTTATGCAGTTATAAGGGCAGGTTTCCGCTATCGGGCAGCCCCCGTCCGCACATCTTCTCGGCGAGCCTTTGGGCGCATTTTCTTCTCTGAAATACGTCAGATCTCCGAACGACGATACCTTCTTGCAGGTCTTGCCGATGATCCATTGGATTATGTCGATGTCGTGACAGCTTTTCGCAAGGAGCATGGGAGTTGTTTCCTCTTCGCTGTGCCAGTTGCCGCGGACAAAGCTGTGACTGAAATGAATATTGCCGATTCTTTCGAGCGCGATGACGGACATTATATCGCCTATATCGCCTCTGTCAACGATTTCTTTTACTTTTTTATAAAAAGGCGTGTAGCGCAGAACGTGGCAGACGATGACCTTGACGCCCTTTTCGTGCGCCGCCTTTGCAATGTCCGCACATTCTCCGACGGTCTGCGCGATGGGCTTTTCGAGGAGAATATCATAGCCGAGGGAGATTGCCTTCATTGCAGGACCGTAATGCATATCGTCCATGGTTGCGATTATTGCGATGTCCGCAAATTTCGGTCTGGAAAGAATTTCTTCCCAGCTCTTATAGCAGTTTTCGGCAGGGAGATTGAAATTCTCGCGCAAAACCTCGCGCGCCGCGTCGACAGGGTCTGCCACGCCGATGAGCTTAAATTTTTCGGGCATTTCTGCCATTATATTTGAATAGGCTCTGCCTCTGCCGCCCGCGCCTATGCAAATTGCCGTAAGCTGTTTCATAATAGTTTACCTCTCTAAAATAAATTCTTTGCGCAGAAGGGATATTTCCGGCTTTTTGCCTTTTGCAGAAAGCCGTCTGCAACGTTTTTCGCTTTATCAGCTGTGCAGGCATAATTATAGCATAAGAAAAAGGAAAAGTAAAGCCCAGAAAGATTAAATTAACGTCCTTCCGGACGGGAAAAGGCTCCCGGACGGGGGTGCTCCGGGAGCCTTTTGGGAAAGGTTGTTGCTTGCTCCTAAGCCTTTCCCTTTCCTTTACCGTCTGCCGTCAACCGAAAAAATAAAACGGATTAAAAAAATCAGTTTTTCTTCTTTTTTACAGTTGCTGTCAGCGATAATAACATATTACAACATTTTTCCTCAAAAGTCAACTCAAAAGAGTTAAATTTTTACGGAAATAATCGGATATGATATACATAGAGATATGTAAAAGGCGGGAAAGTGACGTGAGGATAGGAGAGGCCGTGAAAAACAGGATAATGGAACTTTGCGACGAGCGCAATATAACCATAAACAAGCTTGCCACAATCTGCGGGATAACCCAGTCGACCCTGAACAATATTGTCAGCGGCAGGAACAACAGCGTAACCGTTGCGACAATTCAAAAAATATGTGACGGACTGAACATTTCAATAATAGAATTTTTTATGTCGCCCGCTTTCGATAAGCTGGAACAGGAAATAAGATAAAAGCTCTCCGTGCAACTTCTACGTTGCAATGAGAGCTTTTTTGTTCAAAACAAAAACAGAGATGAGAAATCACCTCTGTTTTTTAATTATAAAACTTTACAAAACAATTATTGAAGTTTCTTTTGCAAAAGTACACCTCATCCGTCAGCCTGCGGCGCGGGTTGATCGAAAAGGCGGGTTTTCGGCTCCCTTGTGTAAAGGGAGCTCCGCCGCAGGCGGTGAGGGATTGTTTTTTACAACCCTTCCACCACTTCGTGGTCCCCCTCCCCTTACACAGGGGAGGC
>JAHAZT010000064.1 GCA_018383975.1 Eubacteriales bacterium | reverse complement strand
GGCAACAAGTGCGCAGAGGACGGAAACGATCATCGTTCCCTTGTATGACGACCAGATAGTTGAATTGAACAGCATACCGAGCTGACCGTACATTCCGTATTCGCCCTTCGGGTCGTTGTTGAGCCACCATTTCGTCGTCAGGTTTTCGGGGTTCCACGTTTTGAGGAAGCTGTAATCACCCGGGTTCGGAAGGAAGGTCTCAAAGGCAAACGAGATTATCGGATAAATACTCGTAAAGAATGTAAATACTATAAGAACTATCGCGATTATATATTTCCCCGCTTTGCCGAGGTTAATTTTCGATATCTGACCGGATTTTCCCGTGACCGTTGTGTAATTCTTTCTGCTTCTGAGGCTGCGCTGGTTCAGAATGAGAATCACAACTCCCATCAGCATCATTATAACAGCAAGTATACTTGCTTCTCCGGTGTACGTTCCCTTCATGCCGATGTATCTTGTCGAAAGGGTTGAAAGTCCGAGGTAATGCGGAACCGGATAACTTCCCATTGAGCTTCCGAAGACAAGAAGCACCGTTGAAAGTATAGCGGGCTTTATCATCGGAAGGGTTATGCGGAACATTATCTTGTGCTTCGGCGTATCAAGTATCGTTGCCGCTTCCTCAAGGTTTGCGTCCATATTGCGGAATATACCGCCGATGAGAATATACGCAAAGGCGGAATAATGAAGTCCCAGCACTATAACGCACGGGAAAATTCCCTGACACCACCATGACGGCATGCGGATATTGAAAAGCGAAGCGAGAAGTCCGTCGCTTGTGTGCGTCACCGCATTACTGTTGAAAAGGTTTCTCCATACCATCGCGAGCGTCCATTGGGGCATTATATAAGGGAAGATGAATATGGAGCTGAGATATTTCTTGCATTTGAGATTTGTCCTTGTCACAAGGAAAGCAAAAAATCCGCCGAAGATTATCGCCGCAACGCAGGAGAAAAACGCGACGATGAGCGTATTCATCAGCGGAATCCAAAGGTTTGTCTTTGAGAGCTCGCCCGTGAAAAGGTCAATATAGTTCACAAATGAATAGCCGGAGGGCTTCCCCGCCCAATGAGTTTCGATTGTGCCTCTGTGAACCTTGAGAGTATCTTCGACTATCGCCAGAATCGGCGTAATCGTCGTTATTGTGCATAAAACGCCCATCACAACAAGAATAATGTTGTGCGGCTGCATAAAGAATGTCTTTAATTTATTGGATCGAATACGCCTTGCGTTCGATCTTTCGGATGCGGTATCCTTTGTCATAAAACCTCCGGCACGGAGTCAAGAAATTTCTCGACTCCGTGCAGATAATCAGATTTGATTGTTTTTTGTCGGCATTAAACGGGTAAATTATTTACCGTATTTCTTGAGAGAGTCTATCCAGGGACCGACTGTGTATGCAACCTTTGCGCAATATTCGGGATCCTCAATTGCGAGTCTGCTTTCCCACCAACCGAAGCCGCGGTCTTTGAGAACGTCATATACCGCGCCGTCCTTTTCGCCTGTTACATGATCGGGATGAGCCTTGTCGTTTTCAGCAGCAACTACGGGGTTGGATGAGTAACCGCCGATATCCTTGCCCCAAGCCTCAAAGCCCTTCTGCGTGCATGTCATATAAGCGATGAACGCGCAAGCTGTCCACGGAAGCGGGCTGTTATCCGTAACAAAGAGGTAATGGCAGTAACCGTAACCGCCGAGACCCTTGTATCCGTCTTCATAAGCGGCAACTTTAACGTTGTTCTTTGAAACGGAGTCGGACTCTGTAACGGAACGGAGTTTCGAATAAACGAGAAGACCGAACTGATCCTTTGCGGACTTATCAACAAGCATGTTGCAGATAGGGCCGTCGTCCGTCTGTGCGCTGTAGCTTTCAACCCAGAGCTTGATCCATGCAAGAGCATATTTGCCGTTGGTTCCGAGTTTAAGCTCTTTAGCCTTTGCTTCAACAGCTGTTACAGCCTTGTCAACATACGCTTTGTCCTTTGCGTCAAGAGCATCATAAGCCTCTTTGAGATTGTTTGCGTATTCATCTTTTGTGAGCATATAGAGGAAGTTTCTGCCTACGATCTCAGAGTCTATATCCATAAAGAGACCGTGTTCGCCTTCAGCGACAAAATCCCATACGTTATCGTATTTCTTATCGCCCGTGCTGTTGAACATAAATACCTTGTTCAGCGTCTGAAGTGCAAGATAGCCTTTGTATTTTTCAACCGTTGTTTTGTTTGCTTCAGCCCATTCCTTCGGAATGAATGTATCGAGAATGCCTGTCTGAACCATCTTGCTTTCAATCTGGTTACCGTCCTGAATAAGAGTCATAGAGAACTGTCCCTGCGACTTCTTTGCGTCGGTATCGAGCATTTCAAAGATTGTGTTGTTCTTCGGCTGCTGCCAATCGTATTCAAGCTTGTATCCTGTCTTGCCGTTTTTCTTCGCCACTTCGTTTACGTAATCAACGAAGAACGGAAGCGCCGTTTTACCGCGGCTTGAGTTACCGACTGCCGAGAAAGTCTTTCCGTTTGACTCTTCATAAGCCTTCATTGCAAGCTCTTCAAGGGTCATTGTCTGAGCCTGATCGATGATCTTCTGAACTTCGCTCTTTTTCTTTCCGCAAGCGGTGAGCATAAGGCAGGAAAGAACGATAATAAGGGCAAGCATCAATGCTACTACTTTTTTCATAAAGCCTCCAAAAACTTAAATTATTTATATTAACACCCGACGGGTGATAATATCGTTCTGTATACTATAATAATAATATCATCGCGTTCATAGAATGTCAATCTTTATTTGAATAATTTGACTATTTTTTTAAATATTTTTTTCGTTTTATCGTCAAATTGCACAAAGACTCTCCGTTGTTTTTGTGACTTGCGGAAATTCGTGATATGTTTAAATGGCTTTTCATCTGCCGCAAGCACTGCCCTTTCCCCCTTTGAAACCTACCTCCGAAACAAAAATCCACCCGTGTGGGTGGATATATTTTGCATTTACGTATTCCGCGCGGACTTACTTTATTATATTGCCGCGTCTTATCCGACCTTTTCCTTTTTGCTTTTGCGAAGGTTGCTCTTGGATCCGTGGTGCTTTATGGGCGTCCATTTTACCTTTTTGAATATTGCAACAATCGTGATCGGAATGTATGTGAGCATGAACAGCGGGAAGGTGAACATATAAAAGATTTTCCGGAATGCGCCGAGATTTATCTTTTTCCATTCGGTTATGGTTGTTATCGCGCCGATGATGAACGCCGTTCCGTATACGCCCCAGAGCATATTGAGCAACAGATGAAAAAATTCCCGCGTGGCTCCGTTACCTATTAAAA
This sequence comes from Eubacteriales bacterium, assembly GCA_018383975.1. Lineage (GTDB taxonomy): Bacteria > Bacillota > Clostridia > Oscillospirales > CAG-272 > CAG-841. The sequence goes on along the minus strand of JAHAZT010000064.1, from coordinate 34,667 downwards.
TCAGTGTGCCGAGAACGATATTGCAGAAGATTGCAAGAATCGAAAGCACTGCCGCCGGCATAATGGTCATAGACATATCAAAGCAGGAAAAATTGCCCTTGAACATTCCCTTTATAAGTCCTTTTCCGTATTTGCCGAACACCTGATAATAGCCCTTTGACCACCTCAGACGCTGATTCCACGACTGCTTGAAGTTGACGGGCTGCTCATCATAAAGCTCTGCTTTCGGCGCAAACCCGATTTTCTCTCCGTCTATAATCTGTGCCACGGAAAATTCAATATCCTCCGTAAGCAGATGATAAGGCCAGCCGCCCATCTTATTTTTTATTCTGCGACTGAAAAGAAATCCCGTGCCGGAAACGGCACAGCTTGTCCCCAGAATAGACCTTGCATGGCTCAAATATCTCGATTCTCTGAGATACCAGAGCGCGTATCCGGCGGAAATCCAGTTGTCTCCGTAATTTTTGGAGTTTCTGTAGCTTGTGACGATATCAAATCCGCTCGAAAAGGTATTGTTCATTTCGTCTATAAAATTTTCATCAAGAACGTTATCTGCGTCAAAGACAAAATATCCGTCAAAGACATCGCCGTAGTCGTTTTCAATCGACTTTATCAGCGCGTCAATGGCGTATCCTTTTCCGATAAGTTCCTTGTTCTGCCTTTCATAAACAACGGCTCCCCGCTCTCTTGCTATTTCCGCGGTATTATCCGTACAGTTGTCGGCGATGACGAACGTTGTAACAAGTTCTGCGGGATATGTCTGCTGTTTTATGCTGTCAATAAGGTCGCCTATGACGAGCGACTCGTTTCTTGCCGCAATCAGGCAGGCAAATTTATGCGGCGTTCCTTTGGGATATTTCTTTCTGTTCTTTGCGAAAATAACTATAGGTATGTATATAAATTGATAGAGATAACAAGCGAGGAATACAATTCCTATGGTAAGATTGATTGTTCTTAGAATACTCATACTCATCCAGTCAAGTGAATTTTTTGCCGCAACGGCGTGGCGAAAAGCCCTGATGTTTTTTCACTTTTGTATCGGTTGCTTTATATTGTACACCCTTTACGCGCAAATTACAATACAAAAATCAAAATTTATGCAGAATCTCGTCAAGCAACCGCAAAAAATGCAGATATAACTAAAAAAAGCACTTGCAGCGCAAGTGCTTTTTTGGCAGGGGTAGTAAGAATCGAACTCACGACACGCGGTTTTGGAGACCGCTGCTCTACCAGCTGAGCTATGCCCCTATACAAAAGCGAGACCCGCAGGTTTCGCTTTTTCTGGTGGGCCTTTAGGGACTCGAACCCCAGACCAACCGGTTATGAGCCGGTTGCTCTAACCAACTGAGCTAAAGGCCCGTTCGTTTCAACGCCTAACTATTTTATCATCATTCGTTTCTTTTGTCAAGAAGTTTTTCATATATTTTCCCCTCTTTTTTGCGCGGCGAAGATAATAAACGTTCAGACAATTGACTTTTCACGAAATATGATATATAATTACGGCAGATACCTGTAAAATAATACACGGAAAAGAGGATTTGCTTATGGAAATTTCAAAAATACTCGGTTATTGCGACCATACCCTCCTTGCGCAGACAGCCACCTGGGAACAGATAAAAGCCGTCTGTGACGACGGTATGAAATACCGCACGGCGTCCGTATGCATTCCCGCAAGCTATGTAAAGCAGGCGAAGGAATACGTCGGCGACAGGCTTGCAATATGCACGGTTGTCGGCTTCCCGAACGGCTATTCGACAACAGCCGCAAAATGCTTTGAAACGGGCGAAGCCATTGTTAACGGCGCGGACGAGATAGACACCGTTATAAATCTCGGCTGGCTCAAGGACAAAAAATATGATGAAATTCTCGCAGAGCTGAAGGCTCTCAAAGCTGTCTGCGGAAACAGAATTCTCAAGGTCATAATCGAAACGTGTCTGCTTACGGACGAAGAAAAAATCAAAATGTGCGAAATCGTAACCGCGTCCGGCGCGGACTTCATCAAGACAAGCACCGGCTTTTCGACCGGCGGCGCGACAAGAGAGGATATTGCCCTCTTTGCAAAGCACGTCGGTAAGAACGTAAAAATCAAAGCAGCCGGCGGAATTAAAACAATTGATGACGCGGAGGCAATGATTGCGCTCGGCGCAACCAGACTCGGAACGAGCAGAATAGTTAAAATTGTAAAGGAACAAAATCTTATCTGACGGAGTGATCTGCATATGAGAATGTATGATATAATCGACAAAAAACGCGAGAAAGGCGCGCTTACAAAGGAGGAGATACGCTTCTTTCTTTCAGGCTTTGCAACCGGAGAAATACCTGATTATCAGGCGTCCGCTCTGCTTATGGCGATCTGTTGCAACGGTATGACAGACCGTGAGATTCTCGATTTAACGCAGGCGATGGCAACCTCCGGCGATACGCTTGACCTTTCGTCGCTGGAAAATACCGTTGACAAGCACAGCACGGGCGGCGTCGGCGACAAGGCAACTCTCATTGTTGCGCCGATTGCGGCAGCCCTCGGCGGCACGGTTGCAAAAATGTCCGGCAGAGGGCTCGGACACACGGGAGGCACGGTTGACAAACTTGAATCGATCCCCGGCTTCTGCACGGAGCTCGAACCGCAAAAGTTTATGGAAAACGCAAAAAAATACGGCATTTGCGTCATAGGTCAGTCGGGCGATTTCAACCCGGCAGACAAAAAGCTCTATGCCCTGCGCGACGTAACGGCGACGGTTAAATCAATTCCGCTTATAACCTCCAGCATTATGAGCAAAAAGCTCGCCGCGGGAGCGCACAATATCGTTCTTGACGTTACAGTCGGCTCCGGAGCCTTTATCACAGATCCCGCAGACGCAAGAATCCTCGCCGAAAAGATGGTTTCAATCGGCAAGGCGGCGGGCAGAAACATAGCCGCCGTTATGACGAATATGAATGCTCCGCTCGGAAAGAACGTCGGAAATTCTCTTGAAGTCATCGAAGCCGTTGAAGTTCTTCGCGGCAAAGGTCCCGCCGATCTGCGGGAGGTTTGCCTCGCGCTTGCCGGCGAAATGGTTGCGCTGTTCTCCGGCAAGGACGCAGACGACTGTCACGCGCTTTGCGAAAAAGCGCTTGACGACGGCTCCGCTTATGCAAAATTTCTTGATATGGTCAGGGCGCAGGGCGGCGACGTTTCCTATATCGAGAATACGGATAAATTCCCGAAAGCCGCATACTCTGCGGAGGTCAGAGCCGAAGAAGACGGCTTCATCACAAAAATGCAGACGGCGGAAATCGGCACGGCAAGCGTCATTCTCGGCGCAGGACGTGAAAAGAAGGGCGACGCAATCGACTTTGCCGCAGGTCTTGAAGTCCTGAAAAAGACAGGCGACAGCGTGAAAAAAGGCGATGTCATCGCAATTCTTCATACAAACAGAAAAGAAAAACTGCCGGAGGCGGAAAGAATGTATCTCTCCGCAATATCATACGGTAATTCGGCAAAGAAGGATCCCGAAGTCTACGGGATCGTAAGATAAAGGCAAACAAAAACTCCGCCGACCGGCGGAGTTTTATAAGGTATCAAGGAGATTTTATGCTGTATCCAAAAAACAAAGAGAATTTTTCCGAAGAGCTTTTTGAAAACCCGACAAGCGAATACAGAGGCGTTCCGTTCTGGTCGTGGAATTGCAGATTGCGGAAGGACCTGCTCGAAAAAGAAATTGACTGTATGAAGGAAATGGGCTTCGGCGGCTATAATATGCACCCGCGTGTCGGGCTTGAAACGCCGTACCTTTCTGATGAATTTATGGATATCGTCCGCTTCTGCACGGAAAAAGGCAAGGAAAACGGAATGTTTTCATGGCTGTATGACGAGGACAAATGGCCGTCCGGCTATGCGGGAGGATTTGTCACGAGCGATGTTGAAATGCGTCGCAAAAAGCTGTTTGTCACGCCGATTCCGTATGACGACGGCTCGCTTACGCTCGACGATGACAAAACCAAAGCAACGGTGGTCCTGCCGAAGGGAAAATATCTTTTCGTCGCCGCTTATGACGTTATCCTTGACGAAGAAGGCGATCTCGTTTCGCACAGTCGCATAGAAATAGGCGACAAAGCCGAAGGCAGAAAATATTTTGCCTATCTTGAATACGACGCCGACGACCCCGGCTTCAACGGTCAGGCATATGTAGACGTTCTCAAAAAAGAGGCAATAGACAAGTTCATTGAGATAACGCACGAAAAATACAAGGCGTGCGTCGGCGATGAATTCGGAAAAGCCGTCCCCGCAATCTTTACGGACGAGCCGCAGTTCAGCCGTGCAGCCCCTTTCAGATTTGCAAAGCAGGAAAACGGCGGAGCATCACTTCCCTTCACAAACGATTTTGAAGAAACCTTCAAAAAGGCTTACGGCGTCAGCATAATCGATAATATTCCGGAGGTTGTCTGGAATCTTTCGGGAGGCAGACTTTCAAAAATAAGATACCTTTTCTTTGACCACGTCTCCGAGCGTTTTGCCTCAGCTTATTCGGACAATATCGGCAAATGGTGCCGAGAAAACAACATTCTTATGTCCGGACACGTTATGGACGAATGGCTCCTCCGCACACAGACGGGCGCCGTCGGCGACTGTATGCGCCAGTATCGCGGCTTCGGGCTGCCGGGAATTGATATGCTCTGCGACAAGCGCGAGCTTACAACGGCAAAGCAGGCGCAGAGCGTCAGCCGTCAGATGGGAGCACCCGGCGTGCTCTCCGAGCTTTACGGCGTTACAAGATGGGATTTTGATTTCCGCGGTCACAAAATGCAGGGCGACTGGCAGGCGGCACTCGGAGTGACCGTCCGCGTCCCGCATCTCTATTGGGCTTCTATGAAAGGTCAGGCAAAGAGGGACTACCCCGCATCGATCGGTCATCAATCGCCTTGGTATAAGCAATACAAATATATAGAAAACCACTTTGCAAGAGTCAACACCGCAATGACGCGCGGCAAGGCGGACGTAAGAGTCGCCGTCATCCACCCGATTGAGAGCTTCTGGCTCTATTACGGTCCGAACGACCGCTCGTCAATGACTCTGCGCGAAAAGGATAATCTTTTCTGTGACACCGCAAGGACGCTCATCTGCGGCGGCATTGATTTTGATTTCGTCTGCGAAGCGCTGCTTCCGTCGCAATACAAAAAGACCGAAAGCGGGTTTGCCATAGGCGAGATGAAATACGACGCCGTTGTCGTTCCGAGCCTTACAACCATCCGCAAAACAACGCTCGACGCGCTGAAAAACTTCAGAAAATCGGGCGGCGAGGTCATATTTATGGGCGATATTCCCGCTTATGTCGACGCCGAAAAGAGCGACGCCGCAAAGGAGTTTGCCGTCTCCTGCAAAAAAATAAATCCCTTTCCGGACGAGCTTCTGAAAAGCCTTGAAGACTTCAGAACCATCCGCATATCGACCTCCGGCGGCGAGCCGTATTCAAATGCGGCATATCAGCTCCGCTCGGACGGAGAAAAGAAATATCTTTTCATTTCTCACGTATTCAAGCCCCGCGACTATAACATCTCTTCTGTCGACACCGCAATCGTAACAATTGCCGGTGAATGGGCTGTCCGAGAAATGAATACGGAAACAGGCAAAATCTCTCCCCTCCCCGCAAAATATAAAGACGGAGACACCGTAATAAAATGGATCGGAGGGGCGTGCACGTCGCTTCTTCTGGAGCTTACCGCCGGCAGAGGCGAGGAAGGTGAGATAAGCGAGGAGACTTATTCAAAAGAGAAATTTCTCTCCGGAGAAGCCCGTTTCTCCCTTGAAGAGCCGAACGTTCTCCTCCTCGACAAGCCGTCTTACAGTCTGAACGGGGGCAAAACAAAGAGGGAAAAAGATATTCTTTATACAGACATCGCCGTAAGAGACGAGCTCGGTATCCGCAGGCGCGGCGGCAAGATGAAGCAACCGTGGGTAGACCCTATTGATAAAAATCCTAAGGAAAAGCTCACACTTTTCTATGAATTTGAAAGCGACATTGACTATGTCGGTGCGGAGCTTGCGCTCGAATGTCTTGAATTTACGGATGACATCATCTTCAACGGAGAAAAAGTCGAAAAAATCCCCGTCGGGTATTATGTCGACGAGGACGCGCTTACAAAAATCGCCCTTCCCGCGATAAGAAAGGGCAGAAATACACTTGAAATAAATTATCGCTTCGGCGACGCAACCCAGCTTGAAAGCGTGTTTATTCTCGGCAATTTCGGAGTTGCGCTCGACGGCGCGACGGCAAAAATAACGGCTATGCCGAAATCCCTGCACTATGGGGATGTTGTCGATCAGGGTATGCCCTTCTACGGCGGGAACATAACATACAAAACCGGATTTGAAAGTGACGGCACGGAGAAAACACTTGAAATCACACGTTATTGCGGTTCTCTTATAACGGTCCGCCTTGACGGAAACGAGCTCGGCGCGATGATCTATCCGCCCGCACGCCTCTGCCTCGGAAACGTTTCCAAAGGAAAGCACATCCTTGAGCTGACTATCTACGGCAACCGCGCAAACACCTTCGGCACTCTGCATAATGCGGACGAGGACGTTCCGTATTGCAGCGCGCCCGCGTGGCTCCCCGGCGGCAGATTCTGGTGTCCCGAATACGTGACAAAGCGTTTCGGAATTATGATATCGCCCAGAATTCTGACAAAATAACATTAAAACGCGACCCTCTCCGGGTCGCTTTTTTCTTTATTTTATTCTGTTTATGAGATACGGCATTGCTTCTTCAAAATTCACTCCGTACGTTCTTCTGTTTTCGTCCTTCAATGTGAGCGCGATACACTCGACGGTATAGTCCGCGGCGATTTTCAGCGACTCCTCCGTCGTCTTGCCAACGGCAACGGCGCCTGTGAAAGCGGAAGCGAATATGTCGCCGGTACCGTGATATGCAACGGGCAGATGCTCGCGGTCGTAATAGAAATAGTTGCCCGTTTCGGAATTCAGCGACATAACGCCGAGCCTTCCCTTTTCAAGCGAAACTCCGGTTATTGCGGCAGTTTTCGCTCCGAGAGCGCAGAGCTTTTTCAGCATATCTTTTATATAAACTTCATCATAGTCATCTCCGACATAAGGCACGCCGAGCATAAACGAAGCCTCCGTCAGGTTCGGCAGGATAACGTCCGCCTTTGCGCAGAGTGACGCCATGCTGCGGGCGAATTCCTCCGTAAAGCCCTTATACAGTTTTCCGCCGTCCGCCATAACGGGGTCGACGATTATCTTGTTTTCCGTCGTGCCGAATTCGTCAAATATACTTCCGACGATCTCAAGCTGACGGAACGAGCCGAGATAACCCGTATAAATTGCATCAAAACCGATGTTTTCCTTTTTCCAGTGCTCCGCTATCGGGAGCATGTCGTCCGTAAGGTCTCTGAAAGTAAACCCGCTGAACTGTGTATGCGTTGACAGGACAGCCGTCGGCATGACCGCGGCTTCGACGCCCATCGCCGATATTATGGGAAGTGCAACGGTCAACGAGCATTTGCCGACGCACGATATATCCTGAATTGTGAGTATTCTTTTCATTATTCTACCTCCGTGGTAAAATGTATGGGTAAATAATATATCATCTCATCGGCTTTGTCAATATAAATGTTGACACGGCGCGGTTTTTGTGATAACATATCCGCGGTGAGTTCGTAACCATCCTCACTTAAAACAAAACTACGGAGATGATAATTTTATGAAAAACCGCAAAATCCTTTTTATGACGCAGGGCGCGCTTATCGCCGCGCTTTATGTTGCATTCAGCTTTATCGCCTATTCGTTCGGACTTTCTGGAAACGCAGTTGTACAGATGAGACTTTCCGAAATGCTGACGGTGCTGCCCGCTTTTATGCCGGCGGCAATTCCGGGACTTGCAATCGGCTGTCTGCTCACAAATCTTTTGACGGGCTGTGCCGTCTGGGACGTGATTTTCGGAACGCTCGCAACACTTCTCGGCGCAATCGGCACGTTTCTTCTGCGCAAAAACAAGTGGCTTGCGCCCCTCCCGCCGATACTTGCAAACACGATGATCCTTCCGCCTGTTCTGGCAACGGTTTATGGCGGAGCGACAATTCCCGTGTTTATTCTCACAGTCGGACTGGGAGAGATAGTCTGCTGCGGAATTCTGGGCGAGATTCTTGTGTTCTTTATGAAAAAATATCAAAGTAAGCTGAAATTTTATTGAAATGACGTCAATAAAAAAATCCGCCGATGGCGGATTTTTTTGTTTTATATATTCCCTTTTGATGATTTTCTGTATGCCCTCTCCGCTTTGCGCTTTGATTTTTCGGCGGCTTTTTCGGCTTTGCGCTTTGCCTTTTCGGCTTTTTTAGCCTCTTTCTGCTTTGTTTTTTCGGTTTTGAAGCGCTCGGAAAGTCCCTCGAATTCATAGTCGACATTTACCTTTTCCGGCGGAGTTTCGAGCAAAACGGGGTTTTTCATGTATTTTTCCATTTCGGCGAAAGCCTGCGCAAAATAGCATCCCGTTGCAATCCGTTCGTCCATAACAATGCCGAGCGGCATCATTTTCTTTACCTTTATTTCTCCCTTTTCAACATAGGGAACGTTTATGTTGTTGCCTATGGAAATTATCATGCTCGTCGTTCCGAAGCCGTAAACATGATGATAAATATGGTTTGTTCTTATGCTTGCGAGGTTGGTTATGACAAGCGAATTGTGAAACGGGCTTGCGTCCGTTATGGATTTCGGAAGCCAACCGAGGTTGTCAAGTCCGCGGAGAATCGCCATGCCTATTCTGACGAGGAACGGCATTTTCAAAAGCACCTTGAAGAGCTTATCGGACGAGTTTGAGCTGTCTTCCTTGTTGTTCGCCTCGACGTATTCGTTTATGGTATCGTTTACGTCGAATATCGTATCATAAATATCGAATTTCATTTTGCTCATGGAGGGGTCGCCTTCGCCCGGGCGAAGTACCACCATTCCCGCCGTCAGCTCGTTATGAGCGTATATTTTACTGTTGACAACAAATCTGTTGAGCTGCGGAAACTGTGAAAATCCGCGCACAATCGCCGCCATAACGACTGTCATATGGCTGAGCTTTATTCCCTTTTTTCTCGCGTCGATAACGTAATCGTGTATGTTGTCATACGGCACGTTTACCGTTATCATATTCTGCGCATCGTAGCGATGACGCATAAAATACGGTGCCAGAGTGTACATGGGGTCTACGTTTTTTACGATTTTTCCGTCTGCTCTCATAATAATTCTTCTGCCTTTCGGGTGATTTTTCTTTATATTTTTTATATTATACAGTACGAGCGTACAATATTCAACCCCAAATGCAAAAAAAGAGAAACGAATTTTCTCGTTTCTCAAATTTTTTCGTTGCCGGAGCAAATTATTTCGTCTCCCGCAATTTCTCCTGCAAAGAGCTGCCAAGTTCCGAGATGACAAATTCTGCGCCGTCCATCGTTTCGGAAAACCATCTCATTTCAGACGAGTTTTTGCCGTCAAACACGAGCTTTTCGCCGTTTTCTCTTATAAAAAATCTGTAAACATATCGTCCGTCATCGGTCGGCAGGGTGAGAACATCGCCGCTGACAGAATAATCGCCGACGCCGATATAACTGCTCAAATACGAAAACATTATCGCAAATTTGCCGTGGCTAAACGAGATGGTTGTATAATGTTCAATATCGCCCGGGGCTCCGAGGCAGTAACATTTGCCGTCAAGCACCGGTTCTTCGGTTTTTCCGAAAATGAAAACGAGCGCACCCACGATAACGCAGAACAACAGCGCGGAAACGGCAATAAGCGTCAGTTTTTTAACGTTTACTTTGTTCTCTTCCATCAAGAAAAACCTCCCATTTGATAAATTTGGCATAAATATTATATCATATGCGAATTTTTTTGTCAAGTTTGGGGAATTTTTTATGAACACGATTGAATTTATTTTCTCTTGGTGATAGAATAATCTCAGAGTGCGGTCTGATCCGCAGACAAATTCAAAAACGGAGGATATTTTAATTATGTCACAGAGATTTGTACTCAATGAAACATCTTATCACGGAAGCGGCGCGATTGCAAACATCGTGACGGAAGCAAAGGCAAGAGGCTTCAAGAAGGCTCTCGTCTGCTCCGACCCTTCCCTTGTAAAATTCGGCGTATCACAGAAGGTAACCGACCTTCTTGACAAAGCAGGTCTTGCTTATGCCATGTTCACCGAAATCAAGCCGAACCCCACAATAGAAAACGTCCAGGCTGGCGTTGACGCTTTTAAAAAAGCAGGCGCGGACTACCTCATCGCTATCGGCGGCGGTTCTTCCATGGATACGGCAAAGGCTATCGGTATAATCATAAACAACCCCGACTTTGCGGACGTTCGTTCTCTTGAGGGCGTCGCTCCCACAAAGAACAAATCCGTTCCGATAATCGCAGTTCCGACAACGGCAGGCACCGCTGCAGAGGTTACGATAAACTACGTTATCACTGACGTTCAGAAAAACCGCAAGATGGTTTGCGTAGACGTTCACGATATTCCCGTAGTAGCAGTTGTTGACCCCGATATGATGTCAAGCATGCCCAAGGGACTCACAGCCGCAACAGGTATGGACGCTCTTACACACGCTATTGAAGGATATATAACAAAAGGCGCATGGGAGCTTTCCGATATGTTCCACCTCAAAGCCATTGAAATTATTGCCCGTTCTCTCCGCGGCGCAGTTGACAATACTCCCGAAGGCAGAACGGATATGGCTCTCGGTCAGTACGTTGCAGGAATGGGCTTCTCGAATGTAGGTCTCGGCATCGTTCACTCGATGGCACACCCCCTCGGCGCACTTTATGACACACCTCACGGCGTTGCAAACGCTATCATCCTTCCGACGGTTATGGAATACAACGCTCCCTGCACAGGCGATAAATACAAATACATCGCGCAGGCTATGGGCGTTAAGGGCACGGAAAATATGACACAGGACGAATACCGCAAAGCAGCTATCGACGCTGTCAAGCAGCTTTCAAAGGACGTCGGCATTCCCGCAGACCTGAAAGAAATCGTTAAGCCCGAGGATGTTCAGTTCCTTGCAGAATCCGCTTATGCGGATGCTTGCCGTCCCGGCAACCCCAGAGACACAAGCGTTGAAGAAATCAAGGCACTTTATCTCTCACTTATGTAATAAACACCGTGCGGGCGGCGAAAGCCGCCCGTATAAATTGTAAATCAAGGAGAACTATATATGGCAGTTATCACAATCATCGGCTCGGGAATGATGGGTTCGGCTCTCGCCTTCCCCGCAAGAGAAAACGGAAACGAAGTCCGCCTCGTCGGAACTCATCTCGACAGAGACATTATAGACGCTTGCAGAAAAACGGGTCGCCACCCGAAGTTTGAAAAGGATTTTCCCGCAGGCGTAAAATATTATCAGTTTGAAGAGGTCGGAGAAGCTCTCGTCGGCACGGATATCGTAATCGGCGGTGTCAGCAGCTTCGGCGTCGACTGGTTTGCGGAAAAGGTACTTCCCATCCTTCCGGAAAACATAATCGTACTCACCGTCACAAAGGGTCTTATCGACATGCCCGACGGCAAGCTTATGACATACCCCGAATTCTGGCAGAAAAAGCTTGATGAGATCGGCAAGAAGGTCTCGCTTTGCGCTGTCGGCGGTCCCTGCACAAGCTATGAGCTTGTCGCTCACGACCAGACAGAGGTCTCGTTCTGCGGCAAGGACACAGCCGCTCTCGCAACCCTGAAAAAGGTTATGACAACAGAGTATTATCATATCAGCACAACGACCGACGTCGTCGGTATTGAAAGTGCGGTTGCCCTTAAAAACGGCTATGCTCTCGGCATTGCGCTGACGATCGGTCTCAACCAGAAGGCGTTCGGAATCGACAGCGTTCTTCATTTCAACTCTCAGGCAGCGGTGTTCGGTCAGAGTATGAAGGAAATGTATCGCCTGCTCGAATTTCAGAAAGCGCTCACGCTCAATAACCTCGGCGTCGGCATAGGCGATCTGTATGTAACCGTTTACGGCGGCAGAACAAGACTCGTCGGCATACTGCTCGGCAGAGGACTTGATATAGATGAAGCGCAGAAGGAACTTGCAGGCGTAACGCTTGAGTCGCTCGTCGTTGCAAAAAGAGTTGCAAGAGCGGTAAAAATAAGCGCGGAAAAAGGCGTTCTTGACCTCGCAGACTTCCCTCTCCTTATGCACATAGACGAAATTCTCACGGAGAAAAAGCCCGTGAATATTCCCTGGGAAACCTTCACATACAGCGAAAACTGAAAAACAGCCCGTTTTCCCATTCAAATTTTCATAAAATTGCGAAAAAATATTTGACTTTTCGTAATTTTGTGTTACAATGAATTGACAAATAAAAAAGACGGCTTGCGCCGTCGGAACGGAGAATATATTATGCCTTATGTAATCGACCTTGACAAGTGCATCGGATGCGGCTCTTGCGCAGACAACTGCCCTGTATCCTGCATTTCCGAAAAAGACGGAAAATACGTCATCAACGCTGATGAGTGTATCGACTGCGGAACCTGCGCAGGCGTTTGCCCTGTTGAGGCTCCCGCTCAGGACTGATTGAAAAACAATAGTTAAAAACCGTCGCGGCTAAGCGACGGTTTTTGCTTTATATAACGTAGTTGTCCGCCGCATCGCCATGTGCAAGCGACGAAAGCGTTATCCCGCCGAAATATTCCAGCGTCAATCTGTAATATTCCTTCCAAACGGCAAGCGTCCGACATTCGTCGGCTCTTTCGCAGCCGCTCCCCCCTTCTTCAAGACAGGCAACGGGCGCAACCTCCTCTCCGGCAGCAAGGAGCACATCGAGCACGGTGCAGTCATCCGGGCTGACTTTCAGACGGTAACCTCCGCCCTTTCCGTGTGACCCTTCCGCAAGCCCGCATTTTGTCAGTGCGGGCATAATTCTTTCCATATATTTTACGGAAAGCCCCTGTCTGTCCGCAATTTCTTTCATCGGGATATATCCCTCTCCGCGACGCTCCGCAAGGTCAACCATAACCCTGAGCGCATATCTTCCGCGTGTCGTTATCATAGCTTACTTCTTTCTGCCGACGACCGCGTCAGTCCGCAAAAAGCGGTGTGGAAAGGTACCTGTCGCCTGTGTCGGGGAAAAGGACAACTATATTCTTGCCGTTATTCTCGGGACGTTTTGCAAGTTCAATCGCCGCATAAAGTGCCGCACCGGACGAAATTCCGACAAGCACGCCCTCTTTTTTGCCGATCAGCTTACCCGCCAAAAAAGCGTCTTCGTTTGAAACGGGGATTATCTCGTCATAAACCTTCGTATCAAGCACCTTCGGAATAAATCCTGCGCCTATACCCTGAATTTTATGCGCTCCGGCGACGCCTGTCGAAAGCACAGCCGAGGTTGCAGGCTCAACCGCCACGATTTTTACGTCGGGATTTCTGGATTTGAGATATTCGCCGACGCCCGTTATCGTTCCGCCCGTGCCGACGCCTGCGACGAAAAAGTCAACTTTTCCTTCCGTATCATCATAAATTTCGGGGCCTGTATGCTCAAAATGCGCCTTCGGGTTTGCAGGATTTACAAACTGCCCGGGGATAAAGCTGTTCGGTATTTCTTTTGCAAGTTCGTCCGCTTTTTCAATCGCGCCCTTCATTCCTTTTGTGCCGTCTGTCAGAACGAGTTCTGCGCCGTATGCCTTCATTATCTGTCTGCGCTCGACGGACATCGTTTCCGGCATAACGATTATAATTCTGTAACCCCTTGCCGCCGCGACGGACGCAAGTCCTATACCGGTATTTCCGGAGGTCGGCTCGATTATGACAGAGCCTTCTTTGAGAAGTCCCCGCTCCTCCGCGTCATCTATCATCGCCTTTGCGATTCTGTCCTTGACGGAGCCCGCCGGATTGAAATATTCCAGCTTTGCAAGGATTTTCGCTTCCAGTCCGAGCGCTTTTTCTATGTGAGTCAGCTCCATAAGCGGCGTTCCGCCGATGAGCTCATCCGCTGATCTGTATATCTTTGACATGATTTTTTCTCCTTTTTCTCGATTTACGACTTTATTATCCCACCTATCAGGTAGGTTGGTATTATAATATACCGTCGCGGGGCATTTGTCAATGGTTTTCTGGAAAAATTTTTATGATTTTTCCCGCAAAAACGCATTTTTTTCAAATAATATTGAAAAAATCCCGCCGGAATGATATATTATTCGTAGTAATAAATTAAGGTGGAATTGCAATGGCTCTTACAAGAGAAAACGCGCGGGACGAAATACAGTCCCTGCATAAAGATCCGAAGGTCGTTTTCGGAGATAAAGCCGAAAATATAACCGACGTCACCGAGACAGACGGTGGGCTTCTCTGCGTCTGCGGGCTTCCCTTTTATGCGCCTATATGCTTGGCACTTGAAAATGACGAGGTCATCTCCCGCTATCTTTCGGAATACCGCGGATGTGATAATCTTTTCTCGTTTTCAAAGGGCTCTGTCCGTCATTTTTCGGGCATGTACGAAGTTGTTCTCACGAAAGAAATATCGGAAAGGCTTCTCAGGCTTGCCTTTGCAATTGTTTGTGCGAGAGGCGAAACAGGCGACGGAGGCGAGCACATAATAGACCTCAAAACGCCGAAAATCGGCTGTCATTATGATATAAACCTCCTCCTTGGCAACAGAACGGATTTCCCCTCGCCTATGATGACAACGCCGAAAAGCGCTGTCGACTCGCTCGGCAGAGGGTCGTTCCGCGCAGGCGCGGCAAAACAGGTGCTTGCAACAAGATACACTCTCAACCCCGAGGAAAACGGCGACCCCGCAAACCGCCAGTTTTATATATATGAAGACGGCAGGCAGATTTTTTATTCCGCAAACGTGCGGGAGAACGTCAAAACCGCAGTCTGCCGCCATATGAGAAACAGAACCGTCATCGAATACGAAACGGAATGCGGGCTGAAAATCAAGAGGACGATTTTCATTCTTCCGCAGGACAACGGCATGCCGGAGGCTACGGAAGCGCAGATTATAAATATTGAAAATACGTCGGCAAACGACAGGACGCTCAAGGTTGTTGCAAGCGGCTGCTTCGGGCTTTGCTCGCCGGAATCGGCTATGAACGACATCATCTATGCAAGCGTCACCTGGGAGGGCGGCGTCACCTGCGAGGACGACAAGCCCGTTTTCGTCACGCCTCACCCGAACCCGAAATATCTTTCTCCGCAGAAGCGCTTTGCAACTCTTATTTCGGGCGGCGAGTGCTTTGACGGTTACTGCACGAGCTATTCCGAATTCATCGGCAACGGTTCGCTTGAATGCCCCGCAGGCGCGGCAAGACTTTCGTCAAAGAAAGCGAGAAAAACGGTTCCATTCTTTGCTATGGAAAAGTCGGTCACCGTAAAATCGGGCGAAAAAGCGGAGCTTCTGTCGCTCGTCGGAATGATGACCGTCACCGGCGGAGATGATGCGCCGTTCCTTTCCGCGCTTGAAAATCTGCTGAACAAATACAGAGCAGACGGCGCGGCGGAGAGCGCGCTCGAAAGACAGATAAAATTCCAGTCGGACTTTGCGTCATATATCAAAATATCGTCCGGCGACAGACTTTTTGACACCTACACATGCGAAAATCTCCCGTTTCAGGTATGTTATCAGTCGTTTGTGTCACGATCGTTTGCGTGGGCGCAGAAGGCTTTCCGCGAGATAGGCTTCCGCGAAATTCAGGATGTTGAAGCCGCGCTTTATTATTTCGTTTCAATGGGCAAAAGCGGTCTCGTGCGCGAAATGCTTCTTTCGTGGGTTCGCAACGTCTATGAAATGGGTTACGCAAATCACAATTTCTATGAAACCGGCAAAGAACCCGGCGTCTGCTCCGACGACGGGCTCTGGCTTGCACAGGCGGTTTACAGATACGTCACCCTGACGGGGGACACGGATTTTCTTCTGACGGAAGAAGTCACCGCCGAGGGCACGAGCCGCAGAACCGTTTTTGAAACGCTGCTGAAAACCGTCGAATACAGCGGTAAAATCTCTGTCGGACGTCACGGTCTGCCGCTCATGGACAGGGGCGACTGGAACGACTGTCTGCGTCTTGACGCCGATTTTCTCTCCGGTCCCGAAAAACAGGCAAAATATGAGGAACAGCTAAGAAAAAACGGACAAAAATACGGCGTACCGTTTGAAAACAACCTCTCGGAAAGCGTTATGAACGCGTTCCTTCTGAAAATCGCATATGACGAAATTTCGGAGCTTGCGGATATGATCGGAAAAGCAAGGGTAGCGGAAGGAATAAGAAAGAATTCAGAGGAGCTTACAGCGAAAATTCAGCAGAGCTGCTGGAAAAACGGATTTTTCGTCCGCGCGATGATAGGAGGCGACAGAGGAGCCGGCTATCTCGGATCTGCGGGCGACGGACTCAGCGCAGACGACGGCATCGACGGCACGTACTATCTCAATTCCTTTTCATGGTCGATACTTTCGGGCGTTGCGACGGAAAATCAGATTTCCGAAATGCTCGGAAAGGTCAATAAATATCTTCGCACCGGCGCGGGACTGAAGCTCTGCACGCCGGCGGCGCTCGAAAGGCTCAATGTCGGCAATTCCTCCGTCAACTATTTTCCGGGCGACAGAGAGAACGGCGGCGTTTTCAAGCACGCGAATATGATGGCAACCGCCGCAATGCTGAAAGCCGCAAAACAAGTAAAAGACGAAACTCTCGCCGCTTCTCTCGCGTCTCTCGCATTTGAAACAATCAATTTCATACTGCCATACAAGACGCTTGAAAACCCGTTCGTTCTCAAAGGAAATCCGCGCTACTGCACACAGTACAACAACAGCCGGACGGGAGAAAATATCGGTCCTATGCTCTCCGGTACGGCGAGCTGGCTTGCGCTGACCCTCTTTGAAATGCTCGGTATCGAATATACCAAGGACGGCATTTCCCTTTCGCCGGTCATTTTCCCCGACAAAACGGAAATAAGCTATAAAATCAAGACGGGCGGAGCGACGCTTGACGTAACCGTCAGAAAGCCGCTCGGCTTTGCAAGGGTCGATGAAAAAACCTTCTGCACCGTCGACGGCAAGCCTGCCCCGCTCGCCCTGCCGCGCAATATAAAGGGCAATCACAAAATAGTAATCACTTTACAATAAGGAAGGATAAATTATGAAAAAAACAGTTTTACAGAATTATGCGCGTCTTATCGCAAGAAAGGGAGTAAATGTCAGAAAGGGACAGGACGTTGTCATCCGTGCCGACCTTGACCAACCCGAATTTGTAAAAATGGTGGCAGAGGAATGCTATAAAGCCGGCGCGCGTCTTGTCTCCGTCGACTGGTCTTATCAGCCGATGACAAAGGTGACGTATCGCCATTGCAAGACCTCCGTTCTTTCCGAGATTGAAGAATGGGCCATCAAAAAGCTTGAATACCGCGCGGAAACTCTCCCCGCTATGATATATCTTGAAAGTGCCGACCCCGACGGGCTTCGCGGCATAAATCAGAAGAAGGTTGCGGAGGTTCAGCAGAAGCAATATCCGATTATAAAGCCTATTCGTGACAGAATGGAAAATAAGTATCAATGGTGCATCGCTGCGGTTCCGGGCGAAAAATGGGCGAAGAAGGTTTTTCCGCATCTGCACAAGAGTGCCGCAATCGAAAAGCTCTGGGAAATGATACTTTATACCTCCCGCGCGGACGGAAGCGACCCCGTCGCCGCTTGGAACGATCATAACGCCGACCTGCACAACCGCTGTAAATACTTGAACGACCTGCACGCAACGGAGCTTCGCTACCATTCGTCAAACGGCACCGATTTCAAGGTCGGACTTATCCCCGAAGCTGTTTTTGCCGGCGGCGAGGAAGGCACAATAGGCGGCACCCTCTTTAATCCGAATATCCCCTCCGAAGAGGTTTTCACCTCACCGATGAGAGGTAAAGCCGAAGGCACCGTCGTCGCGACGCGTCCCCTTTCATACAGAGGCGAGCTTATTGAAAATTTCTCCGTTACGTTCAAGGACGGAAAGGTCGCAGACGTAAAGGCGGAAAAGAACGAAGCACTTTTGCGCTCTATGATCTCAATGGACGAAGGTGCGTCATATCTCGGCGAATGTGCCCTTGTTCCATATGATTCACCTATAAGAAACTCGGAGGTCACCTTTTTCAATACACTTTTCGACGAAAACGCATGTTGTCATCTCGCTCTCGGCGCAGGCTTTGAAAACTGTATCGACGGATTTGAAACAAAAACTCTTGAAGAATGTCACAAGCTCGGCGTAAACGAGTCGATGATTCACGTCGATTTTATGATAGGCTCGCCCGATCTTTCAATCGACGCTGTCGGCGCGGACGGCAAAATCCATCCCATCTTCCGCGACGGCAACTGGGCATTCTGATAAAATCAAATATACGAAAATATCCACCCGCGAAAGGGTGGATATTTTTTGCTTTTGCTCTCCGAAATATGCTTATATTGAGTTTTTTCGCGTTATTTTTTACGGATTTCCGAAGCAAAAACCCGCAAACCTCCCCACCATATATTTTTTATAATTTTTTCGCACTTTTTTTCAAAAACCTATTGACAAATATGAACATATGAATATAATTACATATGTACAAACGAAAAGATGAGTTAATCATCGGAAAGGAACCAAAATGGCGCAGGAAATCAAAACCGTTCAGGACAGCGAATATCTCGCGGCAAGGGAGGACGTTGTGAAAAAGGTGCTTGACAGTCAGCCGGCAGAAGAATATCTTTATGACCTCGCGGAGCTTTTCAAGGTGTTCGGCGATTCGACAAGAATCAGAATACTATATGCCCTCTTTGAAAGCGAACTGTGCGTCGGCGATATGGCGCAGCTGCTCGGAATAAGCCAGTCGGCTGTGAGTCATCAGCTTAAAATACTTAAGGACGCAAAGCTCGTCCGCTTCCGCAGGGACGGAAAAATCATTTTCTATATGCTCGATGACGACCACGTAAGAACAATGCTCAGTATGGGCATGGAGCACGTTGAGGAATAAAAAACAATCAAAGGAGAAAAATTATGAAAACATATGATATCGACGTAGATTGCGCGGCTTGCGCGCTCAAAATGGAGGACGCCGCAAGGAATACAAACGGTGTAAAGGACGCACAGGTCAGTTTTATGACTCTTAAAATGAAGGTCGATTTTGCAGACGGCGCAGATGAAAAATCCGTTATGAAGCAGGTTCTGAAAAATTGCAAAAAAGTTGAGAACGACTGCGACATATATATTTAAGAGAGGCGATTTCAAATGACAAGAAAACAAAAACAGGTGCTCATCAGAATAATCACATCAGCCGTGCTTCTCGCCGTCGCAATCATCCTTGACAAAACCATAAGCATAAACAAATATCTGATGGCGGCAATTTATCTTGTTCCCTATTTTGTTATAGGCTATGACATTCTGAAAAAAGCCGCTTTGGGAATTTTTCACGGACAGGTTTTTGACGAAAACTTCCTTATGGCAGTTGCAACGGTCGGTGCGATAGGTCTCGGAGACTTCAAGGAGGGCGTCGCGGTTATGCTTTTCTATCAGATAGGAGAGCTTTTTCAAAGCATTGCCGTCGGCAAAAGCAGAAAAAGCATTTCCGCTCTTATGGATATACGCCCCGACTATGCAAACGTCGAAAAGGACGGGCATCTTGTCCGTGTTGATCCTTCGGAGGTCGAAGCAGGCACCGTCATCACAGTAAATCCCGGAGAAAAAGTGCCGATAGACGGTGTAATCGAAAGCGGAGAAACAACCCTTAACACAAGTGCGCTGACAGGCGAAAGCCTTCCGCGTGACGCAAAAACCGGTGATGAAGTCATCAGCGGCTCCGTCAATATGACGGGCGTCATCCGCATAAGAACGACAAAGAGCTTCGGCGAGTCGACAGCTTCAAAAATCCTCGACCTCGTTGAAAATTCAAGCATGAAAAAATCCCGCTCCGAAAACTTTATAACAAAGTTTGCCCGCTATTATACTCCGATTGTCTGCGCAGGCGCACTCATTCTGGCTGCCGTTCCTCCGGTGTTCAACGTCATTGCGGGAAATCCTTCCGCATGGCAGGTGTGGCTGACAAGAGCGTTTACGTTTCTCGTCATAAGCTGCCCGTGCGCACTCGTCATTTCCATTCCGATGAGCTTTTTCGGCGGCATCGGTTGCGCATCGAAAAACGGCATACTTGTCAAAGGGTCGAACTATCTTGAAGCACTCTCGAAAACAAAATACGTCGTTTTTGATAAAACAGGCACGCTTACAAAGGGCGTTTTTGAGGTCACGGGAGTCTATCCCGAAAGCAATATAACGAAAGATGACCTGCTCCGTCTTGCCGCTTTTGCGGAAAGCGCGTCAAGCCATCCGATAAGTCAGAGTATCAGAGCGGCTTACGGAAAGGAAATTCCGCAAAATGACGCAATCGACATAAAAGAAATAGCCGGACACGGCGTCAGCGCGACTGTCGACGGCAGCACCGTCTGCGCCGGCAACAAAAAGCTGATGGCTCTCTGCGGGGCGCAAATTACCTCCGAGCATAACGACGGCACCGTTGTGTATGTCGCAAAGGACGGAAAATATATAGGCTGTATCACCATTTCGGACGTTGTCAAGCCCGATTCAAAGCGGGCGATGAATGCGCTGAAAGCTGCGGGAATAAAAACCGTAATGCTCACGGGCGACTCAAAGGCAACAGCCGACAAGGTCGCCGCCGACCTCGGAATAGACACTGCAAAAAGCGAGCTTCTCCCCGCAGATAAGGTGAGCGAGGTTGAAAAGCTCCTTTCCGAAAAACAAAAGGGCGAAGCGCTGGCGTTCGTCGGCGACGGAATAAACGATGCTCCCGTGCTCTCGCGCGCAGATATAGGAATTGCCATGGGTGCGCTCGGAAGCGACGCGGCAATTGAAGCGGCGGACGTTGTGCTTATGGACGACAAACCGTCAAAAATCGCGCTGGCGATGAAAATATCCGGAAAGACGCTGAAAATCGTGAAGGAAAATATAGCCTTTGCGCTCGCAGTCAAGCTCGTATGCCTTGTTCTCGGCGCAATAGGTAAGGCAAATATGTGGATTGCGATTTTTGCCGATGTCGGCGTAATGGTTCTGGCAGTAATCAACGCGACAAGAGCATTGAAAATAAAGAGCGATCCGCAATGAATCTATCATGAAAACGGTCAACAACAAAAACGGAGTGAATTTTCGCTCCGTTTTTATCATTTTGCTATTTATTTTTCCGTAATTTGTGATATACTATCTTTATCAAAGCTTTTAAGAGGTTTTTAATTTTGAACTCCATAAACATTGTGCCTGTGCTTCTCGGCGCAGACTTGAATTCATATAGCGTCGCCCGCGCATTTTCCGAATATTGCAACGCAAAATCATATGCCTTCGGAAAGTACCCTCTCGGCGCGACAAACCACAGCAATATAGTCAACTTTATTTTAGAGAAAGGACTCTCCGATGACGGCGTTACCGTTCCTCTTCTCATCGCGTTCGCAAAGGAACACGTCGGAGACGAGCTTTATCTCTTCGGCTGTACGGACGAATATGCCGAAATGATAATCCGCAACCGCGACGCGCTTTCAAAATATTATTTCTGTCCCTGCGTCACGGCGGAGACGGCAAGGACGCTCGGAACAAAGGAATCGTTTTATTCCATGTGCGAAAAGCACGGTATTCCCTATCCGAAAACTTATATCCTCCGTCCCGACGACACCGCCCCGCTCTCGGAAAAGGCTCTCGGCTTTTCATATCCCGTGATAATCAAGCCGTCTCATTCCTCGTCATACTGGAAACACCCGTTTGACGGAATGAAAAAGGTCTACTGTGCAAAAAACGAAGATGAGGCAAAGGCGATTGCAGGAAAAATCTTCGGCGCAGGCTATGAAGAATCGCTCATAATTCAGGATATGATACCCGGCGGAGATGACATGATGTACGTTCTCACATGCTATTCCGGCACGGACGGAAAAGTTAAAAAAGCGTGCCTCGGTCGAGTGCTTCTTGAAGAGCATACGCCGAAAGGACTCGGAAACCACACCGCCGTCATAACCGAAAATCACCCCGAAATTACGGACGTTCTTATAAAATTTCTGGACGGGATCGGCTATATGGGCTTTTCCAATTTTGATATAAAATATGACGTGCGCGACGGAAAATTCAAGGTGTTTGAAGTCAATCTGCGTCAGGGCAGAAGCAATTATTACGTCACCTCTGCGGGACAGAATATCGCAGAAACCGTAATTTGTGACCGTCACGGCGCGCTTTCCGGCGACTGCGAAATATGCCAAAACGAGATTTTCTGGCATACGGTTCCGAAGCCAATTATATATAAATATGCCGGCAAAGAAATGACAAAAAAGCTGAAAAGTCTTGTCCGGAGCGGAAAATCATTCTCCTCGCTCTGGTATAAAAAAGACCTCAAAAACCCGAAAAGACTGTTTTTTGTCGCCGTGCATAACTTCCATTATTACGGAAAATACAGAAAAAACGGAGATATTTGAAATGTCATATCGGAAAAAAGTCCTCGGTATTCTGGGCGGACTCGGACCGCTTGCCGGCGTGTATTTTTACAGGCTGATAACCGAGCACACAAAAGCCCTTTGCGACAGGGACCATCTCGATGTAATTGTTGTAAGCGGGGCGTCAACGCCGGACAGAACGGATTTTATAATGGGAAAAAGTCCGCTCTCTCCTCTTCCGAAAATGAAGGAGGACGTCGGCAGGCTTGCCGCGGCAGGTGCGGAAATAATCGCCGTTCCATGCAACACCGCGCACTTCTTTTTCGATGAGCTTGACGCATTCTCCCCCGTGCCCGTTCTGAATATCGTCCGCGAAACGGCGGAGCACGCCAAAGCAAAAGGCGTGAAAAGGGTCGGTATTCTTGCAACGGACGGCACGATCTTTTCCGGCTCTTACAAACACGAATGTGACAGGCTCGGCATGGAATACGTCACTCCGGGCGAGCCCGCGCAAAAGGAGCTTATGGAAATAATCTATAAGAGCATAAAAGCGTCAGCTGCGCCCGATATGCGCAAATTCAATAAAATCGCAGATGAACTTGCGTCGAAGGGGTGCGACGCCATCATACTCGGTTGCACGGAGCTTTCCCTTCTGCCGAAGGATCAAATGACGGAAAGGAATATCATCATCGACTCGCTTTTCGTACTCGCAAAAAATGCAATCAGCCTTTGCGGCGCAGAGCCGACAGGCTTTGACGGCATATACGACACATAAATACATAAAAGGATGTGCAAATGAAAAGGCTTTCATCGCTTCTGAAAAACATTCCGTGCCGAACGGATTTCCCAGCCGAAACGGAAATCAGCTCTGTTTGCTACAATTCAAATAATGCAGGCGACGGCTCGCTTTTCGTCTGCATAAGGGGTACTCGGACAGATGGTCATAATTATGCGCGGAGCGCGTATGACAAAGGCGCGAGGGTGTTTCTTTGCGAAAAAGAGCTTCCCCTCCCGTCCGACGCCGTTCAGATTATAACAGATGACTGCCGCGCCGCGCTTGCTGACGTTTCCGCAGAGTTTTTCTCTCATCCGGAAAAGGAAATCAAGATAATCGGCATAACGGGAACAAAGGGGAAATCAACGGTTGCACATATGGTGCGCCACATTCTTGAGTCGTCCGGCATAAAAACGGGACTTATCGGCACATGCGGAATAGCCTTCGGAAAGAGTCACCGACCGACGGAAAATACCACTCCGGAAAGCTATGAGCTGTTCCGTGCGCTTCGTGAAATGGCAGACTTCGGTTGCGAATGTGCCGCCATTGAGGTTTCCTCTCAGGCAATGCTTATGGGCAGAGTGCGCGGAATACCGTTTTTTGCCACCGTGATGACAAATCTCTATCCCGATCATATCGGCCCCGGTGAGCATCCCGATTTTGAAAACTATAAAAACTGCAAAAAGGCGCTCTTTTCGCTCTCGGAGCGTGCCGTACTGAATGCCGATGACGCATTTTATAATGAATTTTCGGCGGCGGCAAAAGGAAAGATTATAACCTATTCGATAAATTCCGAAAGCGATTTTCGCGCTTCGGAGCTTTCTTCTCTTGAAAATGCTCTCGGCAAGGGGTTTATGGTGAGCCACGGCGGCACGCAGACTCCCGCCTGCATACCGTTTCCGAGCGATTTTTCGGTTTATAATTCTCTTGCGGCAATCGCAGCCTGCTCCCTGCTCGGGGTGAACGTCAAAGCCTGCGCCGACGCGCTTCCGACGGTCTCCGTACCCGGCAGGTTTGAAACGGTATCGGTTCCCGGCAGCGCGATGTTCGTTATCGACTATGCCCACAACGGCGAAAGCCTTGAAAAAGCAATCGACGCGCTAAAAGAATGTTCGCCGTTGCGGCTTATCTGCCTTTTCGGCTCTGTCGGCTGTCGTACACAACTGCGCCGTCGCGACCTCGGCAAAGCGGCGTCACACGCCGATTTCTGCATCATAACAAGCGATAATCCGGATACCGAAAGTCCCGAAAAAATAATTGATGAAATTGCCGGAAACGTCACCGTGCCTTATATAAAATTTCCGAGCAGAGAGAATGCGATAAAATACGCCGTTGAAATTTCGGAAGCCGGAGATATCGTTCTTCTTGCGGGAAAGGGTCACGAAAATTATCAGCTTATAAACGGCAAAAAAATCCCGTTCAATGAACGGGAGCTAGTGATGAAATACCTCGCGGAAAAAATCAACGTATAATTTTATTTTTCAGATAAAAACAAGGAAATCCTTTCGGATTTCCTTGTTTTATTTTATGCTGTTTTCTCGTTTTCACATTCTTTTTGCGTCCGTTTTGTGACAAAAAAGCTCGGCATCTGTGCAAGCATAACAGATATAAAAACCAAAGCACAGCCTATCAGTTCTCTGTTTGTCAGTCTTTCATTCAATACGACCCAGCCCGCAAGCGCGGAAAATACGGACTCAAGGCTGAGAACAATCGACGCAACGGCAGGTTCTGCATATTTCTGACCGAGTATCTGAAGCGTATATGCAATTCCGCTTGACATAACACCGGCAAAAAACAGTTCAAACTTGACAGAAAGCAAAGCCGAAATGTCGCCGACGCCCGAAACCGCCATGGCAATTCCCGAAAGTACGCCGCAAACGGCAAACTGAATAAGCGAAAACACAAGTCCGTCCGCAAGCGGAAAGCGTGATATCGCGATTATATGCGCCGTATAACAAACAGCACAGACGAGCAGGAAAATATCTGCCTTATATACGCCCGAAATGCCGCCCGAAAGACAAAGCATATACATTCCGCCTATACAGCCGACAGCGGACACCCAGACGAGAGGATGCGGCTTTTTCCCGAAAAATATCGCCGCAACGGAAACCATAACGACGTATGTCGCAGTTAAAAATCCGGCTCTTCCCGAAGCTGCAACGCCTTCCGGATACATTCCTATACCGAACTGCTGAAAATTATTTGCGGCAAAAAGTATCATTCCGCATATAATTCCGCCGACAACCGTCTGCCTGCGCGAATATACGTTGTCCCCCGTCGGCTTCTTCTTTATATATATCAGCTTTCTGACACCGATGACAATAATCAAAAACATTGCCGCAACAACAGATCTTCCCATATTGAAGGTGAACGCATTCACCGTTCCGGACGCCGACGTCTGCGCGACGAAGGCCGTTCCCCATATAAGTGCGGTAATGAGCAATATAAGACTTCCCTTTATATTTTTCATTGTCATCTCCTCTTAAAAGGATAATTTGTGCCGAGAGGCATTTGATATTCTAATATATTTTATTGATTTTTGCAAGAGCATTTCTCCTTTTCAAAAGAAATTCCTGCCCGCAAAGCAGCCGACAGGAATTTCTCTTGTGAATTTTTCGGCAAAGCCGTGTTTATCTCTGTCCTTTGTCGTATGGTATGCCCTCCGCCTTCGGCGCGCGCGACTTCTTTGAAGTGAACGCAAGAACCACAAGCGAAATGATGTAAGGCATCATAACGTATATCTGGCTCGGTATTTTGAGCGACGCAAGGAACGGAATGGCTTCTCTTACGTTTGAAAGCGCCCTGAATGCGCCGAAAAGAATTGCCGCAAGAGCAATTTTCATCGGTTTCCATTGACCGAAAATCATAACCGCGAGAGCGAGGAAGCCGAATCCCCTGACGCCGTCCTCAAATTTCCATTCGCTGACGCCTGCCGTAATGTACGAAAGTCCGCCTATGCCGCCGAGTGCGCCGGAAATAAGCACGCCCGCATATCTCATTTTGTAAACATCAATTCCGACGCTCGCCGCCGCCTGCGGATATTCTCCGCAAGCCATAAGACGAAGTCCGAACTTTGTTTTATAAAGCGTTATATAAGCAACCACAAGCAGAATGACGGTTATTATGGCAAACCAGCTGAGGTCAAAATATTTGCCTATACGTATCATAAATGCTTCCTTAGGCTTTATATATTCGACAACAGATGAAACGTTGCTTGAATTTTTTGCCGTGTTTATCGCCTTGATTATTACAGTCGCCGCCGCTGTTGCAAGCATATTCATTGCCGTTCCGACAATCGTCTGGTCGGCATTGAAATTTATAGACGCAACCGCAAGCAGAAGCGAATAAATCATTCCGAAAACAATCGCCATAAGGAGCGCCATCGCGATTATTGTAAACGCGGAGGCATCCGGAAAATGCTCTGCGATGTATCTCATCGTGAGCGCTCCGCCCATTCCGCCGATGACCATGATTCCCTCAAGACCGAGGTTTATAACACCGGAATGTTCCGAAAAGCACCCGCCGAGCGCAACCAAAGTCAGAACGGAAGCAAAAAATAATGTATATTGCAAAAGTAATGTCATTTATTTTCGCCTCCTTCGTTTTTATCTTCTTCAGCGGTTTCTTTCTCGGTTGCAAGCTTTGCAGCCTCTTCCCTCTTTGCAATCATTTTTTTCATAACGTATTTCATGAAGAATACAAAGCCGCAGAGGTATATGATTATTGCGGAAACAAGGTCAGCTATCTGTCTGCTGTAAACTCTCAGGTCGACGTTTGCTCCGCCCTCGGTTATATGCTGAATGAAATATGACGAGAATATCGAACCTATCGGATTGAGTCCGCCGAGGAATGCCGCCGCGATACCGTTGAAGCCCATTCCCGGAACGGACGACTGACTGCAATTCCACTGCTCAATGCCCGTCAGATAGAACATCGCCGCGCCGAAGCCGGCAATCGCTCCGCCTATTGAAAGGGTGATAATCATATTTCTCTTTTCAGCCATACCGCAATATTTTGCGGCGTGTCTGTTGAAGCCGGTTGCTTTCAGCTCATAACCGAATTTTGTTTTTTCAAGCACAATCCATACAATTACCGCCATAATTATGGCAAGCGGGATTGCAATCGTTACGTATTTGTTTCCAAACACCTTGTCAAGCCCCAGCGTCGGTAATATCGCTTTTCTGTTGACAGCCGCAAGGTTTTTTGTATAAGGGCTTGTCTCTTCCTTTACGCTTTCCAGAAGCATATTCATGCAGTAAAGAGATATCCAGTTCAGCATTATGCCGCTGATAACCTCGTTTACATTGCAATACGCTTTGAGAATACCGCTTATCGTTCCGAGCACGGCACCGCTGAATGCGGCAACGATTATGCAAAGCCACCACGGCAGATTCCATGCAAGTGCCGCATAGAGCGCGAATCCCGCGCCTATCGTATACTGACCTGCAGCGCCGATATTGAAAAGTCCGACCTTATAGCAGAAAAGAATTGAAAGCGAGCAAAGCACCAACGGAGCGGATTTGACAAGCGTACTGCCGAAATATTTCAGCTGCAGCGATGATGTCTTATATGCGAAGAAGTTTTTCATCATATCGACTATCGCCTTGCCCGCGCCTGCGGGATTTATGCACAAAAGCACGATAAATCCTATCAGAAGTCCGAGAACAACGCAGATAAGCGACGCAATAACAGCCTGAACGCCTTCATTTTTGAAGAAAGATTTTTTGTTTTTATCCATTATTGACAGCTCCTCTCTTCGCTCCCGCCATATAAAGACCGAGCTCTTCTGTCGTTGTTGTCTTCGGGTCAAGCTCGCCGACTATTTCTCCCTCATACATAACGAGAATTCTGTCCGGCACGCTCATAACCTCTTCAAGCTCAAGCGATACCAGAAGCACCGCCTTGCCCGCATTTCTCATATCAACGAGCTTTTTGTGTATGAATTCTATTGCGCCGACGTCAAGTCCTCTCGTCGGCTGAACGGCAACAAGGAGATCGGGATCTTTGTCTATTTCCCTTGCAACTATTGCCTTCTGCTGGTTTCCGCCAGACATGCTTCTTGCCGTTGTTACGGCGCCCTGACCCGAACGGATATCGAACCGGTCAATCAGCGTTTCCGCATATTTTCTTATGTTTTCCCTGTTGAGAAAGCCCAAGTTGTTTGTAAATTCCGGCTCAAAATATTTCTGAAGCACGATATTGTCTTCAAGGGAATAGTCCAGAACAAGCCCGTGCTTGTGTCTGTCCTCGGGGATGTGACTCATTCCCGACGTACTGCGCTTTCTTATCGACGCATGGGTTATATCCTCGCCGCAAAGCGTGATTTTGCCGCTTTTTACGGGTTCAAGCCCCGTTATACCGTAGACAAGCTCCGTTTGACCGTTGCCGTCAATGCCGGCAATGCAAACGATCTCTCCGGAGCGGACATAAAACGAAACGTACTTTACAGCGTCTTTTTTGTGAATTCTGCTTGCGACTGTCAGATTTTCAACGGAAAGAACAACGTCTCCCGTTTTCATATCGTTTTTGTGAACCGTAAGCTCGACGTCACGCCCGACCATCATTCGGGAAAGCTCTTCTTTCGTCGTGTCCTCAATGTTTACGGTGCCTATCATCTTACCCCTGCGGAGAACGGTGCACCTGTCCGCAACCTCCATAATCTCATTGAGCTTATGAGAGATGAACAGAATGGATTTCCCCTCTGCCGCGAGCCTGCGCATAATCTGCATAAGCTCTTCAATTTCCTGCGGAGTGAGAACGGCGGTCGGCTCGTCAAAAATAAGTATTTCATTGTCGCGATAAAGCATTTTGAGAATTTCCGTTCTCTGCTGCATACCGACTGTAATATCTTCGATGATGGCGTCGGGGTCAACGGAAAGTCCGTATTTTCCGGAAAGCGCAAGAACCTTTTCTCTCGCTTCTTTTTTGTTGATAAAACCTAATTTATTCGGCTCGACGCCCAGAATTATGTTGTCCAGAACGGAAAAACATTCTATCAGCTTGAAATGCTGATGTACCATTCCTATGCCGAGGGCGTTTGCGTCGTTCGGGTCGTTTATCTTCACGGGGACTCCGTCCTTTAAGATCTCCCCTTCTTCCGGCTGATAAAGACCGAAGAGAACACTCATCAGAGTTGATTTTCCCGCCCCGTTTTCACCGAGCAAG
This sequence comes from Eubacteriales bacterium, assembly GCA_018383975.1. Lineage (GTDB taxonomy): Bacteria > Bacillota > Clostridia > Oscillospirales > CAG-272 > CAG-841. The sequence goes on along the minus strand of JAHAZT010000064.1, from coordinate 5,325 downwards.
GCGTGTATCTCTCCTTTTTTAAGCCCGAGTGTTATATTATCGTTTGCGATTATTCCCGGAAAACGCTTTGTTATATTCCGCATTTCAATCGCATACGGTTGACTGTTTATATCCATTGGATAAGCTCCTTCTGTTATTTTTTTGATCAAAGGCGACTTCATCAAAATAAAAACAAACGGGGGTGTTTTCTGACACCCCCGTGTCTTCTTACGCACATGCGCAGATAAAGGTAGTCAAATGTTATATGCTTCTCAGTATATTACTTTATTCTACCCTGATCGCTGATTGTCGTATTTGTTGTTTTGGGCATATTATTTGTATCGCTGGAGTTGGATACCTTGATTGTGCCGTCAAACATAGCCTTAACGAGAGCCTTGTAATCGTTCTGTGTGAACTTGCCCTCTGCCCACTGCGTGGATTCCATCGGGATCTGAACGTAGTTGATTGTGGGATCGTCGCCGCTTACGAGGCCGAGAGTTGAAATCTTGCCTGCGTATTTGCTCCAGTTGCCGTTGAGAACGATGTCTGTGAGTGTATCCTTTGTTGTAGGAGCGAGACCCTTCATAGCGGAAGTAACTGTCATTCCTGCGCCGTATGCACCGTCAATGATGGCCTTCTGGTCAACGTCAACGCCGATAACCTTCTTGCCCGCCTTCTTGGCTGCTTCTGCTGCGGATTTATAGATACCGCCGCCGCAAGCGAATACGATCTCTGTGTCGCCCTGATACCATGTGTCCATCTTGGCTGTGATGTCAGCGTCACCGAAGAACTGTCCGCCGTAAACATAGTTGATCTTGATGTAGATGTTCATAGCCTTTGCAGCTGCGTCAGCGCCCTGAATAAAGCCGTAACCGTAACGGACAACTGCAGGAACTGCCATACCGCCGAGGAAGCCGAGCTTTGTATAGCCGAGCTTAACTGCTGCATAGCCTGCCATATAACCGCAGAGCTCTTCCTGATAGATAGCGCAGTAAACGTTGGACATATCAACATATTTGGAAAGATCCCAGTTATCGGGGTTATAGTCGTACTTCTCGCCCTTAGCTGTAACGCCTGCTTCGAGAAGGTCGCCCTTTGCAACGTCAAGAGCAAAGAACTTAACATCTTTGTACTTGGGAGCCGTTTCAACGATAGCACCTGCAAAAGCGTAGCCGGGCATAACGATTATGTTATAGCCTTCGCCGACAGCCTTTTCGATCATAGCAACACGGGATTCTGTGTTGTCGCCTGTGGGCTTGAAGTAGTTATAAGTGAGCTTGTTTTCTTCGCAGAATGCCTTAACAGCTTCCCACGTTGCCTGGTTAAAGGACTCGTCCGTGATGTCGCCGTAGTCGGTGATCATTGCAATCTTGTTGCCCGACTTTGTGTCGTCCTTTTTACAGCCGACAAGTGCGAAGCAACAAACAATCATTGCAACTGCCAGAATAATTGAAATAAATCTTTTCATTTGAATGAAGCCTCCGTATAAAATGTTTTAGGTTATATTAACCTTATATATTGTATCACGTTGTTTGTGAAAAATCAATAAAATATTCACACTTTTTTCTTATTTTTTGGGTTTTTAAGACAATACGTCAACTTGCACGAAATGCAAAACGCTCCTTTGGACAATTTGCCGAAAAGAGCGTTTGTATATTCATATCAAAACAGGGTGCAACCTATTTCCTTGAAAAATTTTATCTTTTCATAAAGCTGTTTTTCTTCAACCTTCAGCTTTTTCGCAAGACATCTGATGCAGAGGCAATCCTCCTCCGGCGTTTCCCTGTATATCAGCCGACGGTAAAGCGCGGTTTCGTCACACGTGAGCTTTTCGCCGCAGCCCTTGCAGTTGCTCATTTAACCTTTACGAGTTTCGCCGTCAGAACTCTGCAACCGCCCGCCTCAACGTGCATGTCGATGCAGTCTCTGAATATGCCGAGATGCTCTCCCGTGAAAGCGTCCGTTACATCGAAGCCGTAGCCGCAGAGAGGATCAAGACCGAGATCGCTGTACGGCATCATTATGTCCTTGTCAACATCATATGCGTTGAAGAAGCCGATGGCATACGTGCCGTCCGAAAGATGCTTGAAAAGGGAGAAGTTTTCCTTCTGACCTCTGTTGTCTCCGACGATTATCGGAGGACGCGCGTCTTCGTCACGACAGATTGAAATAAGCGTGGGATTTGTGATGAGCTTTTTCGTTTCCTCGTCAATATTTCTTATGTCACAACCGAGCATAAGAGGCGAGGAAAGCATGCACCATATAGCAAAGTGATAACGGTAATTTGCCGCAGTGCAGCCCTGTCCGAAGCCGATGTTTCCCTTGCCGTAAAGCCCTGTGACAAGCATGTCAAGGTCGTTAAAGCACCCGGGAGCGGAATAGCAGAACTTGTCCTTTTCCTTTGTCACTATGCCCTTTATCGACTCGAATGTGTCGGTTATGTCACCGGTGGATCTGTACATATGCGCACCGACGGAGCGCGCCCATTCATGAACGTTCTGATTTCCCCAGTTGCAGGCGGAGAAAAGTATTTCCTTGCCGGTTGCGCGGAGAGCAAGAGCCATTCTGTTGTATGACTGATAACTCGGACTTCCGGGATGATAGCAGTTATCATACTTGAGAAGATCTATGCCGACGCTTGCAAAGTAATTCGCGTCATCAAATTCGTGGCCGAAGCTGCCCGGATATCCAGCGCAAGTCTTGACGCCGCAGCAGGAATACATGCCGAATTTCAGTCCCTTTGAGTGAACATAGTCCGCAACAGCCTTCATGCCGTTCGGGAATTTTTCCTCATCCGCAACAAGCATGCCGTTTTCGTCACGCTCTTTTTTGCTCCAGCAATCGTCGATTACAAGATACTCGTATCCTGCGGCGAGATAGCCGCCGTCAACCATCGCATCGGCTGTTTCCTTTATAAGCTGTTCGTCTATGTCCTTTGTGAATGTGTTCCATGAGTTCCAACCCATCGGTGTTCTGCTTGCAATCATTTTCAATACCTCGTTTTTCATTTTGGTGCTTAAGTAAATATAACATATCCGGAGTGAAAAGTCAACATAAAATGACGTTGTCGCAAATCAAAAAGGAGCGAAATGACCGCTCCCTTTGATAAAAATATAAAGTTTGTTCAAACCAATAATTAAAGTTTCTTTTGCCTTTTTGCAGAAACTCCGTCCGTGCAGATAATTAAAAGTCCGTATACACTTCACGATAATTGAAGTTTCTTTTGCCTACTTTTCTTTTCAAAGAAAAGTACGGTTTCTTTTCAAAGAAAAGTACGGTTTCTTTTCAAAGAAAAGTAGGTCAATAGTCTATGACGACCATCTGATGACACTCAAGCCTGTCAACCGTGTAAGTAAGAACGCCGTCCGAATAATCAAAGTCTATGTCCCGCATCTGCGGCGCAAGGTACACTCTCTTCGGCTTCGTATAGAGCTTCAAAGTCACCTCCGTACCGTAAACGGGTACGATGTCTTCAATTATTTCAACCTTCTGTCCGCGCTTGACCGGAGTGGCATAGAGAAGATGGTTTACATATCTGTGCTCGTCGTATTGATCCATAAGAGTCACAACTCCGAGCGAGCCGAGATTCGTCGTCAGCGTTTTTTCGTCGCCGAGGAGAACGTCAATAACATGCTCAACAACCCTCTTTGCAATGAGCGAACCCTTCAGCGCATATTCCGTAAACAACTTAAACGAAATATATGCGCCGTCCTCTCCGAGAGTGACCGCCGGATATGTTTTCGTCGGGTCGTTCGGCGTCTGTGCGTGCGAAGAAAAATGGAAGGTCGTGCGATTGAAATACGGATTTTCTCTGACCGCAAGCACCTCGCCCGTCGCATCTATATCGTAGCAGGGCTGATAAATGACATATGCGGAATTATAAAGCCCCTCCATTTCAAATTCCGGACGGATATATGCGGGATTGTATTCGCATTCGCCGTTGAACTCCGCGCCGAGGTCGAAAGCAAAGCCGCTTCCGTCGGCATAGAGGCCGGACGTTCCGGACGCAAGAATTTTGCCTCCGCCTTCTGTAAACGCTTTCAGCTTTTCGGCTGTTTCGCCGTCAAGCATAGAATCATCTGTAAGTATGATGAGCTTGTATTTGCCGAAATCGCCTTCGGTGTCCACAACGTCAAACAGATATTTTCCTTCAAGCAGAATTCTGCTTGCGCCCGTCGTGCCCATCCACGAAAGTCGACCGGGAGAAGGCTTTCCGGGATTCATATGATAGAAAAGAGCCTCCTGAGAAAGCACCGCTATATCGGCAACCGACTCAACATTGTCAAGCCACGGCTCCTTTCTCTCTATCTCGGAATATGCCTCGCCTATGAGCTTATATGTTGCCATATCCATTGCTCCGAGCGGATGAAGCTGGTCGCCTATCGACATTTTCGCACCGTTTGCGGCGGAAAGCGCCGTTTCATAGCGGAGAGCGTTCGGATGCTTGAACCCGCCGAATTCGCCCCATGAAAGATGGAATTTTCCCGTCATGCCGAGGAAATCAAGTCCGAGCGTTCTGGCATAAGCCGCAGACATCGGGAAATGGTCATAGCCCCAGCCGCCTGTCGGCAGACTTTCAAGCTCAAGATGCGAGTTTGCAAAGGTGAAGTCTCTGTGACCGCACTGAATGTGTCCGGCGTTGTGGAAAACGGGCAGTCCCGGCTTGTATTTGTCAATTGCCTCTCTCACGCGCTTTGTGTAATTGAGATAGGTTTCAACGCCCATTCTGTAAGCGTTTTCCTCGTTATAGGGGTCTTCCCCTCTGTCCAGCATTTTCTTTACGCAGTGCTGACAATAGCACGGCAAAGCGCCGACTATGTCGAGGAAAATGCCGTCACAGTCATATTTTTGAACAACCTCCTCCACCTGCGCGATGAGATAGTCAAGATACGGCGTGTTCATGCACATGCGGTGATAGCCCGGCTTTGTGAAGTTTTCCGTCCAGTAGAAGGTTTCATCGGGATTGCGCATAAGCCATTCCGTATGCGGACGCGCCATTTTCTCATCAAGTCCGGCAGAGATATAAACCGGAGTCCTGACGCCGATTTCGTGCGCCGCGGCTATCTGTTCGCCGAGAAGGTCAAAATCCAGATGCGGGTGCATTTCGCACGTTTCCGAGGGGAAATATGCCCAGCCGTGATGACATTTCGCAAAAAGGGTTATCGAATTTACGTGTCCCTCGCGGAGTGCCCTCTGGAACTGCTCCTTTGAAAATCGGGAGCCTATTCCCTCTATCTCCCCGCTCGTGTGAAAATCAAGGTGTACCTGTCTGAAATTCATATCGGTTTCTCCTTATCTTGCAATCTCTTCCATTATATAAGCTTCGAGAATGTCGCCCTCTTTTAT
>JAHAZT010000067.1 GCA_018383975.1 Eubacteriales bacterium | reverse complement strand
AATTGATTAAAAGGCTCCCTTTACACAAGGGAGCCTAAAAACTCCCCGATAACTTAAGTTTCTTTTGCCTACTTTTCTTTTCAAAGAAAAGTACGGTGCCTACTTTTCTTTTCAAAGAAAAGTACGGTCAAAGAAAAGTACGGTTATTTTGAGATGAAGATGGCGCCGAGGACGGCAATAAAATATCCGCAGACACAGACGACGAGCTCATAAACGAGCGTCCCGACGGCATTTTCCGTCACAGAGGAGAACGCCACACCGCAGACTGTCACCGCGAGCCAGACGGCAAGGGAGACGGCGAGCGGAAAGCCGACGGCACCCTTGGGAACGATATACGGCTTTTCAAAGGAGGGGGAAGTGCCGCGGGAGGAATAAAACAGTCGCACAGCCCACGCCGCAACGACGCACAGAAAATATCTTGCGGCATTTTCCATAGCGCAGAGGAAGTCCGAATAGAGATATGTTCCGAAAACATCGGCGCTGAGGTCGTTGCGAAGGAAAACCAGCGTTATTACAAATGAGGTCATTGCGGTGAGAACGGTGAAAAAGAGTCCCGAAACGGAAACCGCTACGGCGTCACGAAGAGGGGCAAACGCAATTGTCCGGACGACCATTCCGACAAAGAAGAACAGCGCGATATAGAGAAAAATGAACTTTGCGTCATAAAAAAATCGGATAAGAAAATCGAGAGAGCGGGGGAGATAATAGTAATTTTTCTGCAGTATGCAGAAAGTGACGGAAAGGAGAGCGGTTCCCAAAAGGGGAAACAGCAGTCCGAACGCAATCACCCTTGAAAATTTCGGTTTTTTGTCCAAAACGGCAGCCTCCGTAATGCTTTTTTGTGTGTTTATATGAGCCTGAAAAATCCGGAAGGGAAGGTCACGACGGGTGTTTTCAGCCGCAAAGCTCCGACGCGAGCTTTTCGATATCCTCTTTGTTTTTGTCCGTCAGAGAGGAAAGCAGAGTGACCGTTGTTTCGGTAAGCGAAAGGTTTTTGCAGCCTTCGAGCATTCCGCGCATAACCTTTGCCGCAAGCGGCATCCACGAGCCGTTTTCGATTATGCCGACGGTGCGGTTTTTATATCCGCGCTCCGAAAGACAGCAGATGAATTCGCGCATGAACGGGAAAACGTCGCCGTTGTAGGTCGTGGAGGCAAGCACGAGCTTTTTGTTACGGAAGGCGCCGGCTACCGCCGATGACATATCGCACCGGGCAAGGTCGTAAACCGTCACGCTTCCGCATCCGCGGGCGCGGAGGGCTTCCGCAAGGGAAAGCGCCGCCTTTTCCGTGTTTCCGTAAACGGAGGTATACGCAATGCAGACGCCGTCCGTATCGGCAGAATATGATGACCATACGTCATAAAGCGAGGTGTAACGGGAGATATCTCCGGAAAGCACGGGACCGTGCAGGGGACAGATGATTTTTATATCAAGCGCCGATACCTTTTTGAGAAGCGCCTGCACCTGCGCGCCGTATTTGCCCACAATGCCGAAATAATATCTTCCGGCTTCGTCCGTCCACGGCTCGTCCGCGTCGGTCGCGCCGAACTTGCCGAAGGCGTCAGCCGAGAAAAGCACCTTGTCCGCATCGTCATATGTGACGGTAACCTCCGGCCAGTGAACCATGGGCGCAAAGATAAAATTCAGAGTGTGACGTCCGAGCGGGAGCGTCCCGCCGTTTTCAACGGTGAGCTTGTTTTTGCAAAGCCCGACGCCGAAGAAATTATCAATCATGGCAAACGCCTTTGCGTTTGCAACGACGGTTGCGTCGGGATAGGCGCGGAGGAACTCCGCAATGCCGGCGGAATGATCCGGCTCCATATGGTGAATGACGAGGTAATCCGGCTTGCGGCCGTCAAGCGCGGAGGCGACGTTTGAAAGCCACTCGCGCGTGAAATCCGCCTCAACCGTGTCCGTAACGGCGATTTTTTCGTCGATTATGACGTATGAATTATATGCCATGCCGCGCGGAATCCTGTATTGACCCTCAAAAAGGTCGGTTTTGTAATCGTTTACGCCGACATATTTTATATCCTTTGTTATATCCACATCCGAAATCCTTTGCTTTTTTGTTTTTTTCAGTATAACAGGTTCGTCGGACGTTGTCAAGCGATAATGATAATTATTATTACTTTGCAAAACAAAAATTGACGCGCCGCCGGCACCTCATTCACTACCTCTCCCGTTCGAAGCCCTTTGGTAAAAACAAAAAGAACACCTTGCGGTGTTCTTTTGTTTTCGGCGGAGAGGAAGTAACGTAAATCGAATTCTTATTACATTAATCCATTTTGTTTAATAAAATCAATAAACGCATCAAGGATTATTTTGCTTCGATTATCAATATCACTCTCCGTGAAATCGGATTGAGTGTTTGACAAATCCAGCAATTCAGCGTTTTTTGTTCCTTCTTTAGGTTTATTCCGTCCATTTGTGAATCCTCTATAATATTTGATTTTGTCAATAAATCTATAATCCGATGCCCGGATATTGATTCTTTGCTCCAATATAGCCTTATTCCCGATTTGTTCAAGCTTTTTGGCATCTGAAAGGCTTTGCTCTTTGTTTTGTCTGTTCTTAGCAAATATATGCTCTATTTCTATTGACGTATCAAGAGATACAAGACATTGATTTTCATTTTGGAACATCCACCAGACCAACATCGATTTTGTCAACGGTCTGATATTACTGAAATCGCATGTATTAAACAGACTTCTGACGGTTGTCTCATCAAATTTATACTTTTCAAAGGTAACAGGCTGCCCGTTCACAATGTTTAGCATCTCGGAGTAAATCGGTGAGCGCAGTGCGTTTACGCCGGGGTTCGTAATTGCATAAGCCAAAACAAATGAAACTACTTTTTGCAAGAAACAATAGAAGCTGTCATCATTCAGCTTGACTGAAGCCGAGACAGAAGTGGCATAAACACAGCAATTAAATAGCATCTGCCGCCGACGGAGTCAAGGGTCAAGATGAACGGTCTTGCGACCGCCCTTGACACCGCCGCCGACAGATGCTTTCAGGCAATCAAGCGGAGCGTAGCCGCTCCATCGCCGGAGTATTGGCGCACTACTTCATTTTATCAGAAACGAATTTGCGAAAAATACTTGACAGTACCTGAGCCCGAGGCTGCACAGCCTCAGGATCTCGCGGTAATTGGTCATGGTGATGACCTCCTTTATTGGATTCACGCTCTCGCGTGTACCCATATTTTACCGCACAATCTACGACTGTTCAATCTGCGCGACGGGGGTGTTCAGTTTGATGCGACGGCACTGTTCAACTTAAAACGCCGTAGGTGTTCAACTTCAGCGGCCGTGGTGTTCAGTTCGGCGCGACATATTCATGGATGAAAGGCGCGGGATTATTTGGAGGTTCCAAATAAAAATCATGCGATAGAAATATGCACCCCAAAAGTTATAACTTTTGGGGTGCATATTTCTCACTGGGGATAATTATTAATGTAAAGTGTGTTATGTTTTAAACACTGTTTACCCGAGACAGCTGATTTGAATACGGCGTGTCATAAGCCGATTATTTTTTTCTTTTCTTTTATTTTACTTCTATGGTATCATTCGATGGCAATGCATTGGAATTTTCACTGGAACCGCTGTTGCTCCAAGTCGGAGTAAATGTGACAGTTGCCGACTTAGCTGAGCAATCTATTTCAAATATAAAAGGGGCGTTATTGCTGTTAGGATTCAATCGTGCAGTATAAATAACTTCGTTTATATTTACTTTGCAATAAACGGTTGATGCGCTTCCTGTTGCTTTTAGCGTGACCTTGTATTTTTCACTGCTTTGCTCAAGTTTGTATTTTCCGTCTGTGAGAGGTATTTCCGTATTATCTATGCCTTTATTAACTGTTACCTTAACAGAAAAGCTTGCCGAGGTGATATTGCTTGAATGGCTGGTCACGCTGTCAGAAAACCATGCCCACGTCATTCCTGCAAGACATACAGTGCAGAGAATAATGCCCAACACGGAGGAAATCATTGCCCTCAGAAATATTTTTTCTGTAACTTTTTCATTTCCGGTGTTATAAAACATTTTTATCAACCACCTAATTCCTTTTTTCATAGTATATCAATTACTCCTGTTCCAGTAAATATTTCCGGCAATCAAAAGGCACAAACTTTTGCTTATGCCCTTTGATTGCCCCTCCCTCCCGAAGGAGGGAGAAGGCAGTTCGGTTTTGTCATGCAACCGTCTGATGTCTTTACTGCTTAATATACATCCACACCATCGATCACAACATTGAGATGAGCCCGATCCATGGAGTTCTTATTAGCCCAGATAGTGCTGCCGGTAGAGATTCCCTCAGGATTTACCGCAAATTCATTGACGGTGATATTGTTCACTGTCAGGTTATATACTGCGTTATAATCGTTACCGATCTCAATAGCAGCCTTATCTGGCGTCAGCGTGTTATCGTCATTGAACACGCAGTCGGTCACGGTCAGATTGGTTGTCGGTGTCTCGGTGCTGCCGGCTCCGCCGTAGAGAAGAA
>JAHAZT010000066.1 GCA_018383975.1 Eubacteriales bacterium | reverse complement strand
AATTGATTAAAAGGCTCCCTTTACACAAGGGAGCCTAAAAACTCCCCGATAACTTAAGTTTCTTTTGCCTACTTTTCTTTTCAAAGAAAAGTACGGTGCCTGCTTTTCTTTTCAAAAAAAGTATGGTCAAAGAAAAGTACGGGCAAGGAAGGCATCAAGGGCGGCGTCGCATTTTTTGCGGTCGACAAGATAGCTTTTCCCGTGTGACGCGCCCGGAACGGTTACGAGAATATGATCCGTCCGGCAGACGGCGGCACTTTTGCGGGACATTTCGCACGGGACGAAGTTATCCGCCTCGCCGTGAATGAAGAGCACGGGGAGAGAGGTTTCCTTCAAAGCGTCGACTGTTGAAAATTCGTCCGTCCGGTGACCTGTTTTAATTTTGAAAAGCAGAGAAAACGCGGGGACAAAGAGCGCCGGCGGAAGATGACACATATTTTTTGCAACGTGACGGAAAATCTCTTCCGGCGACGTGTAACCGCAGTCGGCGATTACGCATTTTACATTATTCATTTGAAGATTGCTTGCCATAAGCACGGTTGTCGCGCCCATGGAAATCCCCTCGATTGCTATCGGCAGGGACGGGAAACGCTTTGCGATATAATCAGCCCAGTCGGCACAGTCAAGCCGCTCGCAAAGTCCGAAGGTTATGTATTTGCCTTCGCTTTTTCCGTGCGCACGCTGCGTGACAAGGAGAAGATTATAGCCTTTGTTATGATATTTTTCGGCAATGCTTGAAAATTCAAACTCGGCAAAGGAACGGAAGCCGTGAAAAAGGATAACCGTTGCGACTGCGTTTTCCGCGGGGATGAGCTTTCCGTGAAGGGAAAGCCCGTCACGACTTTTTATATAAACGTCTTCGGAGGGCGAATTTTTTATAAATTCCGCTCCGCGACGTATTTCCGGAAGATATTTTTCGTTTATGTGAAGCTCTTTTGCGCCGACGTCCGAAAAAATATCGGGGAATTTGTCCGCGCGGCAGACGGCTGTGCGGAAAACCGTAATAACAAACAGAAAATATACAATTATTATAAGAAGCAGAACTCCGCCGATTATGAGAAATATCATAGTCGCCGCCTTTCAGGTCACTTTCCATGTCCTCTTTGAAAACAGCACGAGGACGGGAAATATTTCAAGCCTGCCGGCGAGCATATCGAATATCAATACCAATTTTGATATTATGCCGTAGCCGGCAAAACTGCCCATAGGTCCGACGACGTCGAAGCCGGGACCGATATTATTCAGACACGACAACATTGCGGAAAGGTTCGTTTCGACGGAAAAACCGTCGATTGAAATTACAAGAAAACTTGCAACGGCGATAAAAGCATAGGCGATGAGATATGCCACGGTGCCATTGATAATGCCCTCGCGCACGGGTTCTCCGTCAACACGGACGGTTTCCACGCTCTGCGGATGGAGCATTTTTTTGATGCTTCTTTTCAGGCTCTTGAAAAGAAGAAGCACGCGTATACATTTGAAGCCGCCGCCGGTGCTTCCGGCGCAGGCACCCATTATCATCAGCGCGAGGATAACCGCCTTTGAAAATGACGGCCAGAGGTTGAAATCGGTTGTTGCAAAGCCGGTTGTCGTCATAATCGACGCAACCTGAAAAGACGCGTGACGGATAACCTCTCCGACGGAGGAGAACATGCGCAGAGTGTTTACGGTTATCAGCGCGGTCGCAACGACAAACGAACCGAGATAAAGCCGCAGTTCCTCGTTTTTCAGCACGCTTCTGACGTTGCGCAGCATAAGCCAGTAATAACAGTTGAAATTTATGCCGAAAAGAAGCATAAATACGGTTGTGACTATCTGTATCGCGGGGGAATAGCCTGTCAGACTGTCGGCTTTTATACCGAAGCCTCCGGTGCCTGCCGTACCGAAGGCGGTACAGAGGGCGTCAAACCACGGCATTTTTGCTATCAGAAGCGCGACAAAGTTTATTACCGTCAGCGAGACATATATGGAATAAAGCGCGATTGCGGTTTTTTTGAGCTTCGGCATGAGCTTGCCGACGTCGGGTCCGGGGCTTTCCGCGCGGAGAAGATGAATTGAAAAGCCGCCGCTGTCCTTGCTTTTGGGAATGACGGCAAGAACCAGAACAAGCACGCCCATTCCGCCGAGCCAATGGCTGAAGCTGCGCCAATAGAGCATACATCTTGAAAGAAGCTCGACGTTTTCAAGAATTGACGAGCCCGTTGTCGTGAATCCGGAGACCGTCTCGAAGAGAGCGTTTATAAAGCTCGGAATTTCGCCGGAAATCACAAACGGCAGACATCCGAAAATACTCATAAGCGTCCAGCCGAGACCGACGCACACAAGTCCCTCTCTTGCATAAAAGCCTTTTTTCGCCCTGCGCGAAAAGATTGAAAGCACACCGCTGAAAACAAGAGTAGCCGCTATTGTCACAAGAAAGGCGAGAACCGACTGCATCGTGCCGTCGCAGACGCCGATAATGACGGCGGGCAGCATCAGAGCCGCTTCTATCGCCAGTATCTGCGATATTATCCTGCAAATAATTTTATAATTCATATCCGGCCTCGTTTATTCAAATATGTCGTTGAGCTGATATATGATGTTTCCGCCCGTTGTGACGATTATCACGCTGTCGCCTGCCTGATATGAGGAGTCGCCGCTCGGGATTTCCGTTTCCGCTCCGTGCGATATGCAGACGAGAAGAACGTTCTTTTTGGTTTTGAGGTTTTTCAGCGGTTCGCCGCAATGCGCGGTTGATTCGTCTACTCTGAATTCTATTGCCTCCGCTCTCCTGTCGGCAATGAAATGCACGGCAAGCGCCGCTCCGGTCTGATTTTTCATCGCGCGGACGTACTGAACTATGGTATTACAGCAGAGGTCGTTCGGGCAGATGACGCTTCCGAGCGGGATATCGCCGATGATGCCGCTGTTTTTAAGCCTTGAAAGCTTTGTGACCGTTTGCTTGACGCCCTTGTTCCTGCCGTAAAGCGAAATGATCATATTCATTTCGTCAAACCCCGTGAGGCTGACGAGCGCATCGCAATCGGAGATGCCCTCGCTTTTCAGAAGGTCGTGATTGCAGGCGTCGCCGTTGATTATATTGACGGCCGGAAGCATGGCGGAGAGCTTTTCGCATTTATTGTAATCACTTTCGATTATTTTCGTCGCAAAGCCGTCGTGACTCAGCCTCTCGGCAAGATAATAGCCTATTCTGCCGCCGCCGCAGATGATGACGTTTTTGATTTTTTTCGTCACTATGCCGAGTCCGGAAAGAAGAACGGCAAGCTCGTTTACGGGAGCCGTGACGAAAATGCGGTCGCCTTCGCGAAGGATGAAGTTGCCGTCCGGAGCGATCGCCTCGCCGTCGCGCAGAACAACGCAGACAAGCACCTTACAGCAGACGATATCTCCCATTTTTTTCAGCGGGATACCGCAAAGGGGACTGTCCTCCCCGATTTTCAGCTCGACTATCTCAACTCTGCCCTTTGCGAAGGTATCGCGGTTGAGAAAGCCCGGATATTTGAGCAGTCTTTCTATTTCAAGCGCAGCCTGCCTTTCCGGATTTATAGCCATAGAAAGCCCGAAAACATCGCGCATGCCGTATATCTGGTCGCTGTATTCGGGGTTTCGGATTCTCGCTATCGTGTGTATTTTGGGGTTCATTTTATGGGCGACGGCGCACGAAAGAAGGTTCACCTCGTCCTCGCCCGTCGTGGCGACGAGAAGGTCGGCGTCCTGCGCGCCTGCGGAGGAAAGCACGCTATGAATTGCGCAGTTTCCGCAGACAGCCATAACGTCATAATGCTCCATAGCGTTTGAAAGCACGTCGCTGTCTCTGTCGATGATGGTAATATCGTAGCCCTCGGATGAAAGCTGACGGGTCAGCGCATAGCCGACCTTTCCGCATCCGGCAATGATTATTTTCATATATGCCTCCTGAAAAAAATATCAGTTTGCTTTGTGACGCCATTATATCACAAATATATAAAAAGGTCAATTGACAAACGAAAAATACTGAATGTTGTTTTTCGGCGGAAAACGCGATTTTCCGCGCGGAACAGAAAAGGCTTTCCTTGTGCGGGAAAGCCTTTTTCCATGATTATTTCTTTATAAATTTTCCGCACCTTCTTACGATCATATCCGAAAGCACCGCCTTTGCGGCGTCGGGAAGCAGATACGGGAAAACGCACGAAAGAAGTATGCCCCAGAGGCTTTTCGGTTCACCCTTTGCGGCGTAAACAAAATAAAACCATACGCTGCCGAAGGCATAACAGACGATAAGCCCCGAAGCCATACCGATAAATGCCCAAAGCCGGCTTTCCGGCTTTGCCTTTATAAAGGCACCCATAATCAGCGCGAGAGCGATAAAACCGAAGATATATCCGCCGGTTGCCCCCGTCAGCGCGGCAATTCCGCCGCGGAAGCCCGAAAAAACGGGAACGCCTATCGCGCCGAGAGCAATATAAACGCAGACGGCACACGTCCCTTGCCATATTCCGAGCAGACCGACAACCGTAAACACGGCAAACGTCTGCATTGTGAAGGGAACGACAGTCGGCACGCTTATCTGCGAGCAGACGGCAATAACCGCCGCCGCGATACCGATATTTATACACGCCCGAAGCCCCGTTTTCATTTTCGACAAAAAACCACCGCCTTTTGATTTATCACGGATATGAGTATATATTGTGTGACGAAAAATGTCAAGAAACAAAAATAATTATTTTCAATTTGCAAATCACATTGACATTATGCGACAAATGTTGTACAATTCTGTGTGTAACGAAGAGTCACGGAGGAAAACGGATGGCAAAGCTATATTTCAAATACGGCGCGATGGGCAGCTCAAAGACCGCAAACGCCCTTATAACGAAGTTCAATTACGAGGAGCGCGGAATGAAAGTCTGGCTTATAAAGCCTTCGACAGACAGCCGTGACGGAGAATGTACCGTCCGCTCCCGCATAGGACTTTCCGCAGAGGCGCAGGTCGTCCCGCCGGAGATGAATATAGAAAAGGAATTTGAAAATCACGTCGATTGCGACGTTATCATTGCGGACGAATGTCAGTTTTTCACGCCGGAGCAGATAGATCAGCTTCGCAATCTTGTAAACGACAGAAATCTTCCGGTGCTCTGCTTCGGACTGCGCACGGACTTTATGACGCGGCTTTTCCCCGGGAGCAGCCGGCTTTTTGAGGTTGCCGACTCGATAACGGAGATAAAAACCATCTGCCGTTGCGGCTCAAAGGCGATCGTCAATGCGAGAATCGACGGCGAGGGGCGTGTTCTGACAGAGGGCGAGCAGGTTTTCCTCGGCGGCAACGACAGCTATGTCGCCATGTGTCACCGTTGCTGGAAAAACGCGATAGACGAACAGAAAAAATCAAAAACAGAGGCGAAAAAATGACGGTCGGAAATGAATTCCCGAAAAAAGACGGGCTTGTCTGCAATTTTCATACGCATACGCACAGATGTCATCACGCCGTCGGCGAGGACAGGGAATACGTTGAGGCGGCGATATCGCAGGGGATAAAAACGCTCGGCTTTTCAGACCACAGCCCGTATATTTTCGACGGCGATTATTATTCGCATTTCCGTATGCGGCCGGAGGAGTTTGAAGGGTATGTGCAGTCGCTGACAGCCCTCCGCGACGAATATAAAAAAGATATCGACATATACATCGGCGTTGAGGCGGAGTATTATCCGAAATATTTTGCAAGGCTTTGCGATTTTCTCTCGGATTATCCTCTCGATTATATGATAATGGGTCAGCATTATCTCTGCAACGAATACGACGGCACAAGCAGTTGTGACGTGTATACGGAGGAAAAAGACCTTGAAAGGTATGTCGGGCAGGTGATTGAAGGATTTTCGACGGGTAAATTTGCATATATTGCCCACCCCGATATCTTTCGTTTTCAGGGTGACGAAAAAATCTATGAAAAGCATATGAGCAGGCTTTGCGAAGCCGCAAAGTCGCTTGAAATACCGCTTGAAATAAACTTTCTCGGAATAAGGGCAAGCCGTCATTATCCGAGGAAGGACTTCTTCCGCATTGCGGCTGAGGTCGGAAATAATGTCATCTTCGGTTGCGACGCTCATTCGCCGACAGAGCTTGACTATAAAAAGGAATTTGACTGTGCAATGAAAGAATACGTAGACCCTATGGGGCTTTCGCGCATTGAAAAAATAAAATTGACTATGAAAAAATGAAAGCCTTTTGACTTTCGGAGAAACAAAAAATGACAACTTCAATTGTCATCTGCGCCGTGACCTGCGCAGGGATGATACTTTCAATACTTCTCTTGCCGCAGCTTAGGATCGGAAAGCTGCGGTTTGATACTTATTGCCTTTGCGCCCTTGCCGGGGCTTGCGCAATGCTTTGCGCGGGCTGCGCAGAGCCGACGAAAATACTTTCGGCTTTCACGGCGGATAACGCCGTAAACCCGCTCAAAATCCTGACCCTTTTCATTTCGATGACGGTGCTTTCCGTTTTCCTCGATGAGGTCGGGTTTTTTGCTTACATAGCCGCATTTGCGCTGAAAAAAGCGGGCAGAAGCCGCAAAAGACTGTTCTTTTATCTGTATGTAACCGTCTCCGTTCTGACGGTATTTACGTCAAACGATATAATCATTCTGACATTCACGCCGTTTATCTGCTACTTTGCAAAAAACGCAAAAATTGATCCCGTGCCGTATCTTTTTGCGGAATTTATCGCCGCAAACACCTGGAGTATGGCGCTGATAATCGGCAATCCGACGAATATCTATATCTCCTCCGCAATGGGGATAGATTTTGTTTCATACCTTGAGGTTATGATATTGCCGACGATAGCGGCAGGTCTGGTTACCCTCGGAATTCTCTGGCTTTGCTTCGGCAAGAGCCTTTCGAAGCCGATAGAAGTAAGCCCGGATGACGGGGAAGAGGCGAAAATCAAAAACAAGCCCCTGCTGATAATCGGGCTTGCGCTACTTTCCGCCTGCACGCTTATAATGGCTGTCGGGTCTTATTTCGATATTGAGATGTGGATTGTTTCCTTCTCTTCGGCGGTGCTGCTCTTCATTCTTGTGTTGATTGCGTCCGCCGTCCGGAAGCGCAAGCCGGAGGAGCTCTGCGGTTGTCTGCGACGCGCGCCGTGGCAGCTTATCCCGTTTGTGCTTTCGATGTTCGTCATCGTTTCCGCTCTTGACGACAGCGGCGCAACAGCCCTGCTAGGAAAGCTCCTCGGCGAGGAAAACGTTGTCTTTTCTTACGGGCTTTCCTCCGCTCTTGCGGCGAATATGATAAACAACATTCCGATGAGCGTGCTTTATGTACCCGTTCTCGGAACGCTTCCGGAGACGGTTGCAACGTCTGCCGCTTTCGGCGCGATAGTCGGCTCGAATATCGGCGCGTTTATAACGCCGGTCGGTGCGCTTGCGGGGATTATGTGGATGTCGCTTCTGAAAAGATACGGCGTTTCGTTTTCGTTCGGGAAATTCGTGCGTTACGGCGCCGTGACGGCAATCCCCACGATTCTTGCCGCGCTTGCGGTTATTTCTCTTATCATATAAATGCTTATAGCAAAAGCTCCCCGCCGAAGCGGGGAGCTTTTATACTTACAGCTTGGGTCAAGTAAAGACTCGGTCGGATAAAAGGTCATTTTTTGTATTTTACAACAACTATCCACCAGAGGACTATCGCCGCCTGAATCGGCGCGCCGACGATAAAAACAAGCCAGAAATTATAGTGCAGAAATTGCAGATAAAACGACGCGAGAAGCGTCCAGCAGAATACGGAGGAGCACACAAGTCCCACCCATTTATTGCCCCATTTTATGCTGAAACGACACATTATTAAAGCCGAAAGCGGTATCGGCCAGATGAAAAGCGTCCATGCGTTCAGATTACTATGTATCATCAGATATATGAAAAATGCCGTTGCCGCCGTCCATATTCCCGCAATTATCAGCAGGGAAATGATGAGTCGATAGCCCTTTTCTTCTTTCGGAGCGTTATATTTTTTCATCTGCTCGGCGGCTCCCTCGGTTACGAAAAAGTCGATCGAGACGGAGAAAAGCTCCGCCATTTTGCAGAGTGTTTTCAGATCGGGCA
>JAHAZT010000060.1 GCA_018383975.1 Eubacteriales bacterium | reverse complement strand
TCCTCTCAGCGGATGATGTTATGGATGTCTTCGATGTTTTCTTCTTACGCGCGCTTACTTATTTCGGTGTCGTATCATGGTCAGTGACACTTTGTAATCTTTTCGGCGATGGCTATTTTTGTGTTTGCGCTGGACGTGAGAAGAACCTGCTTGTCGCAGTTTACCGTGATAAAGTCAACGCCCTGTATGTTTGTTTCAATCATACGGTTTACGGCGTTACCGCCGCCACCGCCGACGCCGATGACTTTAATCTTTACGCCACTGTCATAATTGTTGTCAAATTCAAAACCCATGATATTAAACCTCCTAAAATTTTGCTCCAAAAATAGATACAATAATATAATAATATTTATTTTCGAATTTTGCAATATGTTTTTATAAAAAAATCATAAAAATCGCAGAAATTCGTCCCAAAAGGGAAAAAATAATGAAAAACGGGGCAGTCGGAGGTCATTTTCGGGCATTTATATATACTTTTTCGGTGACAAAATTTGTCAATCGGCTGTGCCGGTCACAAGGAAGGACGTCTCCGCAGTGCCGGTTGCGTATATCGTGCCTGCAACGCCGGGCATGTTTTTTTCAACATAACCGATTGTTTTTTTGCAGAATTTCAGCTTTTTTTCTAAATCTGTATAACTTCCGAATACAATCGTATACTTGCTTTTATACACCGCTTTAACGGCGAATCTGTTTGAAATATCAATCATGGTTATTCCGTCCGCAAAGTCGCACGAGGCAAACTGACCGATAAGCTCCGCACTCAACCGATAGTCCCTTGCGGACTCAAAAACGAGAGTTTTTCCCGGGACTGCCTCGGTTACGGTCGGCAGGGAAATGGGAATTATCCCGCTTGACGAAAGCCCCTGCGGAGACTGCACGACGTCAAGCACGCGCAGCCTGTCCGAGAGAATCAGAAAGTCCGAGCCGAACGCCATGAAAAAAGAGGGCTTGTCCTCCGTTACGGTGATTATTATTGTCGACGGCAGACGTCGCCTGACGGTCACCGAGCTTACATACGGATTTTTTTCAAGAATGGACTTTGAAAGCGCGTTTTTGTCGATTGAGTACATATGCGCGCCGCGCCGCAGATTTGCCGCCGCGATTATGTTTTCCTCCGAAGAGACGGCATTTCCCTCAACCGTTACGCTTTTTATTCTCACCGAAAAAACGAATATAATAATGAGGGCGAGCATAAGCGCAAAAAAGCATATCTTTATTATAAACGCTTTGAGCCGAAACGACTCAAGCTCTTTTTTACTCATTCGCCTCCTCCTTTCCGACAAGCGACAGCAGTTCGCGGTTTGAAAGGCGGACAAGCTCCCTGTAAATCAAATCTCTTGCCTCCGGTTTTGCAAACGCGCGGATATTTTCCGAGAGTTTTGCTCCGAGCGGAGTGAAAAGCAGGTCATGCACGGCGGAGGAAAGGGAGTTGAAGTTCAGATTTTTTTCTTCTATGAGGAGCGCGGCGTCCGAATTTTTCAGTCCCTCCGCATTTTTGAACTGATGATTTTCCGTCACATTCGGGGAGGGGATAAACACACACGCCTTGCCCATAAGCGCAATCTCGGAAACGGTCATTGCGCCGGAACGGCAAATAACCGCGTCCGCCGCAGCCTCCCATTTCGGCATATCGTAAATATATTCGGCAGGACGCAGATTTTTGCAGGCGTCAAGCCCTTTTTCGCGGAAGCTGCGCATAAATGCGTCATACCCGCCTTTTCCGGTCGAATGAATATGAAAAATTTCGGGATGCTTTGACGAAAATCCTTCCATAAGCTCGATTACGCTGTTATTGATTGCCCGTGCGCCGAGACTTCCGCCGAACGAAAGCAGGACGTATTCGCAGTCCTGCGGAATATCAAGCTCTGCGCGTGCCTGACGCTTTGAGAGCGAAAGTCCTTCTGTCCGCATAGGATTTCCGACGCACATTACCTTTGACTTATCCCCGAAGGAGTCCGCTGTGGACGGAAAGTTTATAAATATTACATCGGCGTCTTTTTCAAGCATTCTGATGGCTCTGCCGGGGGCAATGTTTGATTCGTGGATTGCCGTCGGTATGCCCATTTTCGCAGCGGTGTGTATCAGAGGATAGGAGAGATAATTTCCCGTTGCGAACACGACGTCGGGCTGAAACGCTTTCAGTAACTTTTTTGCCGCAATCTGCGAAGTGAAAAAACATATAGCCGTCTTTATATTTTTAAGAGAGAGACTTCTTTGCAGTCCGCTCATTTCTATGTGCGCGGTTTTGTATCCCGCCTTTTCGATAAGGGTCTTCTCCATTCCTTTTTTTGTAGCAATGAAGAGGATTTCCGCGCTTTTGTCACGACTTTTTATTGTGTCGGCGACGGCTATTGCCGGATATATATGACCGCCCGTGCCTCCGCCTGCAAGAATAATCTTCATTTAAGCTCCTCCGAAAAAGATGATATTTTACAGCCTTTTTATACCCGCTTTTGAGACGAATAACGTGAAACGGAAAGTATGATTCCCATCTCCGCCAACTGCATTACAAGCGCCGTCCCGCCGTATGAAAAGAAGGGAAGCGCAATTCCCGTCGTCGGGATGGATGATGTCACGACTGCGATATTGAGCATTGCCTGAATACCGACCTTTGCGGTAAGTCCCGCAACAAGAACGGAAGAAAACGTGTCCGGTGCGCGCTTCGCGATGACAAAACCGCGCCATATGAACAGTACAAACAGAACAATGAGAGCAATCGCACCGAGAAAGCCAAGTTCCTCACAGAGAATGGCAAAGATAAAGTCGTTCTGCGGCTCGGGAAGCCACATATGCTTCTGATAGCTGTTTCCGAGTCCGACGCCGAAAAGTCCGCCGGAGCCTATGGCGAGCAGACTCTGGTACGGTTGCCAGCCGCCTGTCTGAAGATAAAGCTCGGGATGCAGCCACGCGTCGATACGTTTTTTCATATAATTTGTAAAGAGCATTACGCCGAGCGCTCCCGCGCCGAATACACCGCCGATTGTTGCGAGAATTTTCCAGTTTGCGCCCGACATAAATATCATCGAAGCGCCGATGAGAAAGAGAATTATCGTTCCGGACATATGATGTTCGAGCAGGGTTATGACGCAGACGACGCCGGTTATCATAGCGGGAATTAAAATTCCGTATTTGAACTCCTTTATTTTCGTGCTGAAAAACGATATATAAGATGCGAGCAGAAGGACAAGGGCAAATTTCATTATCTCGGACGGCTGAAACTGAATGGGTCCGAAGCGGAGCCATCTCGTCGCGCCTTTGTTTGTTTCACCTATAAAGGGTACGGCGGCGAGCATCAGAAAGCTGACGGCGAATATCGGAACCGTGAATTTTTTCACAAAGCCGTAGTCGACAAAAGAGATAAGCATCATGACGACAATCCCCACCACGGCGAAGAATATCTGCTTTTTGACGAACCACAGACTGTCGTGCATTTTGACTTTGGCAAATATATAACTCGATGAAAATACCATAACCGACCCATAGCAGAGAAGAAGCACGACAATTATAAGAAAAATTCTGTCGACGCCGCCGCGCACGCGGTAGACGGTATTTATCTGCGGGTGAAGAAGCTCTTTCAGAAAAGAACTGCCTTCACTTTTTCTTTTTTGCTCGTCTGTCACGAAAAAGCTCCTCCTTTCGCAAATTATTCAAAGAAATAAGATATTACAGCCATCGCAACGGTTACGGCAATCGCCACAAGGACGATTTTCCCCTCCGTCCAGCCGCAAAGCTCGAAATGATGGTGCAACGGCGACATCTTGAAAAGTCTTTTTCCGTGGGTCAGCTTGAAATATGAAACCTGAAGAATGACCGATATCGCCTCTATAAAATAGACTATGCCGACAATGACAAGTATCAGCGGGTCGCCGGTCATAACGGACAGCGCAACAACCGCTCCGCCGAGAAAAAGCGACCCCGTATCGCCCATAAATACCCTTGCGGGATGAGCATTGTATACAAGAAAACCGAGACAACCTCCGAAAACCGCAACGGCAAGCGTCGCCGCGGCGCCCTCGCCGCTTACAACCGCCTTTACGGCAAAAAACGCGCACACCGCCGCCGTGACGGACGAAGCGAGACCGTCAATGCCGTCCGTGAGGTTTACGGAGTTTGACGTGAACACAAAAAACGCGATAAAAAGTATATAAAACCAGAAGCCGAGCTCAATTTCCGCTTTGAAAAACGGGATATAGAGAGTTTTTGAAAGTCCGAAGGTTTTTTCAGCCGCGATCATAAAGAGCGATGATATTGCCGCTTGAAGAAGTATTTTCTGATATGCGCGTATGCCGTCATTTTTATGCTCGAAGAGCTTTTTTCCGTCGTCGATTAAGCCAATCATACCGGAAAAGAGCGTAAATCCGTAGCATATCCATAGCTTGACGATTTCCTTTTTGTCAAGGAAAAAGAACGCTGCGCAGAGGGCAACCGCAACCCCGACAATAAAGAACAGTCCGCCCATTGTCGGTGTGCCGTCCTTGCATTTATGCCATCTCGGTCCTATTTCCTTTACGGGCTGACCGAGTTTTTTTGTCATAAGCACGGGAATGAAAATTCTTCCCAGCACCGCGGTGCAGACAAATGCCGACGCAAGTACGATTGCAAGATAAATAGTCATTACTTTACTCCTGAAGCAGTTTTGATATTCTTTCAAGCGAAAGCGCACGACTTGCCTTTATAAGCACCGTGTCGCCATCGCAGATGATGGCCTTTATAGCGTCTGCGGCGGACTTTGCGTCCTCCCAATCGGCTATTTCGGTTATGTTTTCGGGTGACATTCCGCCGGACTTTGCGCCGTTGGCGATTTCTCCGGCAAGCGCGCCGATTGTCACAAGCCTGTCAACGCCAAGCGCCGCCGCCTTTTTCCCGACCTCGCGGTGAAGGGAAGCGGAATATTCGCCGAGCTCACGCATTTCGCCGAGTATGGCAATCTTTCTGCCCTTTGCGACGTCATCCAGCACGTCAAGCGCAGCCGACATCGACTCCGGACCGGCATTATAGCAGTCCTCGATAACAGTAAATCCTTTTGCGCTCACAATGCTCTGACGGAGCTTTACGGGCGAAAAAGCGAGAAGTCCGGCGCTTATTTCGTCATCGCTAATGTCGAGCAGGCTTGCAACGGTGACCGCTGCGAGCGCGTTTTTTACGTTGTGTGCGCCTATCTGCTTTATTTCAAGCGATTTCATATCGCCGCCGATGTTTGATTTCACGTCAAAACGCATACCGTCCTCCGAGCGGACGATATTTTCCGCAAGATAATCGCTTCTTTTGTTTTTTATACCGAAATAAATTCTGCACAGCTGTTTTTTACGCAGAACATCGGAGAGAAGCGGCTCGTCGCCGTCAAGAACGACGATTGCTCCGCCCTTCATTCCGTCTGCTATTTCCAGCTTTGCCGCACATATATTTTCTCTCGACCCGAGCTTTTCTATGTGCGAATTTCCTATACATGTTATAACGGCGATATCCGGTTCTGCGATTTTTGAAAGCGCGGATATTTCGCCTGCCGCGCTCATGCCCATTTCGAGGACGAGGAGTCTGTCATCTTTTTCAAGGGAAAGAACCGTGAGCGGCAAGCCTATTTCGCTGTTGAAATTGCCCTCTGTTTTGTGAGTTTTGTATTTTTGTGAGAGAATTGAATGGATATACTGCTTTGTTGTCGTTTTGCCGACGCTGCCCGTCACGGCGATTGTTATCACGCGGAAGTGCGATTTATAAGCCTTTGCGAGAGCGCCGAGCGCCTTCACCGTATCGTCTACGAGGATATACGGGATATCGCAATCGGGCTTTTTGCTCACGACGGCACATACCGCGCCGTTTTCCTTTGCCTTGCCGACAAAATCGTGACCGTCAAAATTTTCGCCCGTGATTGCAAAAAAACATTCTCCCGTGCAGTCGACGCGCGAGTCGGTAGAAACGCCGTAAACCGACGTCGACGGGTTGCCCTTGCAAAACAACTTACCGCCGCACATTCCGGCAAGCGTCCGAATATTTATATCAAGTTCAGTACATCCGAATTTCATTTTCAAAGTCCCTTTTCAATAATTATGTTTTCCGCCGTTTTCCTGTCGGAGAAGGGCAGCTTCTTTCCGTCCGCCGTGATAAATTCTTCGGCTCCCTTGCCGAGAATAAGCACCGTATCGCCCTTTTCGGCGGACGTTATCGCCAGTTCTATTGCCTTCCTTCTGTCAGGCTCGGTTCTGCGGTTTTCGCAGACCTTTATTTCTGCGGTTATATTCTTGATTATTTCGCCCGGATCCTCCGAGCGCGGATTGTCGCTTGTGATTATGACCTTATCCGAAAGTGCGCAGGCAATGCGTCCCATTTCGGCGCGTTTGCCTTTGTCCCTTTCGCCGCCGCAACCGAAAACCGTGATTACTTTTCCGGGGGTAAACTGCTTTGCCGCGGTGATGACGTTTTTCATAGCGTCCGGAGTGTGTGCAAAGTCAATTACGACAGTCGCTCCGCCTTTGGTTGTGATTTTTTCCATTCGCCCCGCCGTTCCGCGGAATCTGCACATAGCTCTTGCGGCGATACTCCCCTTTATTCCGAGAGCAGACGCCGCCGATGCCGCCGCGAGCATATTGTACACCGAATAAATCCCGACGAGAGGCGAGGAGATGTGTTCTCTCATCCCGACGGCGCAGAAGTCAAATTCAACTCCGACGGGCGAGAGGTTTATGTTGTCTGCGAAGAAGTCGCAGTCATAGTCATTTATCGAATAATAGCGGATTTCCTCTGTCGCTGCCCATGCCATTTCATAGGCGTGAGGGTCATCGAAATTGATTACGGAGCAGCGGCAATGCGAAAACAGCTTTGCCTTCGCCGCCGAATACGCTTCGATATCATTGTGATAGTCGAGATGATCACGAGAGAGATTTGTGAAAATTCCAAGCTCAAAATGCAGTCCGGACAGGCGTTTTTGGTCAAGCGAATGTGAGCTTGCTTCCATTATAACAAAGTCCGCCTTTTCGTCCGCGGCTTTTTTCAGCAGAGGAGCGAGAATTTCGGGAGGGGGAGTTGTATATCCCGTTTTTTCCGGATTGCTTCCGCTGCCTGCGCCCTCCGTTCCGATTAAAAACGTGGTATATCCGCCTTCGCGGAGGATATCCGAAAGCATTGCGGCAACGGTTGTCTTCCCGTTCGTGCCCGTTACGGCGCAGAGCCGGAGCTTCTTTTGCGGATTTCCGCATATGCGCAGGCAGGCAAGCGCGAATGCCTCCCTTGCGTCCTTTACCGTCAATACGGGAACGGGAAACCTTTCGTCACGCCTGCCGTCCGTGACGACGGCAATTGCGCCTTTCAGGACAGCGTCATACATATTTGCTCTGCTTCCGTCAAGAGAGAAGAAAAGCTCTCCCGCGCGCAGTTTTCTTGAGTCGGCGCAAACGCCGGCAACGTCGGTTTCCGCCGTTTCGGGCGACGGAAATACAAGCTCGTTTTCCGATATAAGCGATGATAATTTCAATTTACGGTCACCTCCGCGGTTTAATTTGAAATATTCTTCAAACTTCCCGCGTCCGTTTCCGCCGTTGTCAGTCGGAAACGTCCGTGATTCTGAAATCCACCGTGATTATACTTCCTTTTTCGGCAGAGGTGCCCGCCTCAACCGACTGTCTGACGGCGACCGCAGAGCTTCCGCTCGTGACGCCCGTAAGATGAATATTGAAGCCTGCGTCGGCAAGGAGTTTATTTGCCTCCGCCGCACTTTTTCCTATGACGGAGGGTACCGTTGCATATGCGGACGCAACGTCCTCGCTTGTGTAAAGAATAATTTTGCCGTTTTCGGAGGACATCCTGCTTCCCGAAACGGGAACCTGCGTTATTACGGATTTTCCCGTTCCGATTATTTCGTATTTCAATCCGGCGTCACTTATGTTTTTTATTGCCGTATCGAGCGAAAGACCGCGATAATTTTTTACGGGCTTTTCGAGCTTTGCCATTTCCTCCGCCGTATATACCGGCTCAACGCCGAGATAGGGAAGTATTTCGGAAAGCATTTTCGCAACGTAAGGCGCAGCCACGGTGCTTCCGTAAATAGAGCCGATTGACGGCTCGTCGACTGCCAGAAGCACGACTATTTTCGGGTCATATGACGGCGCATAAGCCACCGTTGACGCAATTCTCTTGTTGCCGACGGTGCCTTTTTCCGATGTACCTGTCTTTGCCGCGACGGAATATCCCGCAACGTATGCGTTTTTTGCGCCGCCGTTGGTCGCGACGCCCTCCGCAAGTATGGAGGAGATCGTCGTTGCAGTTTCACGACTTACAACCTGTCGCTTTTCCGTAGTGCCGAAGGTCGCCTTTATATTTCCGTTGTCGTCCTTTACGGCTTTGACAACGTGAGGAGTGACGAGCGTGCCGCCGTTTGCAACAGCCGCAACAGCGGCTATCTGCTGTACAGCCGTTACGTTATATCTCTGACCGAATGAGTAAACGGCGAGGTCGAGTGCGGACATATTGTCCTCACTTCTGTAAACCGAGCCTGTTTCGCCGGGAAGGTCAATTCCGGTTTTCGAGTCGAGTCCGAAGGCGGAAAAATATTTGCAGAACGTCGGTATTCCTATGCGCTCCGCGAGCATCATCATACAGGGGTTGCACGACTGCATAAGTCCCTGGGAGAAGGTAACGAGCCCGTGACCGGTTGTTTTGTGACATTTGATTTTCCATCCGGAAACGGTATACGACCCGCTGCAATAGAATGTATCGCTCGTTTTGGCTCTCTTTTCTTCAAGAGCCATCGACGTTGTGAATATTTTGGAGGTTGAGCCCGGCTCGTATGTTTCGGTTATCGTTTTGTTGTTCCACATTTCAAGCAAGAACGCGGAAAGTGCCTTCTGATATTCAACCGTGCCTTCTCCGTATGCCGTTTTTGCGGATTCTGCTTTTTTCTGATAATATTCGGGGAAGGTTGTTGGGCTGTTGAGGTCATAGCTGGGATAAACCGCCATGCCGAGTATTTCGCCCGTTGCGGGATCCATTGCAATTGCCTGTGCGCGCGATTTACAGCCCGACTCAACAGCCGCCTGTTCAAGGTAATTTTCAAGTATGCTCTGGATTTTATAATCTATCGTTGTCACAAGGCTTGCGCCGCCGGAAGCATCAATATATGTTTCGTAGTTATAGGGCATTGACCCCATATTTCCGCTTTGCGCGGCGACTATCTTTCCGCTGACGCCGGAAAGAACGCTGTTGTAATAATATTCAAGTCCGTAACTGCCGCCGTCAGTGCCGCAGAAGCCGATGACGTGGCTCGCGAGGGTGGAGAAGGGATAGACGCGCGTCGTCATTTCCGCAAGGCAGATCTTTCTTTCAAGCTCGTTATCCGCTATGTATTTACGGACTATATCGGCTGTTGCCTCGTCGACGTTCTTTTTTATCGTTCTGTCTTTATATTTTGTCTTTGTCGACTGTTCATAGATATAGTCGTAATCGACGTCCAGAATTTCGGAGAGGCCCTTGCATATAAGCGTGCGCTCCTCCTCCGTTTCGATATCGTAAGGGGAGATGAAAATTCTTTCCGTTGTGTAATTTGTGGCAAGAACGACGCCGTTTCTGTCCGTGATAAGTCCTCTTGACGCCGAAATCGGCGTTTCGTATATCATCTGTTCGATTACGGCGGCGCGATATTTTTTGTAATTTATTATCTGAAGGTAAAACAGTCTGCCGATGAGCATTACGGCGATGAGCGAAACTATCGAAAAGAGAACGAACGAGCGCGTCCGTATCTGCGGTCCCTGTTTACCGAGAATGGATTCCGGCTTTGCTTTTTTCATCGGCAATTTTACTCCTTTCCGGATAATTAAAAAGAGCAAAGAGCATTATTATATTCTCTTTACTCAAAAAAGCTATTACAATATTACATTATATTTGCGACTTTCAAAATTATGCACGCCCTCAATGAGAGGGCGCACAAAAAATCAGTTCAGAAATTCAATTATTTTTCCGAAGTTTTTGGCAATCGCGCTGAGCAGCGAGTCGATTGCGCCGCCTAAGGCGTTTTCAGGCTCGATTACTTCGCTCACGTCCTCGGACGCCTCGCCCTCAAAATATACGGTTGTTCTGCGGGAAGAATCAAGTCCGAGGCTTGACGCCGTCGACTCTATCTCCGATTTTGTATATTTGTAATCAAGACGGCCTTCAAGCGTTTTCGCCTCCGCAGAGAGACTTTTTATATCGCCCTTCATTGATGATATTTCGGAGGAAAGCTCCGAAACCTGGACAAAGGAAAATATGATGAACATAAAAAGCACTGTTGCGACTATCATTCCGATGATAAGCGCGATCGGGAACGGCGTGCGTCCCTTGGCGCGGACGGTACTGTATCTGTCGCCTCCGCCTCCGCACATATCGGAAAGGGAAGATATGACACTCTTTTTGGAGGGAGAACGATGGTTTGAAGAATTTTTTGGAGTTTTGGAGTTTTTGGAGTTTGGGTTTTGGTTCGAGTTCATAATCTTCCTTCCTTTCCGTAATGCGTTTACTGTATTTTCTCGGCGGCACGGAGCTTTGCGCTGTGCGACCTTCTGTTTAGCCTGAGTTCTTCTTCCGACGGAAGAACGGGTTTTCTTTGCAGCGTCTTTATTTGCGGCTTCTTTCCGCAAACGCAGACGGGAAACGACGGAGGGCACGTGCAGCCTTTTTCAAGTCTTGCGAAAATCTGCTTTACGGCTCTGTCCTCAAGGGAATGAAACGTCAGCACTGCAATTCTGCCGCCTTTTGCAAGCGAGTCGATTGCGTCCTCTATTGCGGGAGCAATTATCGAAAGCTCGCCGTTGACCTCAATTCTTATCGCCTGGAAGGCTTGCTTTGCGGGGTGATGACCCTCTGTCAGAGCTTTCCTTGAAGCGACCGATTTTATTATGTCGACAAGCTCAAAGGTGGTTTCTATGGGCTTTTCGCGTCGCTTTTCGACTATCGCGCGGGCGATTTTCGGTGCGTTCGGCTCCTCGCCGTATTCATAGAATATCCGGCGGAGCTCGCTTTCCGGATAACCGTTTACAACGTCATATGCGGAGAGCGGGGAGGAGCGGTCCATTCTCATATCGAGCGGAGCGTTGGAGTTATATGAAAAGCCTCTTTCGGCTGTGTCGAGCTGATAGGACGATACGCCGAGGTCGAATATCACGCCGTCGATTTTTTCGATACCGAGCGACGAAAGTATATTTTTTATATTTGAAAAATTGTCTTTTACATAGGTTATTCTGTCCGCATACGGAGCGAGCCGTTTTTTTGCCGCTTCGATTGCGTCGTCGTCACGGTCGATACAGACGAGCCTGCCGCCGGAGAGACGTTTTGCGATCTGTTCGGAATGACCTCCTCCGCCGAGCGTACAGTCGACGTATGTTCCGTCGGGACGGACATTCAGAGCGTCAATACATTCGCCGAGCATTACGGAAAAATGATTGAATTCACCCATCAGACGCCGAGCCCCATCATTATATTCTGAATATCCTCCGCATTTTCGGAAGCCTTTTTCGCTTCCCACGCGGATTGTGACCAGATTTCAATATAGCTGTTCACGCCGATAACGACGGTGTCCTTTTCGAGCTTTGCATATTCGCGCAGAACCTGCGGAATGAGGACTCGTCCCTGAGAGTCAAGGGAGGTGTCGCACGCGGCGGAATAGAAGAAGCGGCGGACATCACGAGCGGAGACGAGCGGCATAGCGTCTATTCTGGCGGAGAACTTTTCCCATTCGGAAAGAGGATAAACGGAGAGACAGTTATCAATTCCGCGAGTGACGACGAACGTCTCGCCCAGCTCCTGACGGAACTTTGCCGGCACGAAAACTCTGCCCTTTGAGTCTGTCGTGTGGATAAACTCGCCCAAAAACATTTTTTGCCCTCCTTTTTCCCTTTGGAATGTGGATAACTCTGTGGAAAGTGTGGAAATCCACCACTTTGCTCCACTTTGCGCCACTTTTATGGTTTAATTATAAATGATTGATGAAAAAAATACAAGGGTTTTTTGAAAAAAAATAAAAAAACACGCATGGAAAATCATCACAAATGAAATTTCATGCGTATTTTTTCTTCTTACCTATTATATACGACCCGTTTTCAGCCCTTGAAAACCGAAATTGCCTCCTTCGGAACGTAGCGCGAGACGTCCTTTCCCTCGGAAATGAGCTTGCGGACGAGGGTCGAGCTGACGTTTTTGTACTTGGGGTCGGCTTCAAGGAAAACGGTCTTTATCCCGCTGTGTTCAAAATTGAAATCCGCCTGCTTCTGCTCATACGCGAGGTCATTTTCGTCACGAACGCCCTTTATGATGACGTCGACCCCCGCTTCCTTTGCGTATTCAAAAAGCATACCGTCATTCGTTATGACAATTGCATTGTCGATATCCATCGTTGCCGCGCAAAGCGCTTCAAATCTTTTTTCAAGAGAGAAAAGCGGTTTTTTATCCGGATTTTCAAAAATTCCGATAATCAGCACGGCGCACATATCCGCCGCTCTTCTGATTATGTCGAGATGACCCTTTGTCACGGGGTCAAAGGTGCCTGCCGTAAGCGCAATACCGTATTCCATCATTTTGCCGCCTTCGGTGAAAGATAATATATGAATACTCTGCCGTAGCGCGCCTGCTTTGAAAGGGAATAGCGTGACGAAATGTCGGTGTTTTCCATAAGACCGTCCCGCTCGTCCTCGCAGATGATGATGCTTGTATCCTTGAGGAGACCGTTATCAAAGAGGGCTTTGAGGGCGGAGGGGAGGAGCCTTTCGGCATAGGGAGGATCTATAAAAACGATATCAAACCGGCTCTTTCCGGAAGCGGAGACGGCGTATTTTTCGTAATCCATACAGAGTACGTTGGATTTTTTATAGAGCTTGGTTTTCTGTGCGTTCTCCGTTACAAATTTTATCGCGTCCCGTGAGCTGTCAACAAAGGTGCATTTTTCGGCGCCTCTTGAAAGCGCTTCGAGACCCATCTGTCCGGAGCCTGCGAAAAGGTCGAGCACCTCGCGTCCTTCAATATCAAACTGTATGGACGAGAACACCGCTTCCTTGACTTTCTCCGTCGTCGGGCGGGTGATCTCCTCTCCCTCCGGAGTTGAAAGGCGAATACCTCTCGCTGTTCCTGTTATAATTCTCATATATTTCTCCTTTTTATCCGAAATAATCTTTTATATTCTTTGCAATTTCTTCCGTTATACCTTTGACGCGGCAAAGTTCGGATATCTCCGCTTTTTTTATTGCCGCAAGTCCGCCGAATTCGCGGAGAAGTGCTTTCGCCTTTGCCGTCCCGACCCCTTTTACGTTTTCAAGGACTGACGTTTTCTCCGCTTTGCGCTTTCCGCCCATCATTTTTGATATTGTGAAGCGGTGTACCTCTTCCTGAATCTTATATATCAGCGAGTAAACCTGCTGCTCGGAAAGTATTTCGATTTCGCCTCCGTCCTCTCCGACGAGCGCGCGCGTTCTGTGCCTGTCGTCCTTCACCATGCCGAGCGTCGGAATGTCATAGCCTGCCCCGCGCATAGCCTGCTTTGCAGCCGAAACGTGAGTCGCGCCTCCGTCGATGAGGATCAAATCCGGCATGACGGCGCCTTCGTCCGAAAGATGAGCGCATCGCCTGCCGACAGCCTCGCGCATTGACGCATAGTCATCACGGGATACAACGGTTTTCATTCTGAAAAGGCGATAGTCGCTCTTTTTCGGCTTGCCGTTTTCAAAAACGACCATTCCCGCCGTTATATGCTCATCGCCGATGTTTGAAATGTCAAACGCTTCAATTCTCTCCGGCAACGCTTCAAGCCCTGCGAGCGAGGCGAGACGCGCAAGAGTTTTGTCTGTTTTCTGAGATGACATCAGATATTCGCGGCATTTCTGCTCTGCGTTTTCAATTGCCATGTCACAGAGCTTTTTCTTTTCGCCTCTCTGCGGCACGGAAACCGTGACCTTCCTCTTCATTTTTTCGGAAAGCCAGCCCTCGCAAAGCTCTCTGTCGCTCTCCGAAAGCTCCCCGCCGACGGTTATCTCCTTCGGAATGTACTCCCTGCGGACGTAAAGCTCGCAGATAAACGAGCATATGGCGGAGGAATCCAGTATCTCCCCGCCCGAAAAATAGAAAATTTCGGAGTCTGTCAGCTTGCCGCCTCGGATATAGAAAACGCATATCGCTCCGACGCCCTGTCCCGAATAAGCGGAGATTACGTCGCGCTCCGTATCCGGCGACGCAACGACCTTCTGTTTTTCGCGGAGTTTTTCAATCGCGCGGAGCCTGTCACGACAGACAGCCGCCGCCTCGTACATTTCGTTTTCCGATGCATAAAGCATTTTTTCGGTAAGCCTGTCGGTTATTTTTTTGTAGTCGCCGGAAAGAAAATCAACGGCTTCCGAAAAGCTCTCCCTGTATTTTTCGCTCGTTACGCTCTCATCGCACGGAGCGATGCAGCCTATCTGCCTGTATATGCAATGCCCGACCTTGCCCTTGTCCCTCGGAAACCGACGCTTGCACGGCGGCAGACCGAATGTTTTCTGCATTGCGTTGATGATTCCGTATACAACTGTCGTTCCCGAATAGGGCCCGAAATACAGCGCCTTCGGGTCGTCACGCTTTCTTGTGACGGAAAAGCGCGGGTATTCCTCGTGCATATTGACGGAGATATAAGGATATGCTTTGTCGTCCTTCAGCTTGATGTTATATCTCGGCTTGTACAGTTTTATCAGGCTGTTTTCAAGCGTCAGCGCTTCCATTTCCGTATCGCACACAATATATTCAAAATCGCGGACGAGGGAGGTCATTATATCCGTTTTGACGCTTTTGAAATCCGTTTCGTGAAAGTATTGCGAAACGCGGTTTTTCAGCTTTTTGGACTTGCCCACATAGATGACTTTTCCGCCGTCGCCGCGCATAACGTATACCCCCGGAGAGAGCGGAAGCAGGGAAGCCTTTTCGCGCAGACTTTCCGCATATGCGGGATTTACCATATACAAGACCTCCTTTCAAGAAAAAAACGGCAGCTGCAAAGCACCTGCCGCGGTTGTTTTCCGGATTTTTCGGTCAGAGAGAATTGCTGACCAACTCTTCAAGACCGTTCAGAGCCTCGGCTTCGTCCGGGCCGTCGGCAATCAGAGTGATGGTCATCCCGCCGGTGATGCCCATAGAAAGCACACCGAGGAGACTTTTCGCGCTTATGCGACGGTCATCCTTCTGAATCCAAATAGAGCTGGCATAAGAATTTGCTTTCTGAATGAAAAACGTTGCGGGTCTTGCGTGAAGACCTACGTTATTTTTGATTGTAACCTCTCTTGAAATCATACCTTATGCTCCTTTGACGCTATAAAATACGCGTTTTTATAAAAACGGCGCGCAAATTACTTTTGTTATACTACATTATAACAAACACTTCAAATAAAATCAATAGTTTTTTTATATTTTTTGTCATTTCGCGGTGGGAACGCCTATTCCCGTGAGCGACATTGAAAATTCAATGTCGGTTGAATAGACGTAAATTACGTCGGAGACGGTTGCCAGCTTGTTTCCGCCGATATAAAATCCGCTTTCGCCGCTTCTTCCGTAGAGAACGGCAGTGCCGATGACGTCCATCGAGAGCGGATTATCAATGCGTTCGAGTTTGCCGGAGCTGTTTTCCGCATAAACCTTGGACGGCTCCTTCGTCACGCTCTGTATATATCCTATGACGCTGTCTCCGTCGGAAAGATAGAGAACCGTTCCCATGCGGAGCTTTTCGGTCATCGCGTCGGCTGTGGACGGCATTATTGCCGGAACTATGAAGCTGACTTTCACCTGTTCTCCGACGGCGTCCTTTGAATTGTAATAATATCTGAACACGAGCGCGGCAATACACGCAAGAATAAGGAGTATCAGCAGCGCATCAAAAATATTGAAACGGGATTTTGTCTCTTGTTTTGCCATAATTTCGCCCCCTTATCCGATATTGAATTCGGTGCAGAAGGATGTTCCGGCGAACGTTCCGCACCTGAAATATATCCTCGATCCGACAAGTATCTTGTTTTTGCCCGCATAGGCTATGCCGCGGCGGTCGACGTCGGCGATGACGTTTATCGTAACGTAAACGTCATAGAGATTATCGTATTCGGAGATATTGATATATCGGTTGCCCAAGGTATCCGACGTGATTGTTTTGCCGATGTATTTCGTTTTCTCCGAACGCACGGAGGTTATCGTTCCGACGGATTTTCCCGTCGACGAATCGTAAACGGTTTCTCCGTTCCGGATAATCGGGAGGAAGTCCTCGTTCACCCCGGAAAGTCTAACCGTGTATGTCACGCTTTTTTCGCTTGACACCGCAACTTTTTTGTCGGAGACGGTCATATAAACGATGACGGCGATTATGGCAAGCACCATAACGATTATAAGCACATCGACAAAATTGAACCGACCCCTTGTCCTTTCTCTGTTTTCCATAGAAATCAACTCTTTCCCGACGGAATTTTATGCCCGCCGCGCGCTCCTCCGTCGAATGAAGCGCGCAGATCTGTTCAGCAGAAGAACTCTTCGGAAGATTCGTCCAGCGCGTTTTTGGACATAAGCACCGCTCCGACCGAAAGCCCGACCGTTATCCAGAACATAAGGAATATGCGGTAATTATACCAGACGTAATCCGTCACGCCCTGCACAAGAAACGCAATGAGTCCGCAGAAAATACCAACCTCAACCATTTTGCCGCTTTTTGAATCCGGCGAGGCGATATGAGAGAGGTTCATCTGCACGAGAATAAACAAAAATACAGAGAATATCACTGCGCCGGAAATTCCGAGCTCGGTGAGTATCTGCAAATAAAGGCTGTGACTGTGCGGCGCGGTTTCTATCCCGTGCAGCGCATATGAAGGATATACCGCCGCAAACGCGCCCTCGCCTATGCCTATTCCGTAAGGCGAGACGTCCGAAAGCATTCTCCATACGCCCTTCCATATGCCGAGACGGTATGATGAGGAGGTGTCCGAATGGGAGAAAATGCTTGCGATTCTGTTTGAAATGCTGTCGCTGAGCGATATCGCAACCGCCGTCGGGGGGAGAAGAAGTATTCCCGCCGTCAGACAGCGCTTATCGGCAAGCAGAAGAAATACAACGGTCGCCACGGCAAAGCCCACCCAAGCCCCGCGTGACCATGTCAGCACAAGGCAGAAAACGTCGAAGGTGGCGCCGCAGGCAAAAGCAAAGCGCTCCTTTATGCTCTTTGACGTTATCGCAAGGGCAACGGTTATCGGAATGACGATGATGAGATATTCGCCGAGAACGTTCGGATTTGCGAAGGTTGAAACAACCCGTCCTTTTATTTCGCCGAAATCCGCCATGTCCTGCCAGATGACAGAGGGCGTTCCGATGAAGTTTTCTATTATACCGTAAATGGAAACTATCGCGCCCGAAAACGCAATCGCGGACAGACATTTTTTCAGCAGTGCGCGCGAGCGGATGAGATTTTTGATAACGAAATATGCCATCATGAAGCATATCATCAGCAGCATTTTCTTTGCGCTTGAAGAAGACCTTGTGAAAATTCCGCCGAACAGCGTGAGTATTGCAAAGAGGAAAACGGGGAGATCTATCAGCGAGAGCTTGATAACCCTTTTTCCACAGAGAAATTTCACAAGGCAGGAAAACATCACAAGGCACATAAGCCCTGCGAGAGCCATCGTCGGAAGGAAGGGAAGAAGCAGGCACACACCGATTACGCCCGCCTCCGGCGAGACCGTCACCGCGTGTATGGCGATGAGCGCCGCAATCGCAAGCAGCACATACTCCGCCGGAACGAAAATCGAAACGGTGCCGCAGACCATGCCGAAAATGAACGAAACGCTTATTCCAGCGGTCGCGGGGCATGACGCCGCATAGTCAAGCGTGACCGAGCGCAGACTGAGAACATCAAAAAATACAAACCGCATTATCGCAGAGTCGGATATCGCCTGAGCAAGGCTCTTTTTTGACATGAACAGAACAAACGATAACGCTATGAACGCAATGCCCGTTATCAGGGACGCGAGGGAAACCTCGTGCGCAAACGAATACTTTTTCAGAAGATACGTTGCAACAACATAAAATCCGAAGGAGAACGCAAACACTCCGTAAGAGGCGAGCGACATTGTGAGCAGGGTGGAGGAGAGCTTTCCCACGGACGAAATTATGAAGCTGTTTTCAAGTGCCGAGGCGATCCTGTGCTTTACCTTTCTGAAGCCCACGCTTTCGGACGAGCCGAGCGACTGCGCTATGCTGCCGGCAAGCGAGCTTTCGGCACATTCTTCGGCTTTGTCATACGAAAGGAGAATGCTTGCGGCAAAGCTGTTTCTCGCGGCTTTACAGATAAAGTCGGCAAAGCGCATGAGCGCGGATATTATAACGCCCCTGCGGAGAAGCCTTCCGACTCTCTTTTTGAAAGGCGCCTTTGTGTTTTTTGCCAAGCTTACACCTCCTTGCTTTTATTGCGCGTAATCCCGCGCAAAATACTTATACATATTAAATATACCACACATTCCCCCGAAAAGACAATAGCACAAACGAGAAAATTTTGAAAAACCGAAAGATTTACGGCATTTTTTTCAAAAAATCGGCGCAGAAATGCTGCAAATGCTGCTCCGAGCGCACCGGACGCCATGATTTCTGCCGTCGGCAAGAGTAATGCTTTGCCGAAAAAACCCCTGATTTTTGTTGACGTGAATATAAAAAGCGTAAGCGAAGCGGCAACGTAGGCTATGCCGTATGCGATCGCAAGTCCGCGCGCGCCGCCGTCAAAGCCGAAAACAAAAACTGATCCGCAAATCGCAAACGCGCCTATGCCGACAAGCGACGCAATCATCGGCGGAACTGCGCTTTTCCTTGCGAAAAATCCGCGGGAGAGAACCTCGTAAACACAGAAAAACGGCACCGAAAACGCAAGATAACGGAGTATTTCACCGCACGATACTGCAGACTCCGCGCCGAAATTTCCGCGCAGATAGAGCATGCATACGATATTGTCCGAAAGCAGATAAAGTCCGACGGAAACCGGAAGCGAGAGAGCAAATGCGGCGGTCACGGCCTTTGTCAGACGGGAGGAAAACTCTCTTTCGTCGCCGCCGGAAAAAATTCTTGAAAGCGACGGCAGAATAAAATTGCAGACGCCGTACGTCAGCACGCCGGACGCCATAAGCCATATGGCGGAGGAATAATCAAATTCGGCAACGGCGGAGTCGGAAACGAAGGTTGCAAAAAACGTCAGCAGAAGGGAGCATGCCGGCAGAAGCCACGCCCCCGCCATAACGGAGGGAACCATTTTCAGCGCAGGAGAAAGTCCTTTGCCCCTTATGCGCAAGGTCGGCTTCGGGAACTGCTTCTTTATTGCAAGCGGGACGGCGAGCGTCACAAACTGCAAAGCCCAGGAGCCGACGTAGATTGCGGACAGGACAAGCATTGATTTTTCGCTTTCCGCATTTTTTGCGGCGGCAAGATAAATTATCATTGCAAGATTTGAAACGGAACTGACGAGCGCGGGGAGAATGAAGCTCCCGCGCGACTGCATAATTCCGACAAGTACGTAAGCCGCGCCCGTAAAGATTATCATCGGGAACATAACGGAGAGCAGCTTTGCGCCGAGCACCGCCGCTTCTTCTGTAAGATTCGGCGCGCAGACGGACAGAATTTGCCGCGAAAATGCGGCTCCGAGAACGGCTATAACTGTCGACGTAAGGAGCGTGAGCGTAAAAAAAGACGACGAAAACAGCCGTGCGTTCTTTTCGTCCCTGCGCAGCTTATCGCTGTAAAACGGGACAAAACACGCGACTATCGCCGCCGAAAGAAGTATATCGAAAACGGAGAGCGGGATTTTGGACGCCGCGGAAAACGCCACGGCATAAACGCCGCCGCCGAGTCTTTTCGCAAGCATTATCTGTCGGAGCATGCCGAGCAGCTTTGAAACCACCGTGGCGCATATCATCGTTCCGACGGTAAATCCGGCTCTCTTTTCTTTCATTTCAATCCTCTTTTTCCGTGTTTTCGCCGCCGAGAAGGTCGGGGCGTTTTTCTCTTGTGCGTTCAAGCGATTTTTCCTTTCGCCACGCTTCTATATTCGCGTGATGACCGCTGAGCAGTACGTCCGGTACGAGCCTGCCGCGAAAATCGTACGGACGGGTATACTGCGGATATTCGAGTGTTCCGTCCGAAAGGCTCTCGTCCTCGTAACATTCGGGCGCGGCAAGCACGCCGTCTATCATGCGGCTGACGCAGTCCGTGAGGATACACGCGGGAAGCTCGCCTCCCGTGAGAACGTAATCGCCGATTGATATTTCTTCATCGACTATTTCCTCTATTATTCTCTCGTCGACGCCTTCATAATGACCGCAGAGTATGACGAGATTATCATAGTTTTCCGCAAGCTCCTTTGCGCGAGCCTGCGTCAATATTTTGCCCTGAGGGGACATATATATCACCCGTCTGCGTTCACAGGGGTTTACTTCCGGAGCCGTTATTGCGGAAAAGCAATTGTATATCGGCACGGCGGACATAACCATTCCCTTGCCGCCTCCGTAGGGAGTATCGTCGACCCGACGGTGCTTGTCCTCCGAATAATCGCGTATATTATGCACGTTTATTTCTATTATACCCGCTTTTTCCGCTCTGCCGACGATACTTTCCGAAAGAACCGTGCGGACGAGCCCATCAAAGAGGGTCATTATATCAAATCTCACAAAAAGCCCCTTTCAATCAAAAAAACCGTCAATGGGAGTTACGAAAATGCCCTTTTCGGTGTCGACGGAGGCGACGTATTCCGGAACGTTCGGCATCAAAACGTCGCCGGTATCTGTTTTTATAACGAAAATATCATGCGGATTATACTGCATTACGTCCGTCAGCGTTCCGTAACGTCTGCCGGTGTTTTTGTCTATGACGGGGAGCCCTATCATATCGCAGATAAATGTCCGCCCTTCTTTTACGGGGATATCCTCTCTCCTTGCGGATATGACTTTGTTTTTGAGACGCAAAGCGTCTTCAAGTTTCGTTATCCCCTCGAATTTTATGAGAGGGAAGGCGCCTCCCGTGCGGATGCCTGCGACGGTATATTCCGTTTCGCCTATATAAAATTTCTTTATCTTTTTCAGCACGTCGGGCGAGTCGCACCAAGGCTCGATTTTCATTTCGCCGGATACGCCGTGAGTATTGATGATTTTTCCGATTTCAAGAAATTCCTTTTTCATTTTGCTTCCTTTTCCGAAATGTATTATGAAAAATTGCCTCGGCAAGCTATGCGCTTTCCGGGGCAATCTGAATTTGCTTTTCAGCTCTTGAATTTGCGTTTTCTTGCAGCTTCCGATTTCTTCTTGCGCTTAACGCTCGGTTTTTCGTAGTGCTCTTTTTTCTTGACCTCGGCGATTTTGCCGTCGCGGGCAACCTGTCTCTTGAATCTGCGAAGAGCGCTGTCAAGCGATTCATTTTCTTTGACTCTTACTTCTGCCATGATTTTATTTTCCCTCCCCTCGCAGCGTAAAAATTACAGAGATATTCAAATACCTCACACGTTATTATACACGCAGTTTTTTTCCGTGTCAAGATAAAATCGCAAAAAAATCAATGACGCGATAAAATCCTTTCGCATAAAATAAACCGAAAACAAAAAATATATTCTTATAAGGAGAAATTTCAATGGGTAACACGGAAAAATACTTTGCGGCGGCGAATTCCGGCGAAGGCTTTTACAGCCTTTTTGACAGTGTTTTCGACAGGAAAACGCTTGAAAAAATCTATCTGCTCCGCGGCGGCGCCGGAACGGGCAAATCGACGCTGATGAAGAAAATCGGTAAAAGGGCGGAAGCGGAAGGACTTTCCGTCCATTATATCGTGTGCTCGTCGGACGCGGACTCGCTTGACGGGGTGATAATCCCCGAAAAGTCGACAGCCGTATTTGACGCAACCTCTCCCCATTCCGCAGAGCCTGTGTATCCCGGCGCGGTTGAGACTACGGCGGAACTTTATCCGGCATTGAGCGGGACGGTGCTGCGCGGCAGGCGCGACGAAATAATCGCTCTTTCCGAAACGGCGAAAAAAGAAACGTCGGCGGCGTATGAATATCTCTCTGCGGCGGCGAAAATGAAGCGCGAAAAAATTTCCGGCGCGGAATATGCGTTCAGGCAAGAAAAAGCCGCCCGCGCGGCGAGACGGGAGGCATCGGCGCTTTGCGTCGGAGGCACGGAAAAGCGCAGGTTCATAAGCTCAATCGGCAAGGACGGCGAAAAGTCGCTTGATACGTACCTGCGCCTTGCGAAAACGAAAATTGCGGTGACGGACAAATTCGGGCTCGGACACGTGCTTTTGCGGCTCATTCTGGACTTTTCGCACGAAAGAGGCGCGCATTGCACCGTCTTTTCCGACCCCGTCACGCCCGAATATCCGGAGGCGCTGTGGTTTGAAAACGACGGAGTGTACTTTTTTATCGACGTCGGCGGCGATACCGAAAGCGATAAACGATTGAATATTATGCGCTTTGTTTCGGCGAAAAAACTTGCTGCCGTCCGCGGAAGGCTCCGTTTTGCCGCAAGGTGCGAAACGGCGCTGAAGGAGGGAGCGGTGACATGCTTTTCGCGCGCAGCGGACTGTCATCGCGGGCTTGAAGAAATATATTCCTCCGCTATGGATTTCCGCTTTGCCGACGTTCTTGCGGAGAGAATTATTTCGGAAATATTCGGCTGACGTTTTGCGAAAATGTAAATAATCCAAAATAACATTGAAATTTTTTCGGATATGTGATAATATTATTTAAACTAAAAGGAAAAACAGGTTTTCCGGGATAAAATAAATTATCGGAGTGTTTATTGCAATGAGAAAAATAACAAAACTCGTCTGCGCGGCGACGGCGGCTGTGATGCTTTTGCTTTCGCTTGCGTCATGCACAAAAAAACCCGGGCTTTACACATGGTACGGCAGGGTGAAGGTTGATTATATACTTAAACTGACGGTCGACGCCGGCGATGGGAAAAAGACGTATAACGTTCCGTTTGACGAATACAGAAATCTTTTCGTTTATTATCAGCCGCTCGTGTCCGACGTTATAAAGAAAACGGAGGATTCGCAGGAAATCGTCACGGACAGTCAGAAAACCGCCGTTCTCAAGGAGTATACGGAGGATGAGCTTTGCGAATATTATTCGCTCGTTGCGATTGCGGATAAATACGGATTTTCCATCACCGATGAAGACAGAGAAAAATTCAAGAGCGACTATGCCGCGAGAATCGAACAGTTCAAATCCAGAATAAGCGATGAGGACAGAAAGAATTTCAGGGGCACGGATGACGAATACGCGAAATATCTCTATGACAAGGTCGTTGAAAAGCTCGGAATGACGGACGAATACATCGAAT
Organism: Eubacteriales bacterium; assembly: GCA_018383975.1. Classification (GTDB taxonomy): domain Bacteria; phylum Bacillota; class Clostridia; order Oscillospirales; family CAG-272; genus CAG-841. Next base: position 42,122 of record JAHAZT010000060.1, on the reverse strand, counting down.
ATCTCTATTATAAAAATATTCTCACAAGACGCGTAAAGCAGGCGCTTGTGCCGGAGCTGCGCGCGTATGCGGAGCAGAGTTATTATCACTTCAAGCAGGTGTATATCGAATATACAAAGGGCGATGACGCGCAGGAGATGAAAGCCCGCGAAAACATAATGAAGGCTTATGACGAGCTGAAGGGCGGCGCCTCAATTGACGACGTCATGGGAAAATACAATCAGGGCGTATACGGCGGAGAATTCTATTTTGATATTTACGGAAACATTGTCGCATCGTCGACGAACAACTCGCTCGGACAGACGACAACCGAGGCTATAAAAGCCATATCGGAAGGCGGATACAGCGACATAATGATGGGTGACGGCGAGGACGGCACCGCATATTTTGCAATAGTACAGCGCCTCGGTTTTGACGAAAAATTCCTTTACGGCGCATCCGACGAAGCGGAGGCAATGTTCAAATATCCCTATGTCGGCGCGTCGACCAATTCCGTAAGCTATATGGTGTATAACGACGTTCTTGAAGCATATAAGCAGAACATGAGAATTGAGCCTTACGACGCAAGGGTTTATAAGCTTGTAAGATACAAGTCGGTTTATTGACGGTCGGAGGAAGCTTGAAATGAAGGTATCTCTTGTAATTCCGATGTATAACGAAAGCTCGATAATTGATGATGCAATCAAGACCTTTTCTGAATATCTGAAATCAAAATATGAGGACTGGGAGCTGATATTCGTCGACGATGGGTCGAAGGACGGATGCGGCGACGCCGTCCGCAAGGCTTCGGAGGAGGAGCCGAGAATCCGCCTCGAGGGCTATCCGGATAATCGCGGAAAGGGCTGCGCCGTCAGAACGGGTATGCTCGCCGCGAACGGCGATATCGTTGTTTTCACGGACTGCGACAATGCCTACGGAGAGGACGCCGTCGGCAGAATGATAGATATGTTTTCCGAAAACGACGCAGACGTTATAATCGGCTCGCGCAATCTTTCAAAGGACGGATACAAGGACTATACGTTTATAAGAAGGATTGCGTCCAAAACATATATAAAAATCATCGCGATTGCGGCGGGCTTCAAGCTCTCCGATTCGCAGAGCGGCATAAAGGGCTTCCGCAGGGAAGCGGCGCAGAAAATTTTCCGCAACTGCGAGGTCGACCGCTTCGCGTTTGACCTTGAAGCGATAATGATTGCGCAAAAAGCGGGCTTTAAGATTGCGGAAATGCCCGTCACGATAATAAATCACCGCGAATCAAAGGTCAGAGTCCTGCGGGACGCTCTGAAAATGCTTTCCGATGTCCGCAAGATGAAAAAGCGCATAAAGAAAATGGAACTTAAATAAAAATGAAAAGAGGAAAATCCGAAAGGCTTTTCCTCTTTTTGATTGCTTTCGGACGATGCACCTTGCAAAAGCCCGATAACCGGAGTTTTTGCTCAAAACAAAAACAGAGATGAGAAAATCACCTCTGTTTTCTTTTTTATAAAGTTTGTACAAAACAATAGCCGAAGTTTCTTTTGCCTGCTTTTCTTTTCAAACATAACGAAACAAAAAACAGAGATGAAAAATCACCTCTGTTTTCTTTTTATAAAGTTTGTACAAACCGATAAATGAAGTTTCTTTTGCCTACTTTTCTTTTCAAAGAAAAGTATGGTCAGGCGGCGAAGAGCGTGATTTTTCTTACAAAAATCATTGTGATAATGTCGCATACAAGACATACGGCATAAACAACTCTTACAATCCAACCGAGAACCGCCGGAAGTCCGATGAAGGAAACGATTGAAAGAATGAACGACGTAAGCAGTATCGCGCCGACAATTTTTGACGAAGTTTTTCTCCCGCCGAGTCTGTAAAGTCCGCCGAAGAGACCGTCAACAAAGATGACAAGCAAAAGCTGTACGAGCCACGGCAAACCGGAAAGTGTTTTTCTCATGGTAAAAAATCCCCCTTAAATTTTCGCTTGTGCGGAAACGCATCAATAAATATTATACCGTTTCAGAGAATTTTGTCAACCGGAAACGACCTTATCTTGAAACCTGCACAACGGTTACTTTGTCCCCGCCGTAGTAGCGCAGGGAAGAAAGCAGTTTCGAGGAAGGATCGAAATATACGGCGGTCGTTGTTCCGTTGCCCGACGAGAGCGCGCAGTAAAGCTCGCGAAGGTCGGGCGAGGAGCAGTACATCAGCTTTTTGTCGGCTGAGGCATTTATCATATTTGCGGGAGCGACGGCGTCAAACGAGGAAATACCGGCATTATAGATTTCCTTTGCATTACCGTAGCCGTTGACGGCGTAAACATAGAAAACGCCGCGACAAACGATATAAACATATTCTCTCTGCGTGTGCTTCCAGGTAAAATACCAGAGCATCCAGAGGAAGAACGGAAGAATTGCGATAACATACGGAATTTTTGTCACAACCGTGAAAAGCACGATATATCCGCCTGTAAAAAGCACATAAAGCAGGACGAAGAAGAAACGCGTCAGCTTATCCTTTTTTGTCGGCTTTGCGGCGACGGCAAACTGCGAAAAATGCTCGTTTACCTCTTCCTCCTCTTTGAAGGGAATACCTTTGTAAAGACTTTTGCTCATTTTATTTTACCTCATATCATTTTAAGAATTTCATAGCTCTCCGAAAGGAAATCCTTCATTTCGTCGCCGGAGAGACGGCGGAAAGAAAGGGTTGCAAGGCGATATATGCTCTTTGCAAGAATATCTGCCTTTTCATCGCCGGAGGAGAGCTTTTCTTCAAGCGATTTTATCAGCGGCGACGACGTGTTTACGGTCAGCGCGGCTTTCGGCGGAATGTCGCCCTTGCTGACGCCGTATATCCTCATCATATCCTCAAAACGGCGGTTTTCTTCCGACGTTCCGAGCATCGCGGGGACGTTTTCGTCATCCAGCTTTGCGAATCTGACCTCAAGCGTTTCGTCACCCGACGCTTTTACGAAAGCGGCTTTGACAGCCTCGCTGTCAGCGGTCTCCGCCTCTTTATCCGAAAGCGCACCGGAAATGTCGGAATCGACGCGCAGGAATTTCAAACCGTCGTTTTCGCGTTCAAGCATTGTGATGTACTGCGAATCTATAACGGTATCAAGCACGCATACGCGGAATCCCTTGGCGCGGAACATTGAAATGTACTGCGCCTGCGCCGTCTTGTCTGTCGTGTAGTAGACGGTTTTTTCGTGAGTGTCCTTCGCTTCTTCGAGATATTCCGAGAGGGTTACGCACTTGTCGTCCGTGTCCCGGAAAAGCACGGCGTCCTTTACCTTTTCATTGAATTTTCTGTCCTTCAGACAGCCGTATTCGATGAACGTTCTGATATCGCCCCAGATTTTTTCATAAGCTTCGCGCTCCGTGTTTGCCATCGACGTCAGCTTGTCGGCGACCTTTTTTGCAATATGCGCGCTTATCTTGCTTACGTATGCGCTGTTCTGCAGATAGCTTCTCGAAACGTTGAGCGGCAGGTCGGGACAGTCAAGCACGCCGCAGAGCATAAGCATATATTCGGGTATGACCTCTTTTATATTGTCCGCAACGAAGACGGAGTTATAATACAGCTTGACCTCGCCCTCAAGCGATTCAAACTCGCTGTCGATTCTCGGAAAATAGAGAATTCCCTTGAAATTCAGCGGATAGTCGGCGTTTATATGAATGTGGAAAAGCGGGTCGCGCCTGCCGGGGAATACCTTCCGGTAAAACTCTTTGTATTCCTCCTCCGTACATTCCGAAGGCGACTTCTGCCAGAGCGGGGCTTTGTCGTTTATCGGCTTTTCCTCATGCTTGCATTCACATTCTTCGTCTTCGCCGTGGTCGTGACCGCATTCGCATTCGTGCTCGTCTTCGCCGTGAAGATAGATATCCTCCGTCATAAACGAGCAGTATTTCTGAAGAACGGCGAGAACGCGGTGATAATCAAGGTATTCCTCGCTGTCTGCGTTTATATGCATTATGACGTCCGTTCCGTGCGTTTCTCTTTCGCCTTCGGTTATTTCGTATTCGCCGGACTCGTCGCATGTCCAGCGGACGGACGGCGCGTCCGAAAACGATTTTGTGATAACCTCAACCCTGTCGGCAGCCATAAAAGCGGAATAAAAGCCGAGACCGAAATGCCCTATGATACCCGTTCCGCTTTCCTCGGAGCCTTCATATTTTGAGATGAAGTCCATAGCGCCGGAAAGAGCGATGTTGCAGAGGTATTTTTTCAGCTCGTCCTCCGTCATTCCGATACCGTTGTCGGAAACGGTCAGCGTTTTTGCGTCCTTGTCGACGGTTACGTCAACTCTGTAATTTTCAGAGGCAAAATCCGCTTCTCCTATTGACGAGAGCCTGCGGAGCTTTGTTATGGCATCCACGGAGTTTGAAACTATCTCGCGGATAAAAATTTCCTTTTCCGAATAGAGCCATTTTTTTATGATGGGGAATATGTGTTCCGTCTGAACGGATATTCCGCCCTTTTCAATTTCGGACATAAATCATCATCCTTTCGTTTTTTAATCCGAAAAAAATCGTATATTCGGTAAAATCCGCTCCTGCCTGCGCCGGAGCGGAAATTGCTTTCTTATTTTCCGGAAAGCTCGCGCTTTCTGCGGTTGTATTCCGAGCTGGGATTGACAAGCTCGCGCCAGTCAAGGTCGCCGCGGTCGATGGCGGTTATTATAAGCTCCGCCGTCGCGATGTTCGTCGCTATCGGGACGTTGTTTGCGTCACACTTGCGGATAAGGGAATTGTCGTTTGCGTCAAAAACGTCGGCGGGGTCGTGAAAATATACAACGGCGTCGATTTCGTTGAATTCAATGCGTGAGGATATCTGCTGAACGCCGCCCTGTCTGCCGGGAAGGACGTGTTCGATTTTAAGCCCCGTTGCCTCCGAAATGAGTCTGCCCGTCATTTTCGTTGCACAGAGGTTGTGTTTTGCAAGGACGCCGCAATACGCTATGCAGAACTGGGTCATAAGCTCTTTTTTCGTGTCGTTTGCTATCAAAGCTATTTCCATACGGGGAATTCTCCTTTCGCTTGCCTGTTTATTTCAATGTTTTGAGTTTTCTTATTTTGTAAAACAGCGGGATGTTTTCTCCCTCGGTACGTCCGGCGATATTGTCGAACGCACGGGTTATGTTCCTGCTGTAAAGCTCGTCTGTCAGCTTTCCTTCGTCTCCCGCGCGGACAAGCTCGTAATCGTAGGGAACGGCGCCTATCAGCTTTACGGCTGCGCCGTCGATTATGTCGATAAGGCGGAGCTTTTCCGCGGACGCCCGCTTGCCGGTCACCTGATTTATTATCAATCGCAGATGCTTTACGCCTCTGTCATAGAGGAAAGCGGCTGTTTTGTCCGCCGCGCGGACTGACGCCCTTGTCGGCGATGTGACGATATACGCCGTATCGGCAACGGAAGAAGCAAATGCAAGCGGCTCGCCGATTCCGCCGGGGGTATCTATGAATATATAGTCATATTTTCCGCACGCGGCATAAGCGGAAACGGTGCGTCGGAACGAGAAAATATTCATTCTCGTATCGAAATTATACGGTGCGGCAATAAAAAAGAGCTTGTCGGTGCGCCTGTCGGCCACTATGACTCTTTCCGGCGAAACTCTGCCGAGCACGGCGTCCGCAATATCATAGACGACGTCATCCGAAAAGCCGGCGACGAGGTCAAGACAGCGGCTTCCGAAGTCGCAGTCAATCATCAGCACGCTTTTGCCGCGCAGAGCGAGCGACATTGCAAGGTTTGCGCACACGGTCGACTTGCCGACGCCGCCCTTGCACGATGTGAAAAGAATTATCCGCGACGGACGAAATGCATTTTCGGGCATGGGCTCGCTCCTTTCATATTCGGGTATAAAATTATAATATCACAAAATATATAGTCTGTCAAGATTTTCTGCCCGCAACGATTGTCGAAAGTGTCCGGAAAGCCTCGTCCTCAAGCGGGGCGAGATCGACCTTTGCTTCCTCGCGTTCGACCTTCCAGAGTTCCGGCTTCGTTCTCGGATGACGCGGGGTGAATACGGTGCAGCAATCCTCAAAGGGCAGAATAGACGTATCAAACGTGCCGATTTTGCGTGAGACTTCAATGATTTCTTCCTTGTCCATACCTATGAGCGGACGGAAAACGGGGCGGTGTGCCATAATGTTCGTAACGCACAGCGCCTGCATTGTCTGGCTTGCGACCTGACCGAGCGATTCTCCCGTTATTATCGCCTCGCATTTGTATTCCTCGGCAACTCTTTCCGCAATTCTCATCATTGAACGACGGAGAAGCAGAGTGAAATAGTCCTCCTCGCAACCGTCGCGGAGGGCTTCCTGAATTTTTGTCAGCGAAACGACGTGAAGGTGAATTTCGCCGGTATAATCGGAGAGTATTTCCGCAAGGTCGACGACCTTCTGCTTTGCACGCTCGCTCGTATAAGGGAAACTTTCAAAATGCAGTCCTTCAATAAGCACGCCGCGCTTGCCCATCATATAGCCCGCGACGGGGGAATCGATACCGCCGGAGAGGAGAAGAAGTCCTCTGCCGTTGCTTCCCGTCGGCATTCCGCCGACAGCCCTTTCCTGTCCAGCGCAGAGATATGCGGCTTTATCCCGTATTTCAACTCTGACAATTACCTCGGGATGATGAATATCAACCTTTATTCTGCCGTTTGTTGCGTCAAGAATTGCGCCTCCGACCTCGGCTGCGATTTCCGGAGAGGTCATCGGGAATGTTTTGTCCGAACGCTTGCCCTCGACCTTGAACGTTTTGTAGCCGTCAAGATACGGAATAAACGACGTTTTTGCCGTCTCGATAATCTTTTCTATGTCCTTTTCGGCTTCGATTGCTCTTGTCACCGCCGCAACTCCGAATGTGTTTTTCGCGGCGACGTATGCCGAGTCGATATCGCAGTTGTCGTCTGTCGGCTCGATATATACGGTGCTCTGCATATAGCAGACGTTGAATTTCCCGTAAGGAGCGATTCTCTTGCGGATTCTGTCACGCAGGAGATTTTCAAAATACGCGCGGTTTGCGCCTTTCAGTGTGATTTCGCCGTATTTACAAAGTATTATTTCACGCATAGCAGCGTTTCCTTTCGTTTTTTGCTTATTTTTTGCGGAATTTTTGAAAAAGTCTTTCAAAAAACGCCCGTTTGTATTATAATGTATCCGAGTAAATGCGTGCCGGAGCGGCACGGTAATATTATAATATAACAAATCTTCGCCGTATTCAATAGCAAAACGGAATGTTTTGTCGCCGAAAGGAGATAATTTATGAAATACAAGCACAGCATATCGGTCGCGGGGGAAAATCTCTCGCTCTGCTCGGGTGACAATCCCGCCTACGTCGAAAGGCTCGCCGGAGAGCTGACCAAAAGAATACATACATTGATGCTTTCCGGAGCGGACGTCGACGTGACAAAGGCGGCGATTGTCTGCGCGCTGGACTTGCTTGATGAGAACGTCAAGCTCAAATCCCTGCTCAAGGAAAAAACAAATGCGGACAAATAATCTGCCGGAGCTTCTGTCTCCCGCGGGATCGCCGGAGGCTCTCCGCGCAGCCGTCGCGGGCGGTGCGGACGCCGTATATTTCGGCGCAAAGAGTTTTTCGGCAAGGAGCTTTGCGGAGAATTTCGATGACGACGCAATAAAAAATGCCGTTTGCTATTGTCGCGCGCTCGGCGTAAAAACTTATATGACTGTCAACGTGCAGCTTTCGGACAGAGAACTTAAAGACGCGGCGGAAACGGTTTTCAGAGCCTACCGCTACGGCGTCGACGCTTTCATAGTTGCCGATGTCGGGCTGGCCGGTTATATACACACTGTATGTCCCGAAATCGAGCTTCACGCAAGCACGCAGGCGACGGGACTCAATGCTTATTCCGCCGGAGAACTGAAAAAAATCGGCTTTTCGAGGATGGTCGCACCGAGAGAAATATCGAGGCGTGATCTTGAAATTCTGATAAAAAAGTCGCCGATCGAAACAGAACTTTTCGTTCATGGGGCAATGTGCGTCAGCTGTTCGGGGCAATGCCTTATGAGCTCGGTCATAGGCGGCAGGAGCGGCAACAGAGGCGAGTGCGCACAGCCCTGCAGACTGCCGTACGGCAAGAGCGGCTATGCTCTGAGCCTTAAAGATATGTGCCTTGCGGAACATCTGACGGAGCTTTCCGAAATGGGCGTTGCGTCGCTGAAAATCGAGGGAAGAATGAAGTCTCCGGAATATGTTTACGGGGTCACGAAAATATACAGAACGCTACTTGACGAGGGCAGAAATGCCGGCGAAAAGGAAATTGCGGAGCTTTCCGCGCTGTTTTCGCGTTCGGGATTTACATGCGGTTACTACACGGGAAAAATCGACAGGGAAATGCTCGGCGTCCGCACGGCGGATGACAAAAAAGAGAGCGCAAAGCTTTCCGGCGCGGCAATTCCGGAAAAGAAAGCGGAGATTTTCCTCCGTGCCGATATAAAACGCGGTGTGCCTGCGACCGTCGTCGCGAGCGGGACTTTTTTCGGAAATAAAGTTGCGTTTACGGCTTCCGGCGACGTCCCCGAAGCTGCCGGAAACTCAATGAGTCCGGAGCGTGTGCGGGAGTCGCTGGCAAAACTTGGAGGAACGCCGTTTTTTGCAGATCCGGAGAATATAACGGTCAACATTGATGACGGACTGCGCATGAGCGTCGCGCAGATAAACGCTCTTCGCCGTAATGCGTGCGAAGAACTGCTGAAAAAGCTGTCTGCGGAAAAACATATAAATTTGAAATCTGCGCCGCCGCTCGAAAAGAGAACGTCGTCGGATATGAAAACGGCGTATTTTGCAGATGTGAACAATATTCCCGACGAGGCGCAAACATTCTTTGACAGAATATTCGTTCCGCTTGCGGTGACCGAAAAAGCATATAAGATTGTAAGCGCGGAAAGGCTCGGAATCGCGTTTCCGCCCGTCGCGCTTGATACGGAAACCGCCGAAATAGAGAAGATGGCGGAGAGGGCAAAGACTCTCGGCATCCGCTATGCGCTTGTCACGGGAATGTGGCAAATTCCCATCTGCCGCCGTCTCGGTTTTGAAATGACGGGCGATTTGCGCTTGAACGTCTGGAATTCGCAAAGTGCCGAAAAACTATACTCCATGGGCATTTCCGGTTTTATACAATCGTGTGAAATCGGGCTTGCGAGGGGTGCGGCAATGCAGGCGAGCGGTCGATACGGTGCCGTTGCATACGGCAGGCTCCCTCTTATGACGCTTGAAAAATGCGTGATACGGGACATAATGAATCTGCCCTCGGAAATTGAAAAATGCAATTTCTGCGGCGACGGGAAATTTGTATTTATCAAGGACAGAACGGGCGCGGAATTCCCGATAAGAAGGGAATTCAGACATCGCAACGTTCTTTATAACAGCGTTCCCGTCCGCATGGAGGACAGGCTTTCCGAATATACCCGTGCGGGACTTTTTCAGCACTTTATATTCACGTGCGAGAGTAAAAAAGATGTTGCGGAAATAATCTGCGCTTATAAAATCGGCGGAAAGCCGAAGGGCGCATTCAAGAGGATCTGATTATGATAAAGAGAATAATTCTGGCGTCATCGTCGCCGAGGAGAAAGGAAATACTTGCAATGTTGGGTTTGCCTTTTGAAGTCGTTTCTCCCGATGCCGATGAGGATATAAAAGAGGCGCTTTCGCCGGAGGAATACGTCTGCACTCTTTCCGAGAGAAAGGGCAAAGCCGCAAGAGCAGAACTTATAGAAAGAGGAGAAAACCTCGATAATACCTTGATAATATCGTGTGATACAATTGTATATTACAATGGAATGGTCATCGGAAAGCCGCAGAGCGAGCTGCACGCGGCTTTGACGCTCGGCGTTCTTTCGGATTCCTGGCACACCGTTTATTCCGGGCTGACTTTGCAACTCGGAGATTGCAGATATTCGGAAAGCTGCGCAACCGACGTAAAGTTTGCGGCGATAAGCGAGCGTCAGATAAACGATTACGTCCGCAGCGGAGAGCCGATGGGAAAAGCAGGGGCGTATGCAATTCAGGCGAGAGGAGCAGAGCTCGTCGAACGCATAAACGGCGACTTTTTCAACGTTATGGGCTTGCCCGTTTCAACGCTTTCGTCGATGCTGAAAAACTACTTCAAAACGGACGCTCTTGAGCTTTCGTTTGCTCTGAAAGGTGAAGAAAAATGACTGTAACCGAGAAAAAAGAGCGCGCGGAGAAGGTCGTCGGCATACTGAAAAGAAAGTATCCCGCGGCGGAATGTGAGCTTCGCTATGACGGCGACCCGTGGAGGCTTCTCGTGATGGGAAGGCTGTCCGCCCAGTGCACGGACAAGCGTGTGAACATCGTTTCGAAGGAGCTTTTTGAACACTTTCCGACGGCGGAAAAAATGGCAGAGGGAGACCTTGCCGAAATCGAGAAAATCGTCTATCCCTGCGGCGTTTACCGCGTGAAGGCGAAGAACATAAAGGATATGTCCGGGATGATTGTAAGAGACTTCGGCGGCGTTGTCCCGAAGGAGATGGACGAGCTTCTGAAACTTCCCGGAGTCGGCAGAAAGATTGCAAATCTTATCATCGGTGACATATACGGATTGCCGGCTATAGTTGCGGACACGCATTGCATAAGGATATCAAACAGGCTCGGACTCTGCACAAGTAAGGATCCAGCGAAGGTTGAAAAACAGCTTTCGGAAATCGTTCCGCCGGAGGAGCAGAGCGACTTCTGTCACAGACTCGTGATGTTCGGCAGAGAGGTTTGTGATGCGAAAAAGCCGAAGTGCGACGGTTGCCCGTTTGCCGATATGAAATGCATAACCGGATAATTATATACGAATGTATAAAATGCAAAAAACACAGATAAACGCTTGATTTTACGGAGGATACTATGATTACAAGACCTCTTGCGGACAGAATGAGACCGGAAACATTTGCGGACGTTTTCGGCGATGAAAAGCTGTTTTCGGACGGCGGCATATTCCCGAAAATGATTGAAACGGGGCACATCCCGAATATGATTTTTTACGGTCCGTCCGGCACCGGAAAAACGACTGCGGCAAACATTCTTTCCAAGGCGGCGGGAAAAACCATGCGACGTCTCAATGCAACCTCGGCTTCACTTTCGGACATAAAAGAGGTGGTTGCGGAAACGTCGTCGCTTTACGGCTCGGACGGTGTTCTTCTGTACCTCGACGAGATACAGTACTTCAACAAAAAGCAGCAACAGTCTCTCCTTGAATTCATTGAGGACGGACGCATAACGCTGATTGCTTCGACAACGGAAAATCCTTACTTTTATGTATATTCCGCAATCATTTCGCGCTCTGCGGTGTTTGAATTCAAGCCGCTTTCCGCCGACGCGCTTTCAAAGGCGATTGAGAGGGCGAGAAAGTTTCTTTCCGACGAAAAAGGAGCCGAAATTATCTGTGATGCGGACGCCGTGCGCATAATGGCGCAGTCGTCGGCGGGGGACGCGCGCAGGGCGATAAATCTTTTTGAAAACATAGCCGTCATTTCCGACGGACATATAACGGCGGAGAGCGTGCGGACGTTCCTGCCCGATGTTATGATGAGCGGATTTGATAAGTCCGGCGACGGCCATTACGACCTGCTTTCCGCATATCAGAAGTCGATACGCGGCTCCGACCCCGATGCGGCGGTTTTTTACCTTGCAAAGATACTTTCGGGAGGAGACCTGCTTTCCGCGTGCCGCAGAATACAGGTTATCGCAAGCGAGGACATCGGGCTTGCATATCCCATGGCGGCGGCAATAACGCACGCATGTGTTGAGTCTGCGCTCAAGCTCGGACTGCCGGAGGCGTCAATACCGCTTGCCAATGCAACGGTTATGCTTGCGACGGCACCGAAATCGAATTCCGCCTATCTCGCTTACGGCGCGGCGGCGGCGGACGTTGCGTCCGGCAAGGGAGCGGTACCTCCGAGAACGCTCCAAAACGTCCATCTCGACGGCGAAAACGTCGCGCAGAAGGGACAGAATTACAAATATCCGCACGACTTCAAAAATCATTATGTCGGTCAGCAATATCTGCCGGACGACCTGAAAAACAAAAAATATTACGAGTTCGGAGAGAACAAGACAGAGCAGGCGGCAAAGGCTTATTGGGAGCTGATAAAAAACGGCGGAAACAAGTAAACCGTAAACAAAAAAGAGCATGAGACGGCAGAAAATTGCGTCTGAAACGAAAAAAACGCAAATTTTATGATAATTTTTACGAAAATTCATAAAAATATTATTGCATTTTGCCGATGACTTATTGTATAATAGGTCGGATATCGGGAGGGGAGGCGCACGTTTTGAAAAAGGTTGATATTTATACCGACGGCGCGTGCAGCGGAAATCCCGGTGCCGGAGGGTATGCCTGCATACTTGTGTACGGAAAAAAAGAAAAGGAAATTTCGGGGGGCGCGGCTGACACAACGAACAACAGAATGGAGCTTTCCGCCGTGATTGCCGGTCTTTCCGCGCTGAATGAGCCGTGCGACGTGACGATAACCTCGGATTCGAAATACGTCATAGACGCAATCGAAAAGGGTTGGGTGTACGGCTGGCGCGACAGGGGCTGGATAAAGAGCGACAAAAAACCCGCGCTGAACGTTGACTTATGGGAAAAGCTTCTCGGACTTCTTGAAAAACACACCGTGCGCTTTGTATGGATAAAGGGTCATGCCGGCCATCCGTACAATGAAAGATGTGACAGACTGGCTGTTGCCGAAAGCGAAAAATACAAAGCAAATCAATAAAAAAGATAAGGTGAATACAATGGAAAAAAGATTCGTTTATGCCGATAACGCGGCTACAACGGCGCCTTCAGAGGAAGTAATAAAGGCGATGATGCCGTGTCTTACAACCGATTGGGGAAACCCTTCGAGCCTGCACGACAAGGGTCAGCACGCAAGAGAAATACTTGATGACGCAAGAGCGAGAGTCGCGGCATGTCTCGGCGCACTTCCGTCCGAAATATATTTTACCTCGTGCGGCACGGAGTCCGACAACTGGGCGATACGCGGCGCGGCATACGCAAACATCAAAAAAGGTAAGCACATAATAACGTCAAAGGTTGAACATCATGCGGCACTTTACACCTGCGAGGAGCTTGAAAAAGAGGGCTTTGAGGTCACTTATCTCGACGTCGATTCCGAGGGCAGAGTATCGCCCGCGGACGTTGAAAAGGCAATAAGACCGGACACGACGCTCGTTGCAATAATGTATGCAAACAACGAAATCGGAACGATAATGCCGATTCCGGAAATTGCGAAGATATGCCACGAAAAAGGCGTTCTTTGCTTTACGGACGCCGTTCAGGCTGTCGGCAATGTGCCGATAAACGTTCACGAGCTCGGCGTTGATATGTTGTCCGCATCGGGACACAAGCTCCACGCTCCGAAGGGCATCGGACTGCTTTATATAAGACGCGGAGTGAGAATCCGTAATCTCATCGAAGGCGGCGGGCAGGAGTCCGGCAAGCGCTCGGGAACGGAGAACGTCCCGTATATAGTCGGCTTTGCAAAGGCACTTGAAATTGCGACGTCGAAAATCGACAAGCTCGACCTCGTTGCGAAAAAGCGCGACAGACTTATAGACGAAATACTTGCAAAAATACCGTATTCCCGTCTCAACGGGCCGAGAGAGGGAAGACTCCCCGGAAACGTGAACGTTTCGTTTGAATTTATAGAGGGCGAAAGCCTTATGCTCCTTCTCAACGAGGAGGGAATATGCGCTTCGACCGGCTCCGCTTGCTCCTCTCGTTCGCTTGAGCCTTCGCACGTTTTGCTTGCGATAGGTCTTCCGCACGAGCAGGCGCACGGCTCACTCCGTCTTTCGATAACGCACGAAACGACGGACGAGGACATCGATTATATCCTCGAAAAGCTGCCTCCGATAGTTCAGAGGCTGCGCGATATGAGCCCGATTTACAACGTAAAAGTTTAATCGAAAGGAATATGAACATATGCTTTACAGCGAAAAGGTAATGGATCATTTCACCCATCCGAGAAACGTCGGTGAAATACCGGATGCGGACGGCGTCGGCGAGGTCGGCAATGCGGTCTGCGGAGATATAATGAAAATGTACATCAAGGTCAGGGACGGAATAATCGTTGACGTCAAGTTCAAGACCTTCGGCTGCGGCTCGGCAATCGCAACGTCCAGTATGGCAACGGAGATGATAAAGGGTCACAGCATAGACGAGGCTCTCACTCTGACCAACAAGGCGGTTGTTGAGGCCCTCGACGGATTGCCTCCGGCAAAGATACATTGCTCCGTGCTTGCGGAGGAGGCGGTCAAGGCGGCTATCGCCGATTACTATAAGCGCAACGGAATAGACAAGGAAGTTCCCGGTGCCTGCGACGGCTGCTGCTCCTCCTGCTGCCACGCAGAGGAGCACGGTCATTTTCACTCCCGCGACGGAGAGGAAAAGTGATGGGAAAGCGGGTTCTTCTCGGAATGAGCGGAGGACTTGACAGCAGTTTTTCCGCGCTCAAACTGAAAAACGAGGGCTACGAGGTCTTCGGGACAACGCTTATAATGCACGAATTTACGGATACAACCGGCGCACGCGAGTGCGCCGATTCGCTTTCCGTGCCTTTTTCCTCGCTTGACTTGCGGAAAGAGTTTGATGAGAAGGTCAAAACGTATTTTGCGGACGAGTATGCGGGCGGAAGGACTCCGAATCCGTGCGTCGTGTGCAACAGAAACGTGAAATTTGCAGGACTTATAAGCGAAGCCGACAGGCTCGGCTGTGACTGTATAGCAACCGGTCATTATGCCGGCGTGCGGAACGAAAACGGCAGATATTTTGTCGTAAAAGGACGCGACGCCGCAAAGGACCAGAGCTATATGCTCTGGAATCTTGCGCAGGAGCAGCTCGCGAGAATAATTTTCCCGCTTGAAGATATGGTCAAGACCGATGTGCGTGAGAGCGCGAGAAGCGCGAATATGCCGTCTGCCGATATAGCCGAGAGCGAGGACGTCTGCTTTCTTCCGGATGAGGACGCAATCGACTTTGTACGCAGGGTCAAGGGCGATATGCCGGAGGGTGATTTCATAAATGCGGACGGGAAAATTCTCGGCAGACACAAGGGGATTGCGGCATATACGATAGGTCAGAGAAGGGGACTCGGAATTGCGGCGGGAAGGCGCGTTTTCGTGACGGATATCGACCCCGTGAAAAACACCGTTACCGTCGGCGACGACGCAGACCTGTACAAAAGCCGGATAACTGTCGGCAAACTCAATTTTCAGAAGCTGTTACCGACGGAAAGCGGCGAATACGGGCTTTCGGTCAAGGTAAGATATGCGGCGGCACCCGTCGCGGCAAAGGTGACGATTGACGGGGAAACGGCGAAGGTCTGTTTTTCGGAGCCTGTCCGCGCGGCGGCGCCGGGACAGTCGGCTGTGTTTTACGACGGCGACGCAATCGCCTTCGGTGGCGTTATAGAGCGAGAGGAATGAGGTCCGACGTCTCTCGGACGAAACGGACTGAATATGGCAATATAAGGATTTTCTAATAATTTGGCAATCGTTTGTACATAATTATTAGAATAATATTTGAAAAATCGACATATGCGATATTTGAGCGTCGGATTTTTGTCAATTATAACAAAGAGTAAAAAAAGCACCCCGCTTTTTGTGCAACAGGCACAAACGGCGCGGTGCTTTTTCCGTTCCGACGTCTGCGGATTGTGTTAAATTATATTTACCGTTGACGGCGGAGCGAAAACAACAAATCCCAAAAACCCCGATGACTGCTTGATTATTCGGTAATAAAAATTTACGGAGGGCGGGAATGAAACTCTGTCGACCGCGCAAGCGGCAATCCGCAGACGAAAACACGAAAACCGAATTTGCGGAGCCGCAAGGGAATATCTGCCGAAAAGTACGAAAAACGGCGGCAAAATCTGAAAAATATCGCCGCCGAAACGAAATTTAACAATTGACTTTATATGAATATTTATGATATTATCTGTGTATAAAATTTTTCCGTCCCGCGCCGGAAATCAGCCGGCTGGGACGGTTCGCATTTTTTAATCCGCAGGAGGAAATTCATGAGAAAGAAATTCTTTGCAAGAATTGTCGCAGCGATACTTTCACTGTTCGTTCTCACTTCCGCGCTTCTTGTGGCGATTGCCGCAGAGCCCGTCCTCACTTCGTCCGGTTCCGGCGAAGAGGACTACGTGAAGGAGACGCTTGAAATTCTCAGCGACATCAAATGGGCAGAGTACAGGGAAAAATATGCCTCTGCACCGTCTTATAACGGAAAGCCGATAACCGTTCGCGCGGTTGATTATTCGGAGCATAAGGCGGGATCCGGCGAAGGCGCCGACAGCAAGTTCGGCGTAATCGACGAGCTTGACGGCAGAAAGAACGTACTTATGACGACCGACGCAGGCTCTGTTACGTGGACGTTCGACGTTCCGGAGAGCGGGCTTTATGCCATTGAATTCGGATACTATCCGATAAGCGAAAGAGCGACAAACGTCGAGCGTACTCTCCGTATAAACGGTCACGTTCCGGTAAACGAGGTCAGAAACATCGTTTTCCCGAAGAGATGGACAGACAACTACCTCCGCAACGAGGAGGGCAAAATCTATTTCGAGGAAGACGGAAACCATAACGAAAAGCGACCCTCAAAGGTAAACGCGCCCGAATGGCTTACTTATTCGGTCTGCGACCCCACGGGCTATTACAGCGGCGATTTCTATTTCTACCTTGAAAAAGGCACGAACACGATAACGCTTGAAGCCCAGAAGGAAGCGCTCGTGCTTGAAACCGTAACCCTCCGCAAGAGAAACATTCAGAAAACCTATGCGGAATATCTGGAAGAATGCAGAAGCAAGGGCTACACGGCAGCTCCCGCAGGATCGAAAATATATATCGAAGCGGAGCATTACTCCGCAACGTCCGACGGTACCCTATATGCCGTCAGCGATTCGACATCGTCCATAACGAGTCCGCAGCACGCCTGCTATCAGCGACTCAACACAATCGGCGGCTCCAACTGGAGCTCAACGGGTCAGTGGTATGAATGGACGATAACCGTTGAAGAAGGCAAGGCGGGAATGTACACGATAAACCCGAGATACCTTCAGAACGCGGTTGCGGGACTTTTCGTTTCGAGAAGACTCCGCGTCGACGGCAAGGTTCCCTTTGAAGAAGCGAACAACCTTGAATTCACATACGACAAGAGCTGGCAGATAGGTCCTCTTTCGGACGGCACAACGGAATTTGAAATTTACCTTTCCGAAGGCAAGCATACCTTTTCCCTTGAGGTTACGCTCGGTCACTTCGGCGAGATTTATTCCGAGGTCAGCGACTGCCTGACAAAAATAAATGCGATTTATCTCAAAATTCTTCAGATAACGGGCACCAACCCCGACTCGTATATGAACTACGACTTCTACACCCGTATTCCGAACGAGATTGCGGAGATGAAGGTCCTTTCCGAAAGACTCACCGCGCTTTCCGAAGAATTCAGAAAGATAAACAAAAACAAGGCAAGCTCAAACTCCGCAACGCTTCTCAACGTTGCCCAGATACTTGCAAAAATGAACAGAGACAGTGAAGGGCAGATTGCAAAGAACTTCACGGCTCTCAAAAACCACATCGGTACTCTCGGCACATGGCTGAACAACATCACCGAGCAGTCGCTCACGATAGACTATATCGTAGTCCAGCCCGCCGGCGACAAGCTCCCCAAGGCAAACGGAAACTTCTTCCAGGAGTTTGCTTTCGAGGTCAAGGCTTTTGCATACAGCTTTGTTTACAACGGCTATTCCTTTGCTTCCTCCTCCGGTGACCATGATGTCGTTCAGGTCAGCGTATGGACGACGGTATCGCGCGAGTATGCGCAGATAATCCGCGACCTTATAGACGAGGACTTCGGAAACAGCTATCCCTATATATCCGTCAACCTCAAGCTGGTGGCGGGCGGAACGCTTCTCCCCGCGACGCTTGCCGGCGTCGGACCCGATGTCATGATGGGCGAAGGTCAGACGACGGTTATCGACTATGCCGTCCGTGGCGCGCTTCTTGACGTCAGCGGATATGACGGCTTTGAAGAGCTGAAATCGCGCTTCAGCGAGGCTTCGATGACGCCTCTCACCGTTGCGCTTGACTCAACGAACGGACAGACGGCGGTCTACGGTATTCCGCAGGCGCAGTCGTTCAACGTAATGTTCTATCGTAAGGACATTCTCGCGGAGCTCGGTATTTCGATTCCGCAGACATGGACTGAATTCAAGTCGATGGTGCCGAAGCTCCAGTCCAAAAACTACATGGTCGGACTGGGAACCTCCGGCGCGGCGACGACAACGTTCTATATGTTCATGTATCAGAACGGCGGCTCGCTCTATACCGACGGCGGACGTTCGGTATCGTTCGGAGAGGACGCATCGCTCCGCGCATTCGACCAGATGTGCAGATTCTATACTCAGTACCGTTTCCCGATAACGTATGACTCGGCAAACCGTTTCCGCACGGGCGAAATGCCGGTACTGATAGCCGACTATATTTCATTCTACAACCAGTTCACAATCTACGCTACGGAGCTTAAAGGCCTTTGGGGCTTCACGCTTCTTCCCGGCGTTGAACGTGAAGACGGCACCGTAAACCACGCAACCCCCTCCGCTGTATCCGCAATGGTACTCATGAAGGACGCAAAGGAACGCGGCACGGACGAGGCGGGCTTCTGCTTCATGGAATGGTGGATGAGAGACAACATCCAGAGCCGTTATGCAAACGAACTTATCGCGCTGCTCGGTCCCGCAGGTAAATATGCCACGGCGAACGTCAACGCTTTTGACCAGATGTCATGGACGGCGTCCGAGGTTAAGGAGCTGAAGCGTATCATCCCGAATCTTTACTGCGTGAACGAAATGCCCGGAAGCTATATCATCTCGCGTTACGTCGGATTTGCCTTCCTTGCCGTTTACAACAAGCAGGCAGACCCCGCAGAATCCATTATGACCTATATCAACACAATCAACAGCGAAATGGACAGAAAGAGAGAAGAGCTTTCAAGACAGTTCTACATTCCTTCAAAATCATCCGATGACGACAAAAAGGATGCTTAAGCAGATAAACGTCAAATCCAAATCACAAGAAAAGGAGAAAACCGGAATATGTCTGACAATTCCAAAACGCCCGTAAAAGCCGTGCGCAGACCCGTATCGCGCAAGGATATGACGAAGCTGCAGTGGACATGGAAGGAAATAAAGCGCAATTATCACGCTTATATCATGGCGCTGCCGTATTTCCTTATATTCTTTACGTTCACGGTCGGTCCCGTTATCCTTTCGATATATTACAGCTTTACGGTGTTCAACCTTATCGAAGACGCGAAATTCGTCTTTATCGAAAACTATCTTCGTCTCCTCTTTGACGACGATATATTCCTTACGGCAATTCAGAACACGCTTATATTTGCGGTAATCACAGGACCCGTTTCCTATTTGCTTTCGCTTATAACGGCGTGGTTCATAAACGAGCTGCCGCCGAAGGTAAGAGCTGTTGTAACTCTTATCTTCTACGCACCCTCGATCTCCGGCGGTGTATACCTTATATGGAAGGTTGCATTCGACGGCGACTCCTACGGCTATGTCAACTACCTGCTGCTCCGTTACGGCATTGAAACATCGCCGATTCAGTTCTTCCAGAACGAAAAATACGTTATGCCGCTCTGTATAGTCGTTGCCTTGTGGACATCGCTCGGTACCGCATTCCTTGCATTTATCGGCGGTCTTCAGACCATCGACAAATCGCAGTACGAAGCAGGCGCGGTGGACGGCGTCCGCAACCGCTGGCAGGAGTTCTGGTATATCACCCTTCCGAACATGAAGCAGCAGCTTCTGTTCGGTGCGGTAATGGCAATAACGCAGTCCTTCGGCTTCGGTGATATAGTTACCGCGCTTGCGGGCTTCCCCAGCGTAAACTATTGCGCATGGACGATAGTTCACCACCTTCAGGACTACGGCGGTCAGCGATATGAGGTCGGTTACGCTTCCGCGATTGCGACCATCCTGTTTGTAATAATGATAGGATGTAACCTCCTCGTAAACAAAGTACTTTCGAAAGTGGGGCAGTGATATGGCAAAATTAAGAACAAGAAACCATAAAGTTGTCCTCAGCCGTTCGGCAGGCGGCGACGTCGGAATAAGCATATTCCTCATCGTGTTCGGACTCTTCATGTTTATCCCGATGTATTATGTTGTAATTCAGTCACTCAAACCCATGGATGAGCTTTGGACGTATCCCCCGAAATTCTATGTTGTAAAGCCGACTCTTTCAAACTTTTCAGACATGTTCAAGGCGATGTCAAACTCATGGGTGCCTTTCTCAAGATATATTTTCAATACGATACTTATTTCCGTAGCCGGAACGTTCGGAAACCTTTTCTGCGGCTCGCTTGCGGCATACGTCGTATCGAAGATAAAATTCCCCGGCAGAACGCTTCTGTTCCGTCTTGTAAGACTTTCGCTCATGTTCCACCCCACGGTTGCGAGCGTTGTAAACTACATCACGATGAGCCGACTCGGCTGGGTTGACACATATCTTGCAATCATTATTCCCGCATGGGGTTCGACTCTCGGAATGTTCCTTATGAAGCAGTTCATGGAGCAGGGCATTTCGGACGCGGTGCTTGAGTCCGCCCGTCTGGACGGCTCCTCGGAGCTTCGCACATACTGGACAATCGCAATGCCGATGGTTAAGCCCGCATGGCTGACGCTTATCGTGTATTCGTTCAAGGATCTCTGGAATATGGGTTCGTCCACGTATATCATGAGCGAGCAGCTCAAAACCTTCAACTATGCGGTTCAGCAGATAGTATCGGGCGGCGTTGCGCGTGCCGGCGTAGGCTGTGCGGCAACGGTTGTAATGATGCTCGTGCCTATTGCCGTATTCGTATTCAGCCAGAGCCAGATCGTTGAAACGATGTCGACCTCCGGTATGAAAGACTGACGAAAGAGAGGATATATAATAAATGAAGAAAACCATCAAAACAATATCCCTCGTGTTCGTTATGCTGCTGCTCATATCCTCGGTGATTTCGGTATCGGCGGCTTCAACTCCGTATAAGACCTATACTTATACAATGGACGGGGATCCGGCCTATTCTCCCGCGGCATACGTTCCCGACAGGGAAATAGATTATTACACGATGAATATGGATACGCCGCTCAGCGACGCAGCGGATCTGTTCGTCGCTCCCGACGGCAAGCTCTACATTGCCGACAAGGGTAACAGCAGGGTGGTCGTGCTTGACAGCAACGCCCAGTATATCACGGAAATCAAAGAGTTCGTAAACGAGCAGGGTGTTCCGGATAAGCTCTCCGAATGTGAAGGCGTATTTGTAAACAACAAGAACATCTACATCTGCGATACAAAAAACGCAAGAATCGTTGTGTTCGATCTTGAATTCAATTTTGACCATATCATAAACGCTCCCGAAGCGGACGTTATGGGTTCGAGCGAAAAGTTCCGTCCGATCGCAATGGCGGTTGACTCCTCCGGCAGAATGTATATCGTTTCAAACCAGACGTTCAGCGGCATTTTCGCAATCAATGCCGACGGCTCCTTCCAGGGCTTTGTCGGTGTTCAGAAATCGTCCGTTCCGCTCGCGGTAAGAATCAGAAGGGTGCTCTTCCCGAACACCGTAACCGAAACCTACAACTCCGTTGCATACAAGAATATTTCAATCGACAAAGAGGACTTCATCTGGGTTACAACCTTCGGCGACACAAAGGATTCAACCGCGGACACGAGCCTTGAAACAAAGCTTCTCGGCGGCGATGCCGACTATGCAACCGTCAAGCAGCTCAATGCGGCAGGTCAGGACATTATGATCCGTAACGGCTTCTTTATGCCGATAGGCGAGGTTAAATTCGTATCTAAGCAGGACACCAAGTCCAGCGCTCCCGTAAAGGGACCTTCAAAGCTCGTTGACGTCACCCTCGGACCGAACGGAACATGGTCGACAATCGACCGTGACCGCTCCAGAATATTCACCTACGACAGCCGCGGTCAGCTTCTTTACGCCTTCGGCGACACGGGAAGCCAGCTCGGCAACCTTAAATCCCCGACAGCGATTGTTTATGTCGGCTCCGATATTTATGTTCTCGGTCAGAGCATAGTACAGGGCAGGGGAAGCGTTATCACGGTGTTCAAGCGCACGGAATACGGCTCTCTTATCGACTCCGCAATTCAGTATAACAACGCGCGCGATTACGATAACGCCCTTACAAAATGGAAAGAAATTCTCCAGAGAAACAACAACTTTGACTCCGCTTACGTCGGAATAGGCGAAAACCTCTTCCTTCAGAACGAGTACAAAGAGGCAATGACATACTTCAAAGCCGCAACTGACACAACGAACTATTCCGAATGTTTCAGAATGCTCCGCAAGCAGTGGGTTGAAAAGTATTTCCTCGTTGTTCTTGTCGTTCTGGCGGTAATTATATTCCTTCTCGTGAAAGCCTTCTCGGCGATAAAGAAGAAGAACGACGCGGGAACGACGAAAACCGGCAAGCGCACCTTCTGGGAGGAAGTGCTCTTTGCATTCCATCTGATACTGCACCCGTTCGACGGCTTCTGGGATCTGAAGCACGAAAAGCGCGGATCGCTTCGCGGCGCGATATTCCATGTTGCGCTTGCATGCGTCACGGTTATATATAACTCCGTCGGCATGGCATATATCTTCAATCCTTACTCCGCTTATTCGGGCAACACCTTCAACATACTTTATATGGTTGCGACGGTTGTTGTTCCGCTTGCACTCTGGTGCATTGCAAACTGGTGCGTAACGACGCTTTTCGACGGCGAAGGAACCCTTAAGGATATTTTCATAGCGACGTCGTATTCGCTCCTCCCGATGACGCTCACGTTGATACCGACAACGATCCTTTCAAACGTTGCGGTTGAAGGAGAAGGCGCGATGCTTACGCTTGTAAACACGCTCGGCTTCGTCTGGGTAGGACTTCTCATCTTCTTCGGCACAATGACAACACACGGCTACTCAATGGGCAAAAACATTCTTGCAACATTCGGCACGATACTCGGTATGCTTTTCATTATGTTCATAGTTATGCTGTTCTTCAATCTTCTTCAGAAGATGGTGGGCTTTATATCCGGCATAATAGAAGAGATAGCGATGCAAAGATAAGAAGGGAGGAATCTGCATGAAAATGAAAAGAATCGCGGCACTTTTTCTTGCCGCACTGATGATAATACCGGTTTTCTGCGTTTCCGCCCGCGCAGCAGAAGAAGTGGCGATTGAAAATTATCATTCCACGGCGTATACGGATCAGCAGAAAAAGGTCGATACGATGGAAATGATGTATAAGAGCGATGAATACGGATACGAGATGTATTTCGACAGAAAGTCCGGCGAATTCGCGCTCAAAAACCTCAAAACAGGCGAATATGTATTTTCAAACCCCTATGACGTTGCGGTAAACGCAAAAACGAACGAAACACACCGTCAGGCGCTGATGTCTCAGGTCATCCTTTCATATACGGATGTCGAGACGCAGTCAACGGGCATATTCAATTCCTTCAAGGACGCGGCAATGAACGGCGACCAGATTACGTTCAAAACGCTTACAAACGGCGTCCGCGTTGAGTATGCGCTCGGTACGGTTGAATCAAAGCGACTCATTCCTTACTGGATAGAAAAGAGCCGTTTTGAAGAAAAAATTTATAATATTCTCGATGCTCAGAGATCCAATATGACAAAGGACGAGCTGAATACGTTCAATTCGTTCTTCATCAACGGAGAGAGAGACTCTCAGGCAAATATTTATAGGCTCCTCGACCAGACAGACCCCGACAATGCGGTATACGTCAGCATATGGCGTGATGCGGACACGGGCTACAAATGTCTTGCAGCCAACCATGACATGGTTATATACGTTCTCAATCAGCAGAGCGCGCGTGTTGTAAAAAAGGTGGAAGCGCTTATAAGAAAATATTGCCCCGAATACACATATGACGAGCTCGAATATGACCACGAGCTTACAATGTATGAGGGTGACGCGAAGGAGCCGGCACTGTTCCGTCTTGCCATTGAGTATACAATCGACGAGCACGGGCTTTCCGCTTCGATTCCTTCAAAGAGTATCCGTTACAACGAGACAAACTATATGCTTGAAAGCATATCGCTTCTTCCGTACTTCGGATGCGCCTCGACAAAGTCGACGGGCAACATCACAAGAACGGGCGGATACCTCTTCATTCCCGACGGCAGCGGCACAATCATTGAATATTACAATGACGACGGCACGGTAAAGACGAAAGGCTCGCAGGGCGGAAAAATTTACGGTCCGGACTACGTAAGCGGAGAGCTTGCGAGCGCGGACGTGAACGAAAATATCGCCAAATACCGTTTGCCTGTATTCGGTCTTACCCAGTATTACAACGAAACAATAACAACCGAACGCTCCGGTCGTGCCGCAAAGGTTGATGTGGTTGCGCACAAATCGGGCTGGCTCGGAGTTATAACCGAGGGCGAATCGTTCGCTTCGCTTACGGCGTATATCGGAAACGTTTACGGAGCGAGCGGCGGCGGCAACTGCGAATACAACACGGTTACCGCGAGCTTCACCGTAAAGCAGGTGGACGCAACCGCTTCCGCGGCGGCGTCATCCGGATCGACGGCAAGCGGCGGCAGCGGCGGCTCGGCAGCTCTTTCCGGCACGGTTGATACGAAGTACCTCGGAAATTACACTATAAGATATATCCTTCTCACAGACCCCGTTGCCGCAGAGAAGAACAACGTAAAGGACTATTATTATCCGTCTTACGTCGGAATGGCGGCGGCTTACAGAAACTATCTTATAAAGACCGGCGGTATGGAAAAGATCAAGGATCTTGAAAACGATACGACAATGCCGCTCTATATCAATACCTTCGGCTATACAACGGCATATGAGAAGTTTCTTTCATTCCCGATATCAAAGAAAAAGGCTCTCACATCTTATGAAGACATTCAGAAGATGTGCAATATCCTCGGCGAGAGCAATATAAACGATGTCCGTATTCTTATGACGGAGACGGGCAACGTTATAACAAAGGTCAAATGGCCGGGCGTTCTCGGCGGCAAGAAGGGCTTTGAAAAGCTGCTCAGATATGCCGAGGAACACGGCGCGACGATTTATCCCGATTACGATTTTGCAAGCGTCTCTTATCTCGACGCAAACGCAGGCTTCTCCTTCAAGAAGTATGCGGCAAAATCCATGATAGGCAAATACAAAATGGTCCGCGATTACGACTACGTATGGCAGATGGTGCTTGCCGGCGGTGCAAGAAACGTTGTATCCACAGGCTCCTTTGAAGCTATCTATGAGAAATTCGCAAAGAAATATCTCAAATACAACGTCGGCGCAATCGGCGTATCGTCTCTCGGCTCGATGCTCTCGTCCGACTTCGATGAGGACGACCCCATCACCCGCGAGGACTCAAAATATTACACAACGGAATTCCTTAAAAAGCTCAAAGCCGACAACGGCAAGGTGCTTGTTTCCGGCGGAAACGCATTCACGCTTCCTTATGTAACCGATATAGTTGACTTCAGCCTTGATAACAGCGGCTTCTCCGTTTCGACGGCGTCCGTTCCTTTTGCGGGAATGGTGCTTCACGGCTATGCGAACTATGCGGGCACGCCGATGAACCTTGAAGGCGACGTTCAGTACAGACTTCTCAAGTCCATTGAAAACGGCGCGGCACTCTATTTCACGCTTTCGTATCAGAACACGGAGCTTCTCAAGGGCAGCATGCTTTCCGATTATTACGCGGTAAGCTTTGATTTGTGGCTGCCGCAGGTAGTGTCGCTCTATAAGACGCTCAATGACGCAATCGGCACTCTCCAGAATGCGACAATCACAACGCACGAAACCGAAAAGGCACTCAGCCTTGACGAATCCTCCGCAGCAATCCTCTTCGGAACTTACAACAGACTCACAGCCGACTGCAAAAAGGCAAGAGCGGAATATGAAGCAGCGGTTGCCGAGGTTGACAGACTCGTCGCCGACCAGAAGGACTATTCTGCGGCAACGGCGGTTGAGGTTGCAAAGCTCGCAGCATACAACAACGCAAAATCCGCGCTCGACTTTTGCGAAGCGGTTATGAAGAGAAACTACGAAAAGAACGTCGTTTCCGTAACGTATGAATCCGACAACGGAAAGACAAAGACCTTCTTCATCAACTACAACAGCTTTGATGTTGTTGTCGAAGGAGAAAAGGGAGTATTCACAATTCCCGCGAAAAACTTTGTCGAAAAGTCTGATGTCAAAGAAACAGAGCTTCCCATAAGCTCCGTTGAAGCCGTAACGGCTTACAAGCCCACGGCAATCGGTCTCAAGACGTTTGAAGCCGCGCTCGAAAGCTATGAAAGCGCAATCGCTTCCGGAAACGCAATTCAGATTGCACGCGCAAAGGAAACACTTCAAAATACGGTATCTTCCATGCCGAAGCAGAACAACGTACTCAAGGTTGTCGGCGCGGACGGAAAGATAATGTATATCAACACAACGGCAGACAGAGTGATTGCCGAGACGGGCACGCTCGAATATGCGGTAATTGCAAAGCACAGCTTTGCATATGCCGGAAACTGAAAGGAGGATTGACCTTATATGGATAAAACACAGAGCGAAAATAAATTTTCCGCGTTTATAAAAAGGTTGATACCCAAAAAGTCAGTCTCTCTGAGCGCGAAAAAGGCAAGAGCCGGATGGCTGTTCGTGCTTCCGTTCGTAATAGGACTTATAGTCTTTTACATCGGAATCATAGCGGAGTCCATCGGTTACAGCTTTGCCTCGTATTCAAAAATTCCCGCGGCACGCGGCGGCGGTTATTCGCTGACATGGGTGGGATTTTCAAACTATCAGTCCATTCTCACAAAGACGATTGATACAAAAACGGGCGAAACCTTCCTTGAAAGAATGTTCACCGGATTTGCAACACAGATTGTCGAAGTCATTGCGATTATCATGCTCTCGCTCTTCGTTGCCATTCTTCTCAACCAGAAGATGATAGGCAGAGCGGCGTTCAGAGCAATATTCTTCGTGCCGGTTGTTGTCGGCGCGGGAATCATCGCAAAGATAGACTATGAAAACGCTCTGCTCGAAAGTATGAGCGCGACAGGCTCCATTGATATGGGGAGCGTCGGCGGAGGAGGCCTCGGCGACCTTGTCGACGGAATGGATATTGCGGCGCTTTTTGAAAGTCTGGGAATAGGAACGACGCTGGTAAGCAGTGTCACAAAGCTTATCACGAACATTTACGAAATAGTAAACCGTTCGGGCGTACAGATGCTGATATTCCTTGCGGGACTTCAGTCCATCTCGCCTTCGATATACGAGTCGTGCCAGATGGAGGGCGCTTCGTCATGGGAAATCTTCTGGAAGATAACGCTTCCTATGATAAGCCCCATAATCCTTGCAAACTCCGTATACACGGTTATCGACTCGTTCACCTCTGAAAGCAACAAGGTAATGTCCTATATTCTTTCAATGGCGGATACGACAACCGTCAACGGTCAACAGGCGGCAGCGGCATGGTCATACTTTGCGCTGGTTATAATAACGCTTCTGCTGGTGGCGCTGATTTCAAGAAAAATCGTGTTCTATCAGCGTCGTAACGACTGAGAAGGGAGGATGAGATAATTATGGATAACAACACAATGGCACCCCGTGTCAAGAAAGAAAGCAAAAACAAGATAAGAGTGGAATTTGACAGAGCTCCGCTCCGCGAAAGGCTGAAAGCGAAGTATCTGAACGCATATTTCTATAAGAAAATTCTTGTGGCGATATTCAGATTCGTGCTTCTCCTCGGTATTTCATACATTATTCTTTTCCCCTTCTTTTCCAAGATTTCAACGTCGTTCATGAGCCCGAAGGACATCATGTATCTTAAGCTCGGAACGATAAAGCTCATTCCGAAGTATCCGACGACGGACACATGGAAATTCCTCATAGTTGAGAACCATTATTTCCGCGCACTTCTCAATACCTTCCTTCTTTCGATTTCGACCGCGCTCATTCAGACATTCGTCTGCGCGATGGTCGGATACGGTTTTGCGAAGTTCAAATTCAAGGGAAACAAATTGCTTTTCCTTCTCGTCGTGCTGACGATGATTGTTCCTCATCAAATACTCGGTTCCTCGTTTACAATGCACTTCATGTACCCGTCAATACTGGGAATAGACCTGTCGAGACTGTGTAACGCTCTCGGCTTCACGCAGGGCTTCTACAATACCTACGTTCCGATATTCTTCCTCTCACTTACGGGACTTGCATTCAAGAACGGTCTGTTCATATTCCTTATGAGACAGTTCTATCGCGGCGTTCCGGATGAGCTTGAAGAATCGTCATATGTTGACGGCTACGGCGTTTTCAAGACGTTTATAAAGATTATCCTTCCTCTTTCGGTACCGATGCTTATCACGGTATTCATACTGTCATTCTCGTGGCAGTGGACGGATATTTTCTATACGAATACGTTCCTGAACGCTTCCGAACACACACTGCTGACGTCAAATTCGTTCTGGCAGAGACTTCCCGCATCGCTTGAAGAAATCAGCAAGCAGGCGGGCGCATACGTCGAGACGTTTGAGGTTGCCGTTAAAAACACGGCAGGTATGCTTATCATACTTCCTCTTATCATCATGTATCTGTTCTGTCAGAGATATCTCATTCAGGGTATCGAGCACTCCGGCTTCGGCGGAATGTAATATCAGAAACAAAAAAACGGCTTGCCGACAGGCAGGCCGTTTTTAATTTTCAAAATCAATACAGATAAAAAGAATTTATGTTTTCGTCACCGCGACGGACAAGATAAATTATCAGAATTGCGGCGCATATCATCGCCAGAGCCGCCGTTATTATAATGGTTGCCGCGTCCCATACGGTTTCATAGCCTGCGCCGAGCGTCGGAACGAGACCGCCGCAGAAGTTGAATATCGCGTGAAGAATTATACAGGGAAAAATGCTCCCGCAGGCTGTCAGAACAACAGCGCACATCCCGCCGATAAGAAACGAATAGCCGATCTGCATAATCACAGCGCCTATTCCGGCGCCGTCTATAAGGTTCAGCAGATGGAACAGTCCGAACACGGCGGAGGATATCACGGCGGAAAAGAAGATGCCTTTTTTCGTCCTGTGCGATTTGCAGAGGGAAAGAAAAAGCACTCCGCGGAACGCAATCTCCTCGTAAGCCGCGACGGCAAGACAGCTTGTCGCAAGCAGAATTATTCTGCCGACGGGAGCCGCTACGGATGCGGTACCGCGAATAAGCGCGATAAAGGGAAGGTTGTTCAGCGCGACCAAAAGACAGGGAATTGTCAGCGCGGCATTTTTTATTTTCGGAGAAAATATATCAAGCGAAAGATATTTCGCAAGGAAAAAGAACGAACCCGAAAGCGACGCTCTTGTTATCAGAAGGGAAAGGAGCGAATCGAGCACGCTATCGCCGGTTTTTATCAGCATAACAAGCGCCATAAGGAGGAGCGATACCACAAGCGACGCCACGCAGGCGTGTTTACAGTCAAATGCGCGTTTTTTCAATCAATCGCCTCCTTTTTGTGCCTTTTGGACGCAAAATAAACCGCTCCCGCACCGATCACAAGCAAAACGGATATTATCTGCGAGGGAGAGAAAACTCCCGATATAAGCGTTCCGCGGTCGTCATCGCGGAAGAATTCAATTATAAATCTGAAAACACCGTACGCAAGCATATAAAGCTCCATAAGATGTGTTTTGCCTTTGAACAGGAGTAAAATCAGCACCGACGCCAGAACAAGGAGGAAAATCGCTTCAAAGAGCTGCGTCGGGATTACTTTATAGCCGAGGTTAACCATATATATGCCGATGGAAGAGTCCGTCGGCTTGCCGTAGCAGCAGCCGCTCATAAGACAACCTATCCTGCCGAAAAAATGAGCGGAGGGAATGGCGCAGGCGGCGCAGTCAAGCACCTGACGAAAGCCCTTTTTGCAATCAAACCTTTTGCCGAAAACAAAATATATAAAAAGGAACGTTGCGGCTCCGCCTATAAGACCGCCGGCGAAGGTTGCACCGGTCTGCGAGTCGATGATAAATTTTCCGCGCTCCTTTATGTTGTAAACCGCCTGAAAAAGAACGGAGAAAACAAATCCGAGCGCGATTGAAAACAGGGCACAGATAAGCGTAAAATTGAATAATTTTGCGTTTATCTTCGCTCTGTCGGCACATATTCTGTAAACGGCGACAGCCGCAACAACGGCGAGCATTATAAATATCGAATACAGATCTATATCGCCGATTATATAATACGGATACATATTGTCCTCCTTTTGTTTTCGGAAATGCCCGCACCGTAAAAGGTGCGGGCATTGACTTATTATTTTGTTTTGTCCGAAAACAGATCAGTTTTCTTTCTTCTTTCCGAGAACAACGCCTGCGCCGATTACGGAAACAATCGCGATAGCCGCGCCTGCGCCGATTACGGATTTACAACCGCCGGAAGAAGCCGCCGTTGTTGCGGGTTTTGTTGTTGTGGGTTTTGCCGTGCCTTTGACAGTTGCCATAAAGCTTGCGGAAAGTCCGGCATACTTATCGGTTACGGTGACCTTCTGTTCTCCGGGCTCGGAGAAGTCGTATTTGACAGTATAGTCGTCAGCCTTCAGGATGACCTTTTTGCCGTCGGCATAAACATAAGAAACGATAAGTCCCTCTGTTGAGAATCTGTCGTCTACGTTGTATTCGAGTTTTGCAAGAGATGTGTCCGCTTCAACGGAGGCGGGTGCTTCAACCTTTGCCGTCGTCGTTGCGGAGCAGTCGATATCGTAAGCGGAAGCCGTGAGCTTTACCTTGACTTCGATTTCGCCTGCCTTTGTCAGGTCGTATTCTTTTTCAAACGTTGCGTTGATTTTTGCGTCGGCATAGGATTTTTCGGAGCCGTCGCTGTATACGCAGGTGATTTTATCGGAAATGTCCTTATCGGAAATTTCGCCGCCGTAACGGTATGTTTTGTCAAGAGCGTCGATTTTGATGCTGACAACGTTTATAACGTTGATTGTAAAGTTCGTCTTTGCGCCGAAGAAGTTGATTGTGATTACGTTATCGCCGACCTTGAGAGCGTCATGCTCAAGCTTGAAGGAGCCGAGCGCCTTGACAGCCGTCGTACCGTCATTATAGGTTACCTTGATTGAAAGTCCTTCGGGAGCGAAAACGCTGCCTATGGAAGCTCTTTCATAGGTTGTTGTTTTTGCGGGAGTTTCGATTGCGATTTCCTTGATACCGATTACCTTTACGTTATACTTCTGCGAAGCGCTGCCGTAAGAAACGGTAACCTCGGAGGAATCTGTCTCTTCGTTGAAGTTGTAAACTACGTTGTAGCTTTCGAGGACTTCCTTTGAGCCGTCTTCAAAAGTAGCCGTAACTTCCATACCGGTTGTGTCGAGGCCTTCGCCGACATAATAGGTTGTCTTTGTTGCGGGCTTTGTGATTTCGATCTTGGAAACGAGGCTTTCCTTGTTTTCAAGTGCGCTCTTGTAGTTTTCGCAGTATTCCTTTGTACCGAAAACGATATAGTCAATGTCCATTTCGGCGCCTTCATGAGCACCTGTACCGTCTGTTATGTTGTAACCGAAGGGGAAGAAGACAACGTCCATGATATTGCCTGCCCAACGAGAGCCTGCGATACCTGTCTTTTCGTCAACCTGGAGAGAGCTGCCGTAGTTTGTTGCGGAGTTCTGCTCAATCATGCTGAACGTATATGTCTTCCATTCGGGGCTTGCGGCATCAACATCAACGTTTGTTATGGAAACATTCGATATTACACGGCCGCCGCCGCCGATATTCGATGAAGTGAATGCAAGGGAAACCTGGTCTGCGGAGCTGTAGTTTCTTATACGGATTTTGCAGTATTCCATACGACCCTTGAGTTCCTGACCGGCTGTGATGTCAACGCCCATATCGTCGAGACAGAAAGGAATGCCGGGGGTTTTGCTTGAGTCAACTGCTTTGAGCTTGAGAATCTCGCCGTTGTCGGTAAGAGTCCATGTGAGGTGGTCTGCGCCTGTGGAACCGTCTTTCATAAACTTTATGAGGTTCTTCTGCTTCAACGGGATGTATGCGGAGTTTGCGACCAATGTGTCGGGGTCGCTGGGGGTCATCGACACGCTCTTTGCAACCCAGTTGCCGTCCGCGTCCTTCTCCACCCATTCTTTGTTGTTTGCTTCCGAGAAATCAAGGAAGTCAACACAGGTTATCTTGGAATTGTTCGGACCTGCGGCGTAGGTTATGCTTGCGGCGGAAATGCCGAGCGAGGCAACGCCGAGAACCATAACGGCAGCAATAAGAATTGATACGATCTTTTTCATTGCGAATAGTTTCCTTTCAAAAAATAAATTGCTTTTTTTGAGGTTGCTCCTTTCAGAGCAAACTTCTACACGCTTATTATATCACCTGTCGGAGCAAAAAGTCAAGTAAATATATTGTTAACAAGGGATAAATATATCGAAAAAAAGAAAAAAGTCCGGACGGGAACGCCGTTCGGACTTCTGATCCGGAGTTTTGTTTTATTTATCCAGCATTTCGACCCTTTTTTCGTGTCTGCCGCCGAGAAATTCCGTCGAAAAAAACGTATCGACAAGGTTTTCCGCCGTTTTTTCGTCGATTATTCTTGCGCCGAGACAGAGAACGTTTGCGTTGTTGTGCTGACGTGTCAGCTCGACGCATCTTTCTTCATAGCAGAGCGCGGCGCGTATGCCCTTATGACGGTTTGCGGCAATGCTCATTCCGATGCCCGTTCCGCAGACGAGAATTCCTTTTTCGCATTCGCCCGAAAGAATTTTTTCGCAGAGCGCGTTTGCGTATACGGGATAATCGACGGAATCCGCCGTGTCGGTGCCGAGGTTTATGCAGTCGTAGCCCTTTTCCGTAAGGTAAGCGACGAGATGATTTTTAAGCTCGTAGCCGGCGTGGTCTGCCGCAAGTGCGATTTTTTTCATTTTGTTGTGTCTCCTTTTTTCTCGTTGTATTCTCTTTCCGCCTGTGACGGACGGAGGTATGACGGGGAAAGCGCAAGGTCTGTGAAAATGCTTTTGTCAGTCGCATTTTCATAGACGCGTCGGGCGACGGCTGCAACGGACGGCGCGCTTTGAAGTATCAGCTCCTGCGGAGTTTCCTTTGCTGCGGGGAAAGCGGCTTTTGCTATGGAATAGCCGTCGCCGAAAAAGTATATCGGCAGGGAAAAACCGGAAAGCTCCGCCGCAAGTCCGGCAGAGGAAATAAGTCTGTCGTCACAGAGACGCTCCTTTTTGCCGTTGTCTATGAGAAACAGCGCGTTATAAAGCTGACTGCGCCTTGCGTCCATAACGGGACACGCAATAAATTTTCCGCCTATGCCGATTCCGTTTTCGGAAAGTGCGTCAAGCGATGAGATGCCGACGCACGCCGCGCTCCTGCCGAAAGCAAGTCCCTTTATCAGCGAAACGCCGATTCTCACGCCCGTAAACGAGCCGGGGCCTGCCGATACGGCGAACATATCAATATCCTTCGGCGCGAGCCCCGATTTTTCAAAGAGCCTGTCTACCTCGGGAAGCATCGTTTCGCTGTGTGTAAATCCGCCCGTGACGGCAAACGAGCAAAGCGTTTTGTTTTCGTCGCAGATTGCGCCTGCGGCGGTTTTTGCCGTTGTATCTATTGCAAGAATTTTCATTTTTCACCTGCTCACTGTAATTTCGCGTGTTTCCTCGCCTGTTTTTTCTATTGTGACGGTATAGCGGTCGTCCGGAAGAAAATCTTCGATTTTCTCGCTCCATTCGACGGCGCATATGCCGCCCGCGTCGAGATAATCGAAAAATCCGGTGCTGTAAAGCGATTCCTCGCCGTCTATGCGGTACATATCGAAGTGATAGAGCAGGATTTTGCCGACGTATGAGTTTACTATCGTGTACGTCGGGCTTTGCACGCGTGCCTTCGGACAGAGATATTTTGCCATTCCGCGCACGAACGCCGTTTTTCCGGCGCCGAGGTCGCCCTTCATGGCGAGGCAATCGCCGCGGGAAAGCGTTTTTGCAAATTCAAATCCGACGCTTTCGGTTTCCTCCGGCGACGTTGTGGTTTTTCTGAAAATTATGTCCATTTCAGCCCCTTTTGTGAGAAAGAGTTTTTATTCCTTTGAGGAAAGCGTTCGCTGCCGCGTCGATATCGTCCTCCGTCGTGTCGAGTCCGAAGCTCATGCGCAGGGTAGAGTCTGTATCGTCATCGGAAAGACCGAAGCTGCGGAGAACGTGACTTCTTGACTTCGTGTTTGACGAGCAAGCCGAGCCGCTTGAAACGAACACTCCCTCCGATGAGAGAAAATGCAGCATGGTTTCGCTCCTGACGCCGTGCGCCGTGACGCTTAAAATATGGTGCGCGACGCGTTCCGTCTGCGGAATATTAAGGCTTATACCGTCGTTTCCGAGTGCCGAAAAACGGTCGACTGCATAAGAATACAGTCTGTCAAAATGACTGTATATCGAAGTCTGATTATTCGCAAAATAGTCGACAGCCGCGCCGAAGCCCGCAATTCCGAGGACGTTTTCCGTTCCGGAGCGAAGCCCGTGTTCCTGTCCGCCGCCGAAAATGACGGGTATCATTGATTTTTTCTTTATGACGCTTTCGCTTGCGAAAAGTGCGCCGGCACCCTTCGGTCCGCCGATTTTATGCGCGCTGACGGTGACGATATCGGCAGGGAACAGAAGGCTTTTCGGAAGGCGCATATAGCCCTGAACCGCGTCGCAATGAATTATGACGTCGGGGCTGGCTTTTCTTGCCGCGGCGGCGATTTTTGCAATATCGTTCACTGCGCCCGTCTCGTTGTTCACGAGCATTGCCGAAACAAGGATTGTGTCCGGCGTCAGCTCGTTTTCAAAAACGGTCATATCCCATACGCCCTTCGGCGACGGTATGAAAGCGACCCTGTATCCCAGAGCTTTGAGCCTTTCGGCAGACGCTATGACAGAGGGATGCTCCGTCTCGCCTATGATTATTTTCTTTCCGGAATTGCGCGGCTTTGCCGTTGCCGTGCCGATGATTGCAAGATTATTCGCCTCCGTTCCGCCGGAAGTGAAAATCACCTGTTCGGGCTTTCCTCTCGTGCCTGCGGGCAAAAGCGACGAAAGCACCGCTTTTCTTGCGGCATCAATCGCGCCCTGCGCCCTGACTCCGACAGAGTGCAGGCTTGAAGGGTTGCCGAAGTTTTCATCCATAACTGCAATCACAGCCGCGCGTGCGGCGTCGCAAAGCGGCGTTGTCGCGCTGTTATCAAGGTAATGAGTCATTTTATGTCTCCGATAAAACAGGCAGAGAAAATCTGCCCGATTTTTTATTTGAAAACGAATTCTTTAACGATTTTATCTATATCGCTTGTGTGTTTTGCGTAATTTTCTTCCGTTGCCGTGTAGGTGAGGATATATATTTTGCTCGCTTTCGGAGCTAATATCTGCATTATCCTGTAAGAGGTGCCGTCCAGTTCAACTGTATAGACGTACTTGCAGGCATAGGGATTGTCGCCGAGAAGCTGGTCGGTTGTGTACTGCTCTTCAAGCTTGACGCCGGAAAGCGATTTTGAAAGCGTTGCGAAATAGTAATCCTCAAAGAATTTTGAAATTCCCGCATAGCTGACGCCCTTATAGGTTATGGAATAGCCGACATCGCTCTCGCCCGAAGCGTCGACTCTGTCCGCCGCGATAACCTCAACGGAGACATTGCTCTTATCGACGGCCTGTGCGCTGACAAAGCCGGTTGAAACATCCGGAGTCCAGCTGTCCGGAACGAAAAGCCGGAAATCCGTGTATTCCGAAACGACCTCAACCATTCCCTTGGGAACGTCGCTCTTTTTTCCGCACGAGGCGAGTGCGGAAATGCATATTATGACGGCGAGAAAAGCCGCCGCGATTTTCATCTTTTTCATTTTTTACGCTCCGTAAATAAACATTATATTTATTATAACAAACAGGGAGGGCTTTGTCAATCGCGGAGATGACGTTTGCCTGTTTTTTGAAAGGAAAAAAGCAAAATCCCCGCTTTCCGCAGGGATTTTAAGTCATTTGATTAACTTATTTGCTTTCTCTCATTGCCGCGTAGCACTCGCTGCAATAAACGGGTTTGTCGCTTGTCGGCTCAAAGGGAACCTTTGCCTCTTTGCCGCAGTTTGCGCAGATTGCCGTGTGCATTTCTCTCTGGGGCTTGCCCGCGTTCTTCTTCGCGTTGCGGCAGCTCTTACATCTCTGGGGCTCGTTCTGGAAGCCCTTTTCGGCATAGAATTCCTGCTCGCCCGCTGTGAATACGAATTCGGCTCCGCAATCCTTGCAAACCAATGTTTTGTCCTGATACATTTGTTCTACCTCGCTTTGTTTTGTATGAAAAATTATTTATTTTTGCCCCAAGACGGATTCCGACCGACACCTTTGAATTACAACGCTCTGCCATTAAGCTATTCGGGCATGTGAAAACGAAAACAAAACACGGAAAGTTTTATTTTGGTATATTGTATATGATTGTCCCGGAGGGACATTGAAAAGATTATAAAAGCTCTCTTAATTTCGCTTTGATTCGTTGCATTGCGTTGTCGATGGATTTCTTGGGTTTTCCAAGTGCCGCGGAGATATCGTCATAAGAAGCGGACGCGAGGTAAAGGTCAAATACGGAACGTTCGAGTTCCGTAAGGGAAAGGGAAATGCGTCTTTCAAGGTCTGCAAGGGACTCTTTGCTTATTATCAGCTTTTCGGGGTCTATATCGCCCTGCGGGATAATCACTCCCTGCGTGGCATTTTCGAGCGGCTCCGTACGGACGCTTTTTCCGCCTATCGTGCGCAGATACGATATAATCCTGTTTTTAATACATATTTTTGCATAAAGCCCGAAGGAAACTCCGCGCTCGGGATTATAGGCGAGCGCCGCGTCATAAAGAGCGATAGCCGCCTCCTGGCGCAAATCCTCAAGTCCGGCGCCCGTCAGAGACGAGCCGCTGTATTTTTCCGCAACGGAATTGATGAGGGGGATATAAAGCGAATAGACCGACTCAAACGAGAGCGGCACTCCGTTTTGAATATCCAATATAAGTTTTTGCATTTCAGAGCTTTGCTGCATATGATTTCACTATACTTTTTCAGACAGTTATTAACATTACCATTGTATCAGCATAGGAATAGATTGTCAAGCGTATTTTGATTAAAAAATAAAAATATGACAAAAATAATGCGATACAATTTCTCATATTTAATTATTTTCTACAAAAAACGCTCCGTTTTCACGCAAAACCGACAAAAAACCGAAGTGCGGCTCTTGCAATCAACGCCGCCAAATACGCAAAAACAATGCATCGGACGATGAGAAAAAGGGAATTTTTGCGTCCGAGATACTGTCTCTGAGCCGATACCGTTGCGGCGCACGGGGAATACAGCAGGACAAAAACGCACAGAGCGACGGCGTCCGCGGCACCGATAAGGTGCGACAATCCGTCGGGACACATGACTGAAAGAGAGGACACTATCGTTTCCTTCGCGAAAAAGCCCGATATGAGCGATGCGGCGATGCGCCAATCGCCTATGCCGAGAGGAGAGAGCAGAGGCGCGATAAGTCCTCCGGCAAGAGCCATGAGACTTTTGGACGGGTCGGCGGTCAGGCGGAGGTGACCGTCAAGAGAGCATAAGAGATGCACTGCAACGCTGCAAAGCATAACGACCGTCCCTGCGCGGGATATGAATGCGAACAGCTTGTGCTTGATTGCCGTTGCGAGATTTTTCAGGGTCGGCAGACGGTATTTCGGCAGTTCAACAGTAAGCGGCGGGGCGGCACGCCCTTTTTTCGATTTTGAATATATCAGAGAGCTTATGTATGCCGTCAGAATGCCGAGAAAATATATAAGAAATGCCGCGACGGCGGAATGGTCCGGAAAAAACGTTCCGATAATCATCGTAAATACCGGAAGCCTTGCGCTGCACGGTATAAACGGCAGGGAAAATATCACGGAACGACGCTCGGCAGGGTCGAGTGTTTCCGTTGCCATAACGGCGGGGACGGTACAGCCAAAGCCCATAAGAAAAGGAATGAAAGCCTTTCCGGAAAGCCCCGCAGAGCGGAGAAGTCCGTCCGAAACGTACGCCGCGCGAGCCATATAGCCGGAGTCTTCAAGCAATTCGAGCATAAAAAACAGTGCCGCCGTCTGCGGCAGAAACGACAGCACCGCCCCCGTGCCTTTGATAAGTCCCTCCGAAATAAGTCCGACCGTAAAAGCGCCTGCGCCCATCGATGAAAGCCATGCCGACACGGCTTCGGAAAGTCTGTCCGAAAGCGAAACAAGCAGCTCCGAAAGAGCCTTCACGGCGCCGGAAAACGTCACGGCAAACATAAGGAAAACAACAGCGAAAAACAGGGGCAGACCGATATATTTTTTGCAGATTATTCTGTCGACTCTGTCCGAAAAAGGCACTTTTGCGGTTTCTCCGTGCGTCACCTCCGTCGCAAGTCTGCGGCAAAACCGACTGCGTTCCTCGCCGCCGGAAAAGGTAAATCGCGCCGTTCCCGGCACGGCGTTCCGCGCCGCGTCGATAAGCGCTTCAATGCCGATGTTTTTTGCCGCCGATATGGGAACAACGGGAATTCCCAGCTGTCCCGAGAGAAGTCCCGCGTCGATTTTTATACCGTCGCGCTCGGCTTCATCCATCATATTCAGGGCAAGAATGACCTTGCTGTGACGTTCGGCAAGCTCCGTTGCGAGAAAAAGACTTCTTTCAAGATTTGTTGCGTCCGCAACATCAATTACGACGTCCGCCGCACCGCTTTTTATAAAGCGTTCCGCCGCTTTTTCTTCGTCGCCGTAGGGAGAGAGGGAATACGTCCCGGGCAAGTCCGTGATATCCGCCCTGTAATTACCGGCTTTAAGAGGGGCAGTCTTTGCGGAAACCGTTACGCCGGCACGGTTTCCGGTTGCTTCTCCGCTTTTTGTCAGCAGGTTGAAAAGCGTCGTTTTTCCGCTGTTGGGATTGCCGGCAAGTGCAATGACGGGGGTATTTTTCATTTTGTCGACGTCCTTTCTTTGTTTCGGGTTTGTATAAATTTATACCCGTCCGCTTCCGTTTATTACTGTTCCGATGCAAATAATTTCTTCGGTGGCTTTTCCCGCCAGCGCGAGCTTTGTCTTGCCGGACTTTATAATCGCTCCGTGTTTTCCGCGCATAAAAAGCGTGATTTCGCTACCCGGAAAAATGCCGAGCGACGTATAGAAATTCCGTTTTCTTTCGTTTGCGTTTATGGCCTTGACGGTGAGAACATCCCCCGCCTTTGCGATGAACAGAGCATTTTCTTTCCGCATAAAATTTTTATCAAGAATTTTGCGAAAAAATCTTGACAAATCCTTTCTGTCTTGATATACTATCATACGCAACCGATGGGATATTGTGTAACGGTAGCACAGCAGACTCTGACTCTGTATGTTGGGGTTCGAATCCCTATATCCCAGCCAAAAGAAAAGAGCACCCAAGAGGTGCTCTTTTCTTTTGGCTATAGGGATTCGAACGGGCTCGGTAGTGAATGAGGCGCCTGCGGCGCGTCAGAGCCGTGGTGACCTGACGTCGTCGAGACGCGAGAATTCGAATCCCGATTATTTTTTTTGAGATAATGGATTCGAACGGGCTCGGTAGTGAATGACCTGCCGGTGGCAGGTCAGAGCCGAGGTGACCTGACGGCGGCGAGCCGCGAGAATTCGAATCCCTATTGTTTTTTGAGATAATGGATTCGAACGGGCTCGGCGGTGAATGAGGCGCCTGCGGCGCGTCAGAGCCGAGGTGACCTGACGTCGTCGAGACGCGAGAATTCGAATCCCGATTTCGCCTGAGTCGGCACTCGTGCGGACACCCTCTTTTCTATTTGTTTTTCCTGCACAAACGTTTGCGCACAAGGGTTGACAGTTTGCCGCACAAATGGTAAAATCATATAAAATACAGGACATTGGAGGACGGAAATGGTTGATATTGCCGCAAACATAACAGAATTCAGAAAAAGATGCGGATATACGCAGAAGGAGCTTGCGGATAAAATCGGTGTTTCGGTGCAGACGGTATCAAAATGGGAAAACAGCGTAAGCGCACCGGATATAAGCATGCTTTCACCGCTTGCTTCTGCGTTTTCAATCACGGTCGATACGCTCATCGGCTGCGATGCGGGCACGGACTGTGTGACGCCGAGCCGTGCATATGAAGAGACTGTCGGACTTATTATCGCAAGGGTGCGAATGTTTTTCGGAAAGGGTCTTCGTCCGGAAAATGCGGAAGAAAAAAGAAAATGCGTGGACGTGATAAAGGAACAGCTGAAAGAGCATCCGTCATGGGAAACGGGACTCGGAAAGCTATATGAAAAATGCCTTTATTATTCTCCGGATACGGGCTTTATCGGCATTGATGACGTCGGTAAAAAGTTGTTTACGGATGAAACCGAAGAGCTTTTCGTGTTTTTGAGCAGCAAGGTCAACAGGGAAATTCTTAACGTTATGTACGAATACGGCGGAAACAGATACATAAGTCTTGAATACATTGCGGAAAAGGTCGGAGCGGAGACGGGAGAAATAAGCCGCTGCATGGACTTTCTCTGCGATAAAGCCGTTATCACAAAAACGTCATTTCCGACGGAAAATCAAAAAAACGTCGACGCTTACAGAATGTCGCGACCGGAGGGAACAAGGGGCTTTATAATGCTTCGGGCAATTACGGCATTTGCAAAAAAATTCATGCAGAAGCCTGAATTTTTCTGCTCATATCTTGATTGAAATTATTTTTAACGGAGGACAAAATGAAGAAGTTTTTCGGAATTTTCAATCCTTCCGTGCCGGCGCGATATCGTCGGCAAAAGATAAATCAAAATAGGCTCTGCGATGGCGCAGAGCCTATTTTTTATGCTTTGATAAAGTCAGGTCCGCCGAGGCTCGCCGAGCGAAAATACGGAATGGAAAACGAAGGTCTTTTTATTGCCCGTTTTTCTTCTTTTTACTCAAAACCAGTGCCGCACCGAAAATCATCACGCCGGCAACCGACGCGCCCGCGCCGACAAACGATCCGCATCCGGTGCTTTTCGGTGACGCGGTTGTTTCTGTTTGCTCTGCGGTTGTTGTCGATGTGACTGTTTCCGGCGTTTTTACAACAGCTCCGCACACCGTGCATTTGCCGTCAAGAACGGTATGACCGATCTTTTCGCTTTCGTAATGACATTTTTCGCACACGTTCCAATGATAATTTTCGTCGTGTGAAATTGTGAAAACGTGCGCTTCCTTTTCCAGTTCTTTTCCGCACCCCGTGCATACCGGTACGTGTCCTTCACCGTCACAGATATATTTTTCGCCGTATTCGTGAACGTGCGGCTCCTTTATTTCCGTCCCGAAATGCTTTGCAAGCGCCCTGCATCTTTTATTTATAAAATCCTGCAGATCGCCGACGGCGGAGTTTGTTTTTCCGTTTTTATAGTAATCGTACTGCTTGAAAACAGACCCTCTGACCGTGCCGTACAGAAATCTGTCGCACATGGCGCTTGTATATATTTCGTCGGAAAGCTCGTCTACATAGCTTGTGTTCATTTCAAGCAGCTCGTTGATTGCCGTCTGCATTATGTCGCGGAGCTTATCTTTAAGCTCGCCGTGCGAGGTGAGATAATATCCGAAATCACATTTATACCAGTCGCACGTACCGTTTGCCCAAAGAGATTCATAATCTTTTCCGAAGTCCCAATCCTTGCCGTTGTTGCTTCCCGAGCGGTTAAGATTTGCAAAGGCATTGTCATAGTCCCATACGGGACCGCCGTAAATAAGCGCGGTTTTTCCGTCCTTATCTCTGTCCTTATGGAAGAACGTACTGCCGACATATGAGTCCCAGTTTTTCGTAATTTCATTCACGGCATATACTTTCAGCATTGAGTCAACGTCACAATACTCTGAATAATGCTTGCCGAGATAGTTATAGCCCGTATCGGAATACAGGGCATCTTCCATATCCCCCATCAGTTTTGCGATGTATTCCACCTGCTCCTTTGACGCATTTTCCGGCGATTTCACAACATAGGTATTTCCTTGCTTCGTGGTGAATTTGCACCGCTCTCTGCCTGCATAAAGATAGTCAAGCTCGATAAGAT
>JAHAZT010000057.1 GCA_018383975.1 Eubacteriales bacterium | reverse complement strand
GTCCCGTTCGACTTGAATGTGTTAAGCACGCCGCCAGCGTTCATCCTGAGCCAGGATCAAACTCTCTAATTTTCGTATTTAATCGTTCCCTTCCGGAAACTGCATCAAATCGTCATCAGAGCGCTATTTCTTAGCTTCTTCTTACTTTTTGAGTTTTTCAAAGTTTTTCAACGAGATTCTTTGTTTTCTCTTTGCTTCTGTTGTTCAATTTTCAAGGACCGTTTCGCTACCGCCTCTCGACGACAGCTTTGTTATTTTATCACATCACTTGCCGATTGTCAACCCCCTTTTTCAATCTTTTTTTAATTTTTTCTTTTTATTGTCCGAGTCGACTGTCAACCGGGGAAAAACGGCAAAAAAGAAAGGAATTCTTCCGAATTCCCTTCATTTTTGTCAGCTTTATAAGACTTTTATGCGTCTTTTTTGATTTCGCCCGCTTTGACGAGAGCGATTTTTGTCGCGATGGGACCGACAATCTCGTAAATAAGCGTAGCGCAAAGGACAACAGCCTGAATGTCCGCGCCGTACTGGGGCAGCTCGCCTATGACCATCTGCGCCATGCCGATAGCAACACCCGCCTGCGGCAAAAGCGTCAACCCGAGATATTTTCTTATATTCGTATCAGCCTTTGCAATCGTTGCGCCGAGCCGCGCGCCGAAATATTTACCAAGCGCACGCGCAATGAGGTAAACAACGCCGATAAGTCCGAGCTTGGGGAGCAGAGATATGTTCAGGTCGGCGCCGGAAATGACGAAAAACAGCATGAAGAGCGGCGGCGTCCAGCGGTCTGTACCTTCAAGCACCTTTGCATATTCTCCGCAGAGATTGCAGAAGACCGCGCCCGTCATCATACACACAAGCAGCGACGAGAGCGAAAGCTCAATTCCGAAAACCGTGGGCTTGAGCGTTTCAAACAGTTTTACAAGCCCGACGTCGATTAAAACCGCGGCAATACAGAGCGAAAGCCTGTTTGCTCTGGACTTGAAGAATTTCACGCCTATCGCAACGAGGAAACCGAACACCGCGCCGACAACAAGCGAAAGAATTATCTCGCAGAGCGGCTCGACGAGCATAGAATTTACAGTCAGGCTTTGTCCGTTTGAAAGAGTTCTTGCAAGCGCAACGGAAATTGAAAATATCATAAGACCGATTGCGTCATCAAATGCGACAACGGGGAGAAGAGTTCTTGTCACGGGGCCGTCCGCCTTGTACTGACGAACGACGAGCAGCGTTGCCGCGGGAGCGGTTGCCGTCGCGATTGCTCCGAGGACGAGCGCTTCCGCAAAGTCGAAGCCGAAGAGCGCTTCGGCGGCAAATACAAAGCCCGCCGCGCAGAGCGCCTGAAGCACCGTGATTACAAGTATCTGTTTGCCGAGCTTTTTGACCTCGGAAAGACGGAATTCGCCGCCTATCGAAAATGCGATAAAGCCGAGCGCAACCGTAACGATAATATCAAAATTATCGACGGTTTCCGCCGTGATTATTCCGGCAAATTTTCCGCCCGTCACAAGCGTCCAGAAGGAAGGACCGATAAGAAGTCCGCCGATGAGAAACGCCGTTACGTTCGGAAGTCTGATGAGTTTTATAAGGCGCGTCATTAAAAGACCTATCGTCATTGCCACGCCGAGAGAAAGCAGAGTGTTCATTTTATCAGCCTTTGAGTCCTTCCGTATAGCTTACGGGAACGGTGAATGCTACGCCCGTTTTGGGCTTGTCAAGTCCGCCTGTTTCCTTATTTATTATATCGAGCGCGATTTTCACCTGATCGTCACGCAAAAGCGTTACGAGAGTTTTGTTGTTCTCGTGATCGGGATTGAGAAATTGACGCAGCGAGCCGAACATCGGAGGCGGCTCGACAGTGTCGTGACCGATATAGGAAAGCATTCCCATGGAATCATAAATTGTTGCGTCCTTTATTCCGCCGGCAAGAAAGCCCGCAAGAATTCCGTGCATACACTCGGTTTTGTTCAGAATG
This sequence comes from Eubacteriales bacterium, assembly GCA_018383975.1. Classification (GTDB taxonomy): domain Bacteria; phylum Bacillota; class Clostridia; order Oscillospirales; family CAG-272; genus CAG-841. The sequence goes on along the minus strand of JAHAZT010000057.1, from coordinate 5,519 downwards.
AGTACAAACAGTTGCATTTTTTTATTATCCTTTACCTTATTTATTATATATAGCGAAAAACAAACCGCTCCGCGGAGAGAAAAACGAAGAGAGAAAATCGAAAAGAAGCGGTGCGCCTGCGGCGCGATTGATTTTAACGAGCCCTCTCTTGTGAGAGAGATTTGCGAGTGTGCGAAGCACGCTTGCAGGCCTCGCCGAGAGGGGTTCTGCCTCCCCTGTGTAAGGGGAGGGGGACCACGAAGTGGTGGAAGGGATTTGCGAGTGTGCGAAGCACACTTGCAGGCCTCGCCGAGAGGGGTTGTAAAAACAATCCCTCAGTCGGCTTGCGCCGACAGCTCCCTTTACACAAGGGAGCCTAAAAACTCCGCACAAACTTCCCGAAAACCGAAGTTTCTTTTGCCTTTTTAGAAAGCCCCGTCTGTGCAGTAACTTAAAAATCTGTATATCGTCCCCGATAACCGAAGTTTCTTTTGCCTACTTTTCTTTCCAAAGAAAAGTAGGTTTCTACGGATTGAAATTATATCACCGACTTTCGGCGTTGTCAATTATTTTTGAAAATTTACATTATATATTGTTGTTTTTGATTTTATGTTCTGATATAATGACCTTGCAGTAAGCAAAGGGGCTATGAAAATGATAATATACATAAATCGCAACACGGAGCCGTATCTGAACATGGCGACGGAGGAATTTCTTCTCCGCACGGTAACAGAGCCTTCCGTAATGCTCTGGCGAAACGAGCCGGCGGTGATAATAGGTAAAAATCAGAATGCGGGGGAAAACGTAAGCTTTGATTTTACAAAGGCAAACGGGATAAAGGTTGTCCGCAGACTGACGGGCGGCGGCGCCGTTTTTCACGACCTCGGCAACGTAAATTACACCTTTATAATGCCGGAAAGCGACGCTCCGGACAGCTTTTCCGAATTTTCGGAGCCGATTATCCGTGCGCTTCGCGGTCTTTCGATAAGCGCGGAGGCGTCCGGCAGAAACGACCTTCTCTCGAACGGGAAAAAGTTTTCGGGAACGGCGCGCTGCGGATATAAAAGAGACGACGGGAGCACCGTCATAATGCATCACGGCACACTGCTCTTCTCCGCCGATATGAGCCGCCTTGCCGGCGCACTGATAACCGACACGGAAAAGGCGAAATCGAAGGGGATAAAGAGCGCGGCGGCGAGGGTTGTAAACCTCTGCGAGCTTCTGCCCGACAGCAGAAAAAGCATGACGGCGTCGGACTTTATGAAATATCTTGAAGCGTTTTTCGTCGACGCCGAAGGCGCAACTCCTTATGAATTTTCCGATGACGACAAAATCGAAATCAAAAGGCTCTCGGAGGAAAAATATTCAACGGAAAAATGGCTCCTCCGTGCCGGCGCAGAGGATTTTGACACCGAGAAAAAGCGCCGGTTTGACTTCGGGACCGTTAAAATCAGGCTGCGTTGCCGCGCGGGCGAGGTCGGTATGCCGGCGGTTATCGAAAAAGCGCGGATAGAGGGAGATTTTATCGGCGATTGCGATATTTCGGAACTCGAAGACGCTCTGCGCGGAAAGTATTTTGAAAAAAACGCCGTTTTCTCTTTACTTGAAAGCGCGAATGTGGTAAAATATGTGCGCGGAGCGGACGCAACCGCTCTTGCGTCACTTATCTTTGAGTGAAAATTCAGTATTAAAACTCACGGAGATGAAAAAATGACGAATAACAAAAAGTATGCAAAAGAATTACTCGCTTTTCTCGACGCCGCTCCGACGCCGTTTCAGTCGACGGACGAGCTTTCAAAAATGCTCGATAAGGCAGGCGCCGTCAGGCTTTGCGAGGGCGACGAATGGCATCTTGAAAAGGGTACGCTCTATTATATGACAAAGGAAGGCACCCAGCTTTCCGCCTTCAGAATTTCCGAAGAGCCGAAAGAAGTCGGCTTCCGCATCGGCGCGGCACATCAGGACGCCCCGGGCTTCCGCATAAAGACCGTGCCGTCAAAGGTCGATATGGGCTATGAAAGAATATGCGTCGAAGGCTACGGCGGGCTTATTCTTCACGGCTGGGCAGACCGTCCGCTTTCCGTTGCGGGAAGGATTTTCGTAAAGGACGCGGGCGGCCATGCCGTCGCGAAAAACATAAACATTCACAAGCCCATTCTCATTATGCCCAGCGCGGCGATTCATATGGTTCGCGGCGACGAGCAGGGAAAATTCAATATTCAGACGGAGTTTTTGCCGTTTTTCAATCAGAACGCTGACGGCGAGGTACGCTTCACGGACTACCTTGCGGGCGAACTCGGCTGCAAAAAGGAGGATGTCCTCTCGTTTGAGCTTGCGCCCTACGAATACTTCCCCGGGTGCTTTGTCGGCGAAAACGAAGAATTTATTTCCGTTCCCCGTCTCGACGACGCCGCAATGTCGCACGCGATTATATCCGCCATCTGCGAAAAATCGGAGAGCGGCTGTGATATCGCTATGATTTACGATCACGAGGAAATCGGCTCCAATTCCGACAGAGGTGCGCGGTCTGCGGTGCTTAAAATGCTCATCGACCGCATCTGCGCTTCCCTCGGCTATACGGCGGAGGACAAGTACCGCGCCCTTGCAAAAACCGTCGTTTTCTCGGCGGATATGGCGCACGCAACCCATCCCTCCTTTGCGCAGAAGTCCGAGCCGAACCTGCCGGTCAAGCTCAACGGCGGACCCGTGCTCAAGCTCGCGACCCGTCAGTCATACGCCACGTCATCACACGGCACGGCAATATTCAAACTCATCTGCGAAAAGGAAAAAATTCCTTATCAGGTGTTCAACAATCGCTCCGACGCAGGCGGCGGCGGGACGATCGGTCCCATGCTCTCCGCAGACCTCGGCGCGGTAACCGTTGACATAGGCAATCCCATGCTTTCAATGCACGCCGTCAGAGAGCTGGGCGGTACGGATGACGGCTACAATATGGTTCGCCTTTACAAGGCGTTCTTTGAGGGGAAATGATATGGCAAGCAGCTTTTTCGCTCTGATTTTCAGAGAAAAATACATCCGCAGATGGGGACTTATGCGCAATTCCAGCGAGGAAAATCTTTCGTCGCACAGTATGGAGGTTGCAATGATCGCCCATGCGCTCGCCGTCATAGGCAATACCATGTTCGGCAAAAGCTATGACGAAGGCAAGGTTATGGCGGTGGCTCTCTATCACGACGCAACCGAGGTTTTCACCGGCGATATGCCGACGCCCGTCAAATATTTCAGTCGGGAAATGCGCGATAATTACAAGATTGTCGAAAAGCAGGCGGTGAAATCTCTCACGGCAAAACTGCCGGACTGCCTCAAAGAGGAATACGAAAGTCTTCTTGACTGCGGGGACGAGGAAACCGAGCGCCTTGTGAAAATCGCAGACAAGCTCGCCGCGTATATAAAATGCGTTGAGGAGGAAAAATGCGGGAACGGCGAATTCCGCTCCGCAAAGGAATCCACTATGGCGTCGCTCAAGGCTTATGAATGTCAGGAACTCGACTATTTCATAAAAGAATTCCTCCCCTCCTTCTCCCTCACCCTCGACGAAATGTAACCTACTTTTCTTTGACCGTACTTTTCTTTGAAAAGAAAAGTAGGCAAAAGAAACTTTAGTTATCGGGAAGTTTGTGCAGAGTTTTATGCCTCCCCTGTGTAAGGGGAGGGGGACCACGAAGTGGTGGAAGGGATTTGCGAGTGTGCAAAGCACGCTTGCAGGCGTCGCCGAGACGGGTTCGGAAACCGCGCAGCGGTTGGAGGGTTGTAAAAAACAATCCCTCACCGCCTTCGGCGGAGCTCCCTTTACACAAAGGAGCCGTAAAACGCTCCTTTTCAATCAATCGCGGCTCCGCCGCACCATTTCTCTTCGATTTTCTCTCTTATCTTTTATCTCCGCGCAGCGGTCTGCGCATTTCAAATCAGAAAAAAATTTATTTATACAAAGGAAGTAAACACTATGTACACAAATCAGCATCCGGAAATTCAGCCCGACGCGCTGAATGAAATACTCGCTCTGCGCCCCGAAGGCGCGGAAAACTGCAAAAAGCCCGTCACGGATCTTCTTGACCGTATGAAGGGTGCCGTTATCGGCAGATTTGCAGGCTGCGTGCTCGGAATTCCCGTCGAGCTTTACAAGATGGCGGATATGCAGGCACTCGCTATGGAATGCAATATGCAGTATCCCCCCGTCGACTACTGGACAGGCACCGACCAGCCCGAAAAAATTCATTATCAGGTCAACAAGAGAACGGAATACATTCTTGAAAACATCAACAAGGTTCCCGTCGACGACGATATAACTTACACAATCCTCAACCTCCTCCTCCTTGAAAAATACGGCAAGGGCTACACGGTTGACGACGCGGGCAAGTTCTGGCTCGACTATCTTCCTTACGGTTGCACGGCAGAGAGCGAAGCGCTTATGCAGCTCCGTGCCGGCACGAAGGCTGAATTTGCGGCAAACTTCAACGGTTACGTTGAATGGATAGGCGCGGCTATCAGAGCGGACGCTTTCGGTTATGCGGAGGCAGGCGACCCCGAAGCTGCAGCAAAGCTCGCATATCCGGACGCATTCCTTACACATCGTCAGAACGGTATTTACGGCGAAATGTTCTGCGCGGCGGCAGTTGCGGCAGCCTTCACGGCAGAGACCCCTCTCGACGCTGTCAGAGAAGGTATGAAGCAGATTCCGAAGGAATCCGAGCTTTACAAAGAGCTTGAATGGGCATTCTCATGTGAAGAAAAAGTCACAAACTACATCCGTGCGCGCCAGCTCCTTGACGAACACTTCCCCAGAATGCACCCCGTACACACGATCAACAATATGTGCGCTATCGTTTTCGCCCTTATGCTCGGCGGAAAGGACTATACAAAGTGCATAGGCAACTGCGTTGCAATCGGCCTTGACAACGACTGCACGGGCGCGACCGTCGGCAGTATCGTCGGCGCTTGCATAGGCTTTAAGAACATTCCGGAGCACTGGTATAAAAACTTCAACAACACCGTTGTAACCTATATAAACGAGCATCCGACCCTTGCCCTTGACGACGTTATCAACAGATTCGTCGCCCTCAACGGCTGATAAACAAGTAATACAAAAACCCCTCATCCGAGGGGTTTTTCTTTTGATATTACACTATATGCTTGAAAAAATCAGTCCGACCGGACCTGTAAGCCGGGTTCTGTCGGGAGCGATCATCTATCTTTGCCGTTCATTACTGAAGGGCTCGTCTGACAGGATCAGACTGCCGCCTCGCGCCTGACTCGTTTCCGAGTCGGGCAGAGCATACCGCACAGGCACGGGGCGTTGCTTCGGATAGGGTTTACATGGCACCCCTTGTTACCAAGAGGTCGGTGAGCTCTTACCTCGCCTTTCCATCCTTACCGCGCAGGGCGCGGCGGTTTATTTCTGTTGCACTTTCCCGGAAGTCACCTTCGGCGGACGTTATCCGTTATCCTTGCTCTGTGAAGCCCGGACTTTCCTCACGGTAATACCTTTCGGCAACATACCGCGCGATCGCTCGGACCGGTCG
>JAHAZT010000053.1 GCA_018383975.1 Eubacteriales bacterium | reverse complement strand
TGCAAGCATGCTCCGCATACTTGCAAATCCCTCCAACCGCTGCGCGGTTTCCGAACCCGTCTCGGCGACGCCTGCAAGCGTGCTTCGCACACTCGCAAATCCCTTTACACAAGGGAGCCTTTTTATCAATTGTGCTTTTCTTCGATCTTCTCTCTTATCTCTTATCTCAAAAAGCCCGCCTGTCGGGCGGGCTTTTTGTTTCTTTATTCTGCGTCTGCTGTGGTTTCTTCAACAGGCGTTTCTTCGGGAGTTTTTGCGGATTTCTTTGAAACAACCGCATTTACTATGATACCGAGGATGAGTGCGCAAGCGACGCTTGTGAGGGTCACTTTTCCGAAGAGGAGCTTCATTCCGCCGACGCCCGCGATGAGTATCGAAGCTACGACGAAGAGGTTTCTGTTATCGCCGAGGTCGACCGTCTGTATCATTTTAAGACCGCTTACCGCGATGAAGCCGTAGAGCGTTATGCAGACTCCGCCCATTACGCAGGAGGGGATTGTTGAAAGGAACGTTACGAACGGTGCGAAGAATGACGCGATTATGCAGAGGATTGCCGTTGCGAGAATTGTTACGACCGAAGCGTTGCCCGTGATTGCGACGCAGCCGACGGACTCACCGTATGTAGTGTTGGGGCAACCGCCGAAGAGCGCACCCGCGATTGAGCCGACGCCGTCGCCGAGGAGGGTTCTGTGAAGTCCCGGCTCCTTGAGGAGGTCTCTGCCGATTATGCTTGAAAGGTTTTCGTGGTCTGCAATGTGCTCGGCGAATACAACGAACGCAACGGGAACGTATGCAACCGCGATTGTTCCGAGGTAGGACCAGAACGTGCCGCCGTCGCCGAAGTCATAGCTTCCGGAGAAGGCTTTGATGAATGTGAAATCGGGATACCATTTAAGATTTGCGAACTTGCTGAAGTCGATTATTTTAAGCGCTTCGATATTCGCCGTGTTGCCGATTACCGTGAATATTGCCGCAACCGCATAGCCTGCGACTATACCTATTATGAAGGGGATGAGCTTTGCCATTTTCTTTCCGAATACGGACGCGATAACGACTGCAAAGAGTGTTACAAGTCCGCATGCAAGGCATACGAGCGCATGAGCGTTCATTATGAAAGCGCCATTTGCGTCCTTTGCCGCGCCGCCGACCGCGTCACCAATTGCGTTTCCCGCAAGCGAAAGACCGATTATTGCAACCGTAGGTCCTACTACGACGGGGGGCATGAGCTTTGAAAGCCAATTTACGCCCGCGAACCTGACCGTTATTGCGATGCTGACATAAACAAGTCCTGCCATTGCCGCGCCGATGATGAGACCGAGATAGCCTGCCGAGGCGGATACGCCGCCGGCGAAAGCCGCTGCCATCGAGCCGAGGAATGCGAATGATGAGCCGAGGAACACGGGGCTCTTGAATTTTGTAAAGAGCAGGTAAACTATCGTGCCGACGCCCGCTCCGAAAAGCGCAGCCGACTGCGACATACCGTGACCGATGATTGCCGGAACAGCTATCGTTGCCGCAAGAATGGCAAGGAGCTGTTGAAGCGCGAACACTAAAACCTGTCCGAACTTCGGTCTGTCTTCAACACCAAAAATAAGTTTCATAAAGTTTTTCCCCTCCGAAAATTTTTTTATTTCATTCCTTTCGGAATTAAATACTTTTAAGCACCACGGAAAGCTCGCCGTCATATTCCGGAACCTTGACCATTATCACCTCATCGAGCGAGGTGGGAATATTCTTGCCGACGTAGTCCGGCTTGATGGGCAGCTCTCTGTGACCTCTGTCGACGAGCGCAGCGAGCTGTATTCTTTTCGGTCTGCCGAGGTCAAACAAGGCGTCTATCGCGGCCCTGACCGTGCGTCCCGTGAAGATTACGTCATCGACGAGAATGAGCGTTTTTCCCGATACATCGAATTTTATATCGCTTCCGTTTACGGAAGGAAATTCGGAAAATTTACTCAGGTCATCCCTGTAAAGGGTTATATCAAGGTAGCCCGTTTGTATTTTTTCTCCCGAAAAATCCGATATTTTAGCTGCCAGCATATCCGCAAGGCTTGCGCCTCTGCGAATTATTCCTATGAGCGCAATGTCCGAAAGGCGCGGATTTTTCTCTATTACTTCGTGCGCCAGTCTTGCGAGCATGCGTTCGACAGCCTGTGAGTCCGCCAAAATCTTTTCCATAATAGACCTCCGAAAAAATCATAAAAAAATACCTTGTCGCATAATACGACAAGGCATAAAAATTCCAAAAGCTGTTATTCCGGACCTTGTCGGTATCTCTGTACCGCTCTTAAAGGCTCTCTTTTATTCCGTTTGACTGATTTTATCATATTCCGCCGCATTTGTAAAGGGGGAATTTCAAAAAAATCGAATTTTGTGAATTTTGTATAGCGTGACGCGCAAAGACGGTTTATTTATTGTCTTCTATGTACTTTGCGACGTCGCCGACGGTTTTGAGGTTCATAATTGCGTCGTCGGGAACGACAACGCCCGTTTCTTCTTCTATGGACATAAGCATTTCGACAACGTCGAGAGAGTCAACTCCGAGGTCTTCTCTTATGCTTGTCTCGGCTGTGATTTCGTCTGCGTTTATGCGGAGCTGTTTTGCAAGTATTTCTTTTACAAGTTCGAGCATTTGAATGTTTCTCCTTAAAAATAATAAGTTCTCTGTCAATTATAAAGTAAACCGAGGGATATTTCAAGTGTTATTTTAAAAAAAGTGCAAAAAAACAGTACGACCGTACAACTTTTTTCGATAAAAGTCCTCTCACAAGGGCAATTTTTTGACATATTATATTGTAAACACCAATTATATACGGAGGTTTGCCCATGGAAATAAATAAAAAGAGCCTTTCGGAATTGCTTTCATATGACGATGAAACCCTGCGCGAAAAGCTCCTTGAAATTGCGGAGGTCATCGGCATAAGCCGGACCGACGCGCAGAATATGACAAAAGATATGGCAAAGGCGCGGGCTTTGCTCACGATGGTATCCGATGATGACCTGAGGAAATTCCTCGGCGGACTCGGCAAGTGACGTCGCGGGGAAGAGAGTATGGATTCCGCTGTTTTTGAAAAGCTCGGAGCTGTTATGTCCGATCCTTCCGTAAAGGAAAAAATCGGCGCGATAATATCCGGCAAGGGACGGGAAGAGGAAAAGCCGACCGTCCCTGATGAAAATCCGCATGAAAGCGTCGTCACGTCCGGGAGCGACGGCGACAAGAAGCCGTGCGATGCGGCACCTCCGTGCCGACAGTCGACAACGCCGTCGACGCTGAAAAACGGGCGGGCGCTTCTTCTCGCGCTCAAGCCCTATATGGACGAAAGCCGATGCGAAAAAATTGAAAGAATTCTTTCCGCAATGAAGCTCGCGGAGCTTATCGGAACGCTGGGGAATATTTTATGAAGGGACGGTGCCTCTGATGTATAACAGAGTTTTTTCCGGAGGGGTGCGCGTCCCTCCCGATTACAGCGGAAGCGCGATAAAATATCATCCGGCGGAGGAGCAGGGCACAATGCAGACGTTTTGCCCGCCTGCGTCAAAGCCGACGCCACCGCCGCAGAAGCCGTGCGGAGAGGGCGGAGAGTGCTGCCCGTGCGCCGAAAAGCCGTCGACATGCGAAAAAAACGGCGGACATCTCGGAAATCTGCTTTCCAAAATATCCGCCGACGACCTGCTTATTTACGGCATTGTCTTTTATATGACCCTGCGCGACAGCGACAGCTCACTTATGCTTTTGCTTCTTCTCGCGCTTGTCATGCTGTGATTTTTTCACGTATCGGAAAAGATTCCCTCGTCATAGCTTTCGGAATATGAAACGGTTTCAAACGAATAGAGCAGGCGCCCGTTCTGATAGGATTTCACGTAAAGAAGATATCCGCCGGACATGGAAACCTTTATATCCGTAACCGTTCCGGAGGAGCCGGAATCGAAGATGACTTCATAGCTGTCGTCGTCCTTGCCCGTATAGATTATACTGCTGTCGTCTCCTATGAGAAGCGAAAAATCCGGCATGAGAGAATACTGCCGACGGCACGCATCTCCCTTGCACGGAAGGGTTTCCGTTGCGCCGCCCTCCGTGAGGGAAAAGGTCTTGCCGTCACATTCGGCGCGCAGCCTGACCTCTCCGGTAGCCAGATCGCCTATGACCATTATATATCTGTCGCCGTCGGCTGCCGATTCAAAAAAGAGAGAGTGCTCCTTTTCGGATTGCAGATAGGTGATGCTCGCGCGCACGGAAAACGTGCTTCTTTCCGTCATCGAAAATATAATATTTTTGAGCGTTTGCTCGCTTGCCTGCGCCGATTCATACCGTATTTCCGACCCGTTCTTGTCGAAAAGGACTTCGGATTTGTTTCCGGAAGGGGAGAGCGATATGCCGGAGCTGCTGTCCTCCGAGAGAAACCACGGCTCGGAGTAAACGCCCATTTTATTGAGAACGAAAAGACACAGAAAGCATATCGCCGCCAGCGCGACTATTATCGAAATGATTGATACGAGCGAGAGAAGCTCGCTCTTCACTTCGCCTTCAGGTTTGTTTTTCACTGCTTTTCTTCCTCTGCGGGAGCGCTGTCGTCATTTTCGACGGGGGCTTCCTCTGCGGGAGCGCTGTCGCCGCTTTCGACGGGAGCCTCCTCTGCGGGAGCGCTGTCTGCGTCTGAAACGACAGCCTTTTCTTCCGCTGTGCTTTCGCTGTGAGTCTGTGCGCCGTCCGCGCCTTCATTGTTCGTGCCGACGTCCGCTTCGCCTGCTGCGTTTTCCGCCTTCATTTTTCTTATTGCGGGAATGAGCTTGTCGATATGTTTAAGGAAGAGCAGGAACAGGCATACAACGCCGACAATTATGAATGCCGCAGGCTTATTATAGAGGGAGATAATCGCTGCCGCGCAGCAAAGCGCGGAGGAAACATAAATTATCGTAACGGACTGCGCCTGCGAAAATCCTACGTCGAGGAGCTTGTAATGCAGGTGGCATCTGTCCGCCTTGAAGGGGTTTTTGCTCTGCGATACTCTTGTGAAGAATACTATTGCGGAATCTATAAGCGGCAGTGCAAAGACGAGCGCCGGAGCCACGGCGGACATAAGCGTCGCGCCCTTGAAAAATCCGAAAACGGAAAGGCATGCGAATATATATCCGAGGAGCATGGAGCCGCAGTCGCCCATGAATATTGCCGCAGGGCTTACGTTATAGGGGAGGAAGCCGAGCGTCGAGCCGCAGATTGCCGCCGCGATAACGGCGCATATGGGCTCGCCCATAAGTATTGAAAGAAGGAGAAGAACAACGGCGCTCAAAAACGATACTCCGCAGGCAAGTCCGTCAAGCCCGTCGAGGAGGTTCATCGAGTTTATTACGAGCACCATCCAGAGCACGGTTAGCGGTATGGCGAAAACGCCGAGATGATACGTTCCGAAAATGGTCGTATATTCTATCGCGCCGCCCCAGAGCGCAGTGATTGTTGCAATTCCAGCCTGCGCGAGGAGTTTGAGCCATGCCGGAAGATTGAAGATGTCGTCAACAACGCCGACGGCGCATATCATCAATCCGCCGACGGTTGTCACGATTACGATTTTCGGCAGCTCGCCGAAAATGAGCAGCGACGCGCAGAGCGCAGTCACGGCAAAGCCGATTGCAATTGCTATTCCGCCGAGACGGGGAGTGGGTGCGCGATGAAATTTTCTTTCCTTGTCCGGCACGTCAAGCGCGCCTGTTTTCTGTGCGAGGAATTTTGTAAAGGGAGCAAATAAAAAGGTAATCAGAAGCGATATCGCAAGTATTGCTGGGTAAGCAAGGTTTTCCATTGAGAAAATCGGTTGATACGGCATAGTATTATTTCCTTTCGATAGAGTTGTTCTTTTATTTTATCTGCAAGAATCCGATTTTTTTATATACCTTGGAGAGCGTTTTCGATGCGAGATAGCCCGCATACGAGGCACCGTTTTTCATAACGTCTTCAAGGTACGCCTTGTCTGATACAAGACGCCTGTATTCGCTCTGGAAGGGAGCAAGCCCGTCCGCGCAGGCTTCGCCGACGGCGAGCTTGAAATCGCCGTAGCCTCTGCCGTCGAATTCCTTTTCAATCTCTTCCATTGTTTTTCCCGTGAAGCACGAATAAATCGTCATAAGATTGTTTATGCCGTCCTTGCCTTCCGCATAGCGGACGGAGGTTTCGCTGTCCGTAACGGCTCTTTTGAACTTTCGGATTATGGTGTCTCTGTCATCGAGCAGGGTAACGACGGCGTTTTCGTTTTCGTCGGATTTGCTCATTTTCTTTGTCGGGTCGGCAAGGGAATAGATTTTTTTGCCCGTTTGCGGCGTGTACGTTTCGGGAATGACAAAGGTCTCCCCGTATATCTGGTTGAAGCGCTCCGCAATGTCTCTCGTTATTTCGACGTGCTGCTTCTGGTCAATGCCGACAGGCACGAGCGAGGTCTTGTAAAGAAGAATGTCCGCCGCCATAAGAGAAGGATACGTAAAGAGTCCGGCGTTGATATTCTGCGCGTTTTTCGCGCTTTTATCCTTGAATTGAGTCATTCTGGAAAGCTCGCCGAACATTGTATAGCAGTCCAGCACCCATGCAAGCTGTGCGTGAGCGGGAACGTGACTCTGAACGAAAAAGAGAACTTTTTCGGGGTCGAGTCCGCTTGCTATATAAATCGCAAGCGTTTCCATTGTTCTTCTGCGAAGCTCCGCAGGGTTCTGACGGACGGTTATCGCGTGCATATCGACAACGCAATAAATGCAGTTATATTCGTCTTCAAGGGCGCGCCAGTTTTTTATCGCGCCCAGATAATTGCCGATTGTAAGATTTCCGGAGGGCTGTACGCCCGAAAAAACAATTTTTTTGTCGGGAGAAAATTCCATATATAATTCCACCTCTCTTTGCTTGATTTTTTGTATATCACACAAGCATATAACAATACATAATATATAATATCATCTTTTTATGAATTTTTCAAGTGACGGCGGAAATATTTATGAAATGAAATCCGTCGCGGTGGTAGATATGCCGATGAAACGGAGGGAGGCTCCGACGGGGACGGCAAAATACCATATTTTTTGCACTGTCTTTTTTGCCCTTCGTCTGATATAATATCAGGTGTCGAAAAAACTTTTTGGGGTGATGCTTTTTGGAAATGACCTTGATTGACAAGGAAAAACTGAAAATCTGTTTGACGCCTTTCGATATGATAAAATATGACCTTACCTGCGAAAAGATGGATTATGACAACACAGAGACGCGTCGCGCCCTTTGGGCTATGTTTGACGAGGCAAAGCACCGCACGGGCTTTGACGCCGCAGTCGGCAGGATATGCATCCGCGTCTATCCCGAAAAAAGCGGCGGCTGCGAGATATACATAACAAAAACAGACAAAAAGCCTTCCCCGTCGGAGAGCGATATGAGCTACAACGTAAAAGACGCGGCAATGCCGCAGACGGCGCGCGGTTGCGCCGTGTATTCGTTTTCATTGATTGAAAATTTGCTTGCGTCGTGCCGCTGTCTGAAAGCCTCCGGATTTACGGGGGAAAGCGCCGCCTTTTTTGCCGACGTCGACGAAAAACGCAGGTATTATCTTATGATAAACGAGGCGCTCCCGCGGTATGTCGGCAAGTGCGCATATAAAAACGGCGCGATATTTATGGAGGAATTCGGCAGTCGTTGCCAAAGCGAAAACGCCGCCGCATTTCTTTTTGAGCATTGCAAGCCGATTTGCGAAAAAAATGCCGTTGAAATATTGGCTTCCCTCTGTTAAAAAGGCTTTCGGTATGTTATAATTAAGAAAACATATCGGAGGAACGGATTATGGAAATCAAATCGCTTGATGAAATAAAAAAGGAATGTGAAGCCTGCACGGGCTGCAATCTGTACAAAACGCGCACGAATACCGTTTTCGGAGTCGGCAATCCGAATGCGACGCTGATGTTTGTCGGCGAGGCGCCGGGGGAAAAGGAGGACCTCTCTGGAATTCCTTTCGTCGGCGCGGCGGGAAAGCTGTTTGATAAATATCTTGCGGCTGTCGGCATAAACCGTGACGAGGTTTACATAGCAAACATACTCAAATGCCGTCCTCCGAAAAACAGAGACCCGAAATCCGATGAGGAGGACGTCTGCATTGAGTATCTGCGCGGACAGGTGAGAGCAATCAAGCCGAAAATGATAGTCTGCCTCGGCAGAATTGCCGCCGCGCGACTGATAAAGCCCGATTTCAGAATCACGCAGGAGCACGGCATATGGTTCCAAAGGGGACAGTTTGAAATATGCGCCGTGTATCACCCGTCGGCACTGCTTCACGACCCCCGCAAAAAGGACGCAATGCTCGCCGATATGCTGGCGGTTAAAGAAAAGCTCGATGAAATGAAATAAGCAAAAATAGTCTCCGCGGAAGCGGAGACTGTTTTTGCTTTTATTTCTGTTCGGGCTTTTTGCCGAGATATTTATTGACTCTTTCAACCATGTTGTCCGGGATCTTCTTTGCGATGGGGAAGACTTCGGCGCCGATGAATCTGTCGGACATAGCTTCAAGGAATTCGGCTGTTTTTGCCATTGACTTTGCGTTCACCTGAGAGATGACGTCTGTGCGGCAATGGATGCAGGTCAAACCGCCGGCTGCCTGACGGAGAACGTTGATTGCGGGGATACCCTTGTCTGCAAAGGGAATGCCGTCGGAGGAATAGATGTCCTGCCATACGGAGGCGGAGAAGCCCTTTTCCTTTGCCATATAGTCAACGGCGTGAATGAGCGCCTCCTCACCGGTGATACGGAGGCAATCCTTGCCGAATACGGGTCCCGTCATGTCGACGTTTATGCAGAGACGGATATTTTCAAGAAGATCCTCGTGCGCCGCAACGTATGCCTTGCTGCCGAGAAGTCCGCGCTCTTCCGAGCCGCACCAGATGAATCTGACTGTACGGCGGGGCGGATTTTTCATAAAGTGACGATACATTTCAAGTATCGTGACGGTGCCTGTGCCGTTATCAAACATGCCGCGGCTGAACGGAACGGAATCGTAATGGGCGGTATAAACGATGACTTCGTCCGGGAATTCCGTGCCTTTGATTTCTGCAATAACGTTGCGGGAGTCGGCTTCGCCCTCCTCCTGCTCAAGCGTTACGCGAACGGTTTTTGCGCCGCCTTCAATCATAGCCTTTGCGTCGTTTATGTGAACGCATACCATGGGAAGAACGCCTTTTTCCATTGCCAACGGGCGAAGCATGCGCTCGTCAAGGTCATAATTACCCTTTTTGTCGCGGAAGTCGCCTGCCATGCCGATGAGCGCGAGCGCACCTGCCTTTATGAGCTTTTCAAAAGCGTCTGCATTGACGCCGCCGGAGAAGAGAACGATTTTTCCCTTTACCCTGCGAAGATTGATTTCGTCAAAAGCGTCAACATATACAAGCTCTGCTTCGATGCCGTCCTTTGCGGCGTTGCCGGAAAAGCCGTAGCCCGTGACTTCATATTCCTTTTTGAAGGGAGTGAGCACTTCGAGTTTTGACGTTTTGAT
>JAHAZT010000058.1 GCA_018383975.1 Eubacteriales bacterium | reverse complement strand
CTATTATATTATCACAACTGTTGCGAAAAGTAAATAAATTTATTGTAAAAAATAATCCTTAAAATAAATTTTTTGTTTTTCAGTTGTTATCCGCAAGGCATGCGTCTATGACGATAAGCGCGCAAAGGCACGGGATAACGTCGCTGTCGCGCATGACGCGAAGGCGATAAGCGTCGCCGAAGGTAAACCATTCCTTTGAAACCGTCGCGACGGTGCTCCCGTCATCCGTTATTTCGTATTCATGGGCAAAGAATTCGCCCTCTATCTCCCACCCGAGCGGGTCGACCCTGTATGACGGACAGAAAAGCGATATTCTCTTGCAGACGGTCATCTCTTCCCCGCCGGCGGAAAAATCGTATTTGAGCGGGAACGAAAAAAGTCTTCTTGAAATTTCAGCGACCTCTTCTCCGTCAGCGGAGGTTATGTGAAACGTTTTCGGCAGAGACAAAAACTCGCCGGAGACATAATATTTTTCGCTTCCGTCCTCCGAATAGACCGTGAACCTTTCGCCGATGGTGAAAACGTGCTGCTTTATATAAAGGTCTGTCATTTTATTTTCCTTTCGGCTTTGCGGGATTTACATACGCCGTATAATAATCTGTATAAATTACATGACCCGGCGCCGAGCCCGACGGCTTTTTGACAAATTTCGCAAGGGTATAATCGACTGCGACGTTTGCGGAAGCCCTCTCGTCGGAGAAAAATGCCGCCGCCTGCGCCGCCTCCGTAAAGTCTCTTGCGTCGGGGTCTTCATCAGGCTCGCAGCGCATAATCACGTGCGACCCTGCCCCGCCCTTGACGTGAAACCACCAGTCGCTCTTTTCGGCAAGCTTTGTTGAAAGGAAGTCGTTCTGGGTGTTGTTCTTTCCGCAGATTATCTCCCTGCCGAGCGACGTATGAAAATACATCGGCTCCGTCTTTTTCGGCTTCTGCCCTTTCACCTGCACGGGACGACGGAGATAGCCCGTTTTCATCAGCTCTTCCCTTATCTCGGAAACGTCCGCCGCACATTCGCAGAGCGCAAGCGACGCCTCCACGGTTTTCAGATATTCCAGCTCCGCACGGGCTTTTTCCGCCTGCTCCGTCGCGACCGTCAACGCCGTTTTGAGCTTGTTATACTTCTTATAATATCTCGCCGCGTTCTGTGACGCCGTCAGCTTTTCGTCAAGCGGGATGGTTACCGCCCGAGGCGGGTCGGAATAATAGTCTGTAACGGTCGCTTCCCCGGCTTTGCCCGTCAGCATATAAAGCGAGCCGGTTATAAGCTCGCCCCAGCGGCGAAATTTTTCCGCGTCCTTACATTCTTCAAGCTCCGCAGAGAGAATATCCAGCTTTTTCGTAAGTCGCTTTTTCGCCGTGACTATAAGCGCTTCCGTCGCGCCGACGCGGTTTTTCAGAGCCTCTGCCTCCGCCCTTCTGCCGTAAAAAGCGGAGAGAAGGGCGGAAAAGCTCTCAAATCTTTTCCCCGCTCCGCGGAGATATGTTATTTCGGTATAAGAAAATTCCTTCGGCTCGCCGTCATCGCCGTTTGCGATATAAGGAACGAATTCTCCCCTTTTCACCCTGTCGATGAGCGCAAGAAACGCCGCGCAGAGCCTTTTTGCGTCGGCTTCGCCCGCCGTCATTCCGTCACAGCCCGCCCGATGCACGATTTCTCTTGCGACAACGGGAGAAAAGCCGAGATATGTGTCAATGAAAAACCTTTCTGCGTCCTTTCCCTGCGGATAATTTTCAAATCGGGAAAGAAAGCCCTCCTCCGTTTCGTCAAGAGGCGACGCCTTGTCCTGCGGCGGCGGCGACTGATATATCATTCCCGTCAGAAGCTGACGACGACTGCTCGTCGTCATATCGACGGGCTTTGTCTCGCCCAGAATTTTCATTTTCCCGTCATAGTCGCCCGCGAAAATGATATTGCTGTATTTGCCCATTATCTCCGCTATGAGATATCGCCTGCACTCAAAGCCCAGTTCATCGTGACATGCAAAGGTTATCTTTATCGCGCGCTCAAAACCGACCGTCTCCACGCTCTCTATCTGCGCTCCGGTAAGGTGCTTTCGCAAAAGCATACAGAACATCGGCGGAGCGGCGGGATTTTCACCCGCGGTTTCCATAAAACATATTCTTGCGGAAACGGGAGAAGCGGATATTATCAGCTTTTCGGTTTCCCTTCCGACGCGGCAGAAAAGCAGTATTTCTTCCCTCGAAGGCTGATATATCTTTTCAACCCTTGCTCCGCGGAGAGCGGTATTCAATTCCTTTGCGACAGCCGTCGCAAATATAACGTCAAATGCCATACGTCCTCTTTCGTCAAAACAAATCGGGAAAGCTACCCCCTCCCGATTTGTCCGTTTTAATTTATTTGTTTTCTTCTTCCGCGGAAGGCTCTTCGTCCGAAGGCTTTTCTTCCTCTGCGGGAGCGACCGGCTCCGGCTTTTCCGGCTCCGGCTCTTTTATCATTCCGGCGGTTGCGGGGACGTCCTCCTCATCCGGAACGTTTTCCGTCACGTATATCATATCTCCGCCGACCCCGTAAGGCGCATACTTTTTACCTGCGAGCCTGTAAACCGAGCGTCTGACCTTGTCAACCTTTACAAAGATGATAAAGCAGATGAAAACCACAATCGAAATCGCGGTGATTATCATAGCCAGAACATAGCCCTTCGGCATATAGCGGAATTCGATATCGTGATAGCCCGCCGTCGATTTCACGGCAAGGAGCGAGTCGCACACCATGAGCGTCTCCGCCTTTTTGCCGTCGATATATACGTTCCAGCCGGCGTCATAGGGTATGGAGGTGAATATCAGCTCCTGTCCCGTGGGCAGGTCGATTGTACCCTTGAGGAAGTCGTTTCCGTATTTCTCAATATACATTTCCGCCGCGGAGAGCTGGTCAAACGCCTCGTTCAGCGCGGTATAGTCTATATAATAGAAGAAGTATTTCGATTCCTTGGAGAGATAAAGCGCGTCGTCCTTCAGGCGCAGTTCAACCGTCACCCTGTCTCCCTTTTTGAAATCTCCGAGCTTCATTATGCGCTTCGTATCCGTGCCGAAGCAATCGGAAATATACGCTGCGGAGTTGTCATTCTTTTTCAGATAGACGTCAAAGGTTTTGCCGAAGTTTGCCGATGTGAAATGGAAATATATCGGGCCGTCCACGGGAGCGGTGAAATCGAAGAGCGCCTTCGGGCTGTCGCCGTTTTTCTCAAAGCAGTAATAGGGGTTTATAGCTTCCTTTTCCTCGTCGCCGACGTTGTATTTATGCGTCTGATTGAAGGTTGAGCGCGAGCAGTCGGTCGCGCCGACCGAAGCGGTTATTCCTTTGAGCACGTCGCCCTTCACGCCGGTTTCCGAGAGCATGGATTTTATAAGCCTGTTCTGATAATCAAGTCCGGAAATATAGGGCGGATAGGTCAGCTCCTTCATATCCTCTATGATATTTTCGCTGACGCCGTATGCAACGGAAAGCGCCTTTGTGTTCTGCATTGCATAAATGATATTGTCCGATTTTACAATTTGATAGCCTTCCTCGCCCTGCGCGGCAATATTGAATATATTGCGGTCGAGAGTGTCGTTTTTGGTTATCACGTATTTGATTCCGAGGAGCGCGTCCGAAACGGGCGTTCCTCCGAGATATTTCGTCCAGTGCGAATCGGACGCATAGCCCATTCTCGCCATCATTCTTATGACGTTTTCATTCAGGGTCGAGGTCGAATGAGAAATGCCGTTATAGCCGAACGCCATCGGCTCGTTTACGTTGCAACGGTATACCGTGCTTTCCATACGATAGAAGGTTTTGTCGCTGTCCAGAATTTTGTCAACGACGTTTTTTATCCTGTCTATGCTGCCGGTATACGAGGAATAAACCTCGTTGCCGTTGGAATCGAGATAGTTGCCGTAGCGCGTCACGCCGACCTCCTCCTGAACGCTGACTGCGTTGAGAAGCGAGGCGACAAACATTTCGACGCAGACGACAGCCGCAAGCAAAAACGCCGCGTTTTCCGCCTTCTTTCTGTTCTGCATCATTCTCAGAACAGCCGTATATATGACTATGACAATGAGCGAGAACATTATGCATCTCATTGAGTTGAGGGCTATCGTGTTGTCGCCCTGCTGGAAGGTGACTTTCAGCTTCTGAATGATAAGCACGAGAATGAAATACGTAATTCCCGTCGCGACTATATAAGAGGGCTTTACCTTTTTAATTCCCTTCAGCGCGTCGGCGGCAAGCGTCAGCGCGAAGAACGAAAAGACGTATGCATATCTGTAGTTGAGCCAGTTCGGCTCCGCAAAGCCGTGCCATACAAGGTCGATGGTGTTTATCGTAAAGCTCGCCGTAAGTGCGAAAAGCATTCCCGTCGCCGCGATTTTCTGTCTCTTCGGAACTGATTTTGAAAGATAGAACAGCGGCATGCACATGAGCGCAACCATTCCGCAGTATATCTCCGGCTGACCTCCGCGGTTGAGCGACGTATACGAGCCGGGGAGCATATTTATGAACAGATCGAGATAATCAAAGCGGAGCCTGAACGAGAAATCGACGTTCAGCCAGCCCATCTTGCCGAAGCCCAGCGAATACCACGCCGCATAAAGCATAAATGACGAAAGTCCGATTGCAAGCAGCGTGCTGAATGCAAAGCGCATAAAGGTCTTAAAGCCTACGCTGCGGAAGAACCTGTCCTCGCCCTTGTATATCTCGGGACGGACGACGTAATAGTAATAACAGAAATAAAGGAAAGTAAATATTCCGCACATATATCCCATATAGTAGTTTGAGATGAATATGACGGAGAGAGAAATTATATAGAGAATAACCTTTCTCTTGCGGACGAGATATTCCGTGCCTAAAATGAGCAACGGCAGGAAAACGACAGCGTCAAGCCACATGGGGTCAATCGTCTGGATGACGGCGTATCCGCAGAGGGCATACATCATCGAAAGGGCGATTGTCTTCATCTGACCGAGCTTTCTCGTCTTATGCAGATAGATGCCGAAGTTGAGCCCCATTGCGCCTATCTTGCAGAGCTGGATAAACGTCACCGCGTCAACAATGTTCTTTTTCGGGAAAAGCACGAGCAGAAGATTGAACGGGCTGCCCATATAATATGCAACTATGCCCATAAATTCGCCGCCGAGCGTCCTCTGCCATGAATAAAGCCAGCTGCCGCCGTTCACAAGCAGGTCGCGTATTTTCTCATAATAGAAGATATACTGCGCCTGAAAGTCGAGCGTCAGAATCGAGCTGTTGCCGAACGGATGAAATTCCATGCAGGCAAAGGCTCCAGCCATTATCGCGAACGGAAGGAAAAATGCCGCCGCAAGATAAGTATACTCGCTGTTTTTTATACGGAGCCATATCCGCACAAAGAAATTTTTATTTTCTTTGATGGTGTTCTGTTCAATGCTCATTTGTTACCTCTCAAAAAATAATATGAAAATAATATATATAATTAAGTCGCGGACGATGACGCAAAATCTCATATGTATGACTCATTTTATCATCATTCAACAAAATAATAAAGAGTATTTTCAAAATTCACGGCTTTTTTTCGGATTTTTCTTTGATTTTGTCACGTTTTGTGATATCATAAAGCAGAGCGAGGTGAAAAATATGTCCCTTTTCAAACGAAAAAAGCCCGAAGAAAAGCTGTCCTTCAAAATCAATATGGCGGAGAAAATGGTTCGCAACCGCCTCCGTTACGCAACCGAGCGCGACGGCGATACCGATTCCGTCATAGGCAAAAACGGCGGCTTCAACATAAGAAACGGACAACTCATAGTGTCAGCCGATAATCACGTCATCTTCCGCTGCAATATTGAAGAAATGACCGTTTCCGAGCTTATGTCGCTTGAAGGAGTGATTATCACCGCGCCCGATATAGAACACGAAAGAAAAGTCCGCACGATTATCTGTTATTACGTTTATTACAGATAATCAAAGGATAAATCCGCCGTCAACGCAGAGCGTCTGCCCCGTGATGAAGGTGTTCTCAACCGAAAGAAATCTGACCGCACACGCCACGTCGTCAGGCTCGCCGAGCCTTCCGAGCGGCGTTCTTTTTTTCAGATTTTCCATGGTTTCTTCGTCATAACATGAGTTCATTTCCGTGTTTATTACGCCGGGCGCAACGCAGTTGACGACGATGTCCGCCGTAGCAAGCTCTTTCGCAAGCGATTTTGTCAGGTTTATGACAGCCGCCTTTGAAGCCGAATAAACAGCCTCTCCCGCCGCGCCGCATATGCCCCACATAGACGAAACGTTGACAATCGCTCCGCCGCCGGAGCCTATCATTTCCCTTGCCGCCTCACGTGTGCAGAAAAGAACGCCGTCAAAATTCGTTCCCATAACGCGGCGAAGCTCGTCCGAGGTCGTATCGAGAAGCGTTTGCGGGCTTGCGACTCCCGCATTGTTTACGAGAATGTCGAGCCTGCCGAATTCCATAATCGCTTTGGAAATCAGCCGCCTTGCGTCCGCTTCAATTGAAACATCGGCGCAGAACGGCACGGCTCTGCCTCCGCCGAGCGCGTTTATCTCGCGACAAAGCGCTTTCGCACTCTCGGCAGACGATTTGTAATTGACTATAACGTCGCAACCCGATTTGCACAGGGCGCGCACGATTTCCGCGCCTATTCCGCGCGAGCCGCCGGTTACAACGGCATATTTTCTTTTCATAAATCAACCTCCGGAAAAAGATAAGAGAGAAGAGAGAAAATCGAAGAGAAAAGGTGCGGCGGAGCCGCGATTGATTTTAAAAGGCTCCCTTGTGTAAAGGGATTTGCGAGTGTGCGAAGCACACTTGCAGGCGTCGCCGAGACGGGTTCGGAAACCGCGCAGCGGTTGGAGGGTTGTAAAAACAATCCCTCACCGCCTTCGGCGGAGCTCCCTTTACACAAGGGAGCCTGAAAACTCTGTACAAACTCCCCGATAACTGAAGTTTCTTTTGCCTACTTTTCTTTTCAAAGAAAAGTATGGTCAAAGAAAAGCAGGTCAGTCGACGAAGTCGAATTCGAGGTCGTAAAGATTGACGACGTCGCCGTCCGCAACTCCGAGCTCGCGCATTTTATCGTAAACGCCGTTCTGACGGAGCGTGCGGTCAAAATAGTTCATAGATTCGCGGTCATCAAGGTTGACGCCCTCCATGAGACGACGGAGCCAAGCCCCCTCAATAAACCATACGCCGTCCTCCTTGCGTGCGGTGATGTCCGTCGGGACAAGCTCTCCGACAACCTCCTCTTCATATTCCGGCTCGTAGACCGTAACAGGCGGAAGCGTCTGCAACCGATCATAAACCTTGTGCAGAAGTTCGGGAATACCTTCTCCCGTGGCGGCACTGATGTAAACTATATCATAGCCCTGCTCAGAGCAGAACTTTTCAAACTTTGCGATGTCAACCAGCTCCCTGTCCAGAATGTCGCATTTGTTCGCCGCGATTATCTGCGGGCGGGAAGCAAGGTCGGGACTGTATTTTTCAAGCTCCGTGTTGATTGTTATAAGATCGTCCGTCGGGTCGCGCCCTTCGGAAGCGGAAATATCAACGACGTGCACGAGCAGGCGACACCTGTCAACGTGGCGGAGGAAGTCAAAGCCGAGACCAAGCCCCTCCGAAGCACCCTCTATAAGTCCCGGAATGTCCGCCGCGACAAAGCCTTTGCCCTCACCGACGGAAACGACTCCGAGCATCGGAGCAAGCGTTGTGAAATGATACGCCGCAATTTTCGGTCGCGCCGCGCTTATGACGGAAAGCAGAGTTGACTTTCCGACGCTCGGAAGCCCGACGAAGCCGACGTCGGCAAGCATTTTCAGTTCGAGCAGAACCTCTCTTTCCTCGCCCTCTCTGCCCGTTTTTGCAAAACGGGGAGCCTGACGGGTCGGGGTCGCAAAATGACGGTTACCCCAGCCGCCGCGACCGCCCTTGCAAAGGACAAACGGCTCGCATCCGCTCATATCCTTTATTATTTTACCCGTTTTTGCATCCTTTACGACAGTCCCCTCCGGAACGGGAATTATCAGATCCGGAGCGTTTGCGCCGTGAAATTTGGATTTCATCCCGTCGCCGCCGTTCGCCGCGACGTATTTTTTTCTGTTGCGGAAGTCAAGCAGCGTGTTCTTGCCCTTTTCTATGACGAGAACAATATTGCCTCCGTTTCCGCCGTCACCGCCGTCGGGACCGCCGTGCGAAATGTATTTTTCTCTGTGAAACGAGATACAGCCGTTTCCGCCGTTGCCGGCTTTGACATATATCTTCACGTGATCATAAAAATCTGCCATATGATTATCCTTTCTGCCGTTCAGTCGCCCAGCATTGCGAGAAATTCTTCTTCGTTTATTATCTTAACGCCCAGCGACTGAGCCTTTGTCAGCTTTGAGCCCGCGTCCTCTCCGGCAAGAACGTACGTCGTCTTCTTCGATACGGACGACGACGCCTTTCCGCCGTTTTCTTCTATGAGCCGCTCCGCTTCGTCACGCTTCATAGTCGGCAGGGTGCCCGTCAGGACAAAGGTCATCCCCGCAAACCTGTCTCCCGTGACGGTTTTTTCCTCCGTCATAACGACGCCTGCATTTTTCAGCCCGTCCGTAATTTGCTTTGTCTGCGGATGAGAAAAGAAATTGACCGTCGACTCCGCCATAATACTGCCGAAATCGGGGAGGGCGGAAATTTCGTCTGCCGTTGCGGAAAAGAGCCTGTCGATGTCGCCTGCAAAGGCGGCGAGAGTTTTTGCGGCTTTTTCACCGATATTGCGTATGCCGAGCGAATAGATTACCCTTGCCAGCCCTGCGGACTTTGATTTTTCAATTGCCGCGCAGAGATTTCCGGCGGAAACCTCGCCCATACCGTCGAGAGAGGCTATCTGCTCCTTTTGCAGATAATATATATCCGAAACGCGACGGACAAGTCCTTTGTCTATCAGCGCACCGACTATTGCGGGACCCATGCCGTCAATATTCATTGCGTGGCGCGACGCAAAATGCTCGACAGAGCGACGGAGCTGCGCCGGGCACGACGGATTTGTGCATCTGTATGCCGCCTCGCCCTCATCCCTTGTGACGGGCTCGCCGCACGAAGGGCAGACCGTCGGCATAAAGAACGTTTTCTCCTTTCCCGTGCGCTTTGATTTATCAACGGACACAACCTCCGGAATTATGTCGCCTGCCTTCTGAACGAATACCGTATCGCCTATCATTATATCGCGTTCTCTGATAAAATCAAGATTGTGGAGAGTCGCCTTTGAAACGGTCGTTCCGGCAAGACGCACGGGCTCAAAGCGGGCATTCGGCGTAAGCACTCCCGTCCTGCCGACCTGAATTGTTATATCAAGGAGCTTTGTCGGCTTTCTTTCGGGCGGAAACTTGAACGCAACCGCCCATTTCGGCGTGCTCGTGTTTTCTCCTATCGTCACCCTTTCGGAAAGCGAATCAGCCTTTATCACCGCGCCGTCTATATCATAGGAAAGCGACGCGCGCTTCTCGCCTATTGCGGCGATTTTTTCGATTATCTTCTCCGTATCGCTTTCCTTTGAAATGCCGTCGATTATGTGGAAGCCCTGCGAGCGTAGATATTCAAGCCCCTCCGTGTGCGAATCAAAATGCTTCCCCTCTATCTGCTGAATATTGAAGACGAAAATATCAAGATTGCGCGAAGCCGTTATCTTTGAATCGAGCTGACGGAGCGACCCCGCCGCCGCATTTCTGGGGTTTGCAAACGACGCCTTTCCCTCCTCCTCGCACTTTTCGTTCAGGCGCAAAAAGCTCTTTTTCG
Source organism: Eubacteriales bacterium (assembly GCA_018383975.1). Classification (GTDB taxonomy): domain Bacteria; phylum Bacillota; class Clostridia; order Oscillospirales; family CAG-272; genus CAG-841. The sequence continues at coordinate 16,318 of JAHAZT010000058.1, read as the reverse complement.
GCATATAGACCTCGCCCCTGACTTCAAGCAGGGGGAGCTTGTCCGGAAGAGAAAGCGGAATTGTTTTGATTGTTTTTATGTTCTCCGTGACGTCCTCTCCCGTTATGCCGTCGCCGCGCGTCGAGCCGACAGTAAGTCTGCCGTCGATATAAAGGAGCGAAACGGAAAGCCCGTCTATCTTCGGCTCAACGGAATACGTCACACGATGCCCGACGGTCTCCTCTGTCCTTTGCAGAAACGCACGCACCTCGTCATAGGAGAAAACGTCTGCAAGAGAACCCATGCGGACGGTATGTGTCACCTTTTCAAACTTGGAGAGCGCTTCCCCGCCGACACGCCTCGTCGGCGAATTTTCGGGAACAAGCTCCGGATATTTTTCTTCAAGCTCGGTAAGCTCGCGGAACATCATATCATATTCATAATCGGAAATTACCGGCGCGTCGTCAACATAATACAATTTGGAATTGTATTCTATCTGGTCTGCGAGATATTTCATTCTCGCCTTTGCCGCATCTCTTTCGTTCATAAAATATTTCCTCCCTTTTTTCAAAGGCATATTTTCACATTTTTAAGTATATCACAAAACTTTCCTGTTTAACAGATTTATTTTGAAATTTGTGTTGAATATTTTTTTGATATATAATATAATAATATTCGGCAAATTGTTTAAATACGCGCATATCGAAAGGGGTGTTTTTGTGAAAGTTAATGTTGACAGAGCAGAAGAGGGTTTCTTTGTGTGTATAACGGACGACGGAGACGTCATAAATATACCGAAGGAGGATTTTCCCTTTGAGGTTCACGAATGTGACGTTCTTGACATAACTCTTTCGGACGGCAGACTGACGGAGGCGCGTTTTCTTGCCGACGAAACGGAGGCACAGAAACAGCGCGCAAAAAGCGTTATGGACAGGCTGAGAAGCAAATTCAAAAACAAATAATTGTCTTTTCCGCATATCCGACGGTGTGTGCGGAAGGAAAACAATTAAAAAACCGTCGGGAAAGAGGATAAAATGAGAACAAAGGCTGTAAGACTTTACGGAGTAAACGACCTCCGGCTTGAAGAATTCGAGCTTCCGGAAATAAAAGAGGACGAGATACTTGCGCATATCATATCGGACAGTATCTGTATGTCCACTCATAAAGCGGCGGATCAGGGCGCGGCACACAAGAGAGTTCCGGCAGACGTTGCGGAAAACCCCGTTATAGTCGGTCACGAGTTCTGCGGCGAAATAGTAAAGGTCGGCGCAAAATGGCAGGAGAAATACAAAGAGGGCGACAGATTCGTCATTCAGCCCGCGCTCAATTACAAGGGCAGTCTCGCATCTCCCGGCTATTCCTATAAATATATCGGCGGCGACGCTACGTATATCGTCATTCCTCACGAGGTTATGGAGCTGGATTGCCTGCTTCCCTATTCGGGCGACGCATTTTTCTATGGTTCCCTTTCCGAGCCCGTATCGTGCATTGTCGGCGGATTTCACGCAAGCTACCATACAAAAGCGGGCAGTTATGTTCACGAAATGGGTATAAAGGAGGGCGGCAAAGCGGCGATTCTCGCAGGCGTCGGGCCTATGGGTCTCGGCGCGATTGATTATGCAATTCACTGTGACAGAAAGCCCTCGCTCCTCGTTGTAACCGATATAGACAGCGCACGTCTTGAGCGCGCGGCAAAGCTGCTGACTGTCGAAGAAGCCGCAAAAAACGGCGTCCGGCTCGTTTATCTCAACACTGCGGAATGTGAAGACCCCGTAAAAGTCCTCCGCGAGCTTTCGGGCGGCGACGGCTATGACGACGTTTTCGTTTTCGCGCCGGTAAAGCCCGTTGTCGAGCAGGGCGACGCCATCCTCGGCAGAGACGGATGTCTGAACTTCTTTGCTGGTCCGACAAATTCCGCCTTCTCCGCCAGCTTCAATTTTTATAACGTACATTATGCGTCAACGCATGTCGTCGGCACTTCGGGCGGCAACGTTGACGATATGAAGGAATCCATCGCTATGATGAGCGACGGCAGAATAAACCCCGCCGTTATGATAACGCACGTCGGCGGGCTTGACAGCGTCATAGATACAACCATCAATCTCCATAAAATCCCCGGAGGAAAGAAACTCGTTTATACGAACATAAAAATGCCCATGACGGCTATTGACGATTTTGAACGTCTCGGCAAAACGGATGAAAAATTCGCCGCTCTTGCGAAAATCGTTTCGGAAAACAACGGACTCTGGTGCGCCGAGGCGGAAAAATATCTGCTCTCGCATTCCGAAGAAATTTAAGGAGGAACACATATGAGCTTTGAAAAGGATATAAATGCGCTCGTCGCAATGTCAAATAAATACGGTGCGGACGAAGAGTTTGTCCTTGCCGGCGGCGGAAACACTTCATATAAAACAGCTGACACGCTCTATATAAAAGGCTCCGGCACGTCGCTTGCGACGATAGCCGTGGACGGCTTTGTTAAAATCGACCGCGCCGAGCTTGAAAAAATATGGAGTGCGAAATTTTCGGATGTCGAAGCGGAGCGAGAGGCTCAGGTTCTCTCAATGATGATGAATTCCCGCAAAAAAGGCGAGGAGGGCAAGCGACCGAGCGTTGAAACGCTCCTGCACGACCTTCTCCCGCAGAAATTCATTCTCCATGTTCACCCCGCCCTCGTCAACGGAATTACCTGTTCCGTCGACGGCGAAAGAATTGCTGCGGAGCTGTTTCCGGACGCCGTGTGGGTTCCTTCGACAAAGCCGGGATATATCCTCGCCGCGCTCTGCCGCGAGAAGCTCGGCGAATATGAAAAGTCGCAGGGCAAAATACCGCAGATAATCTTTCTTGAAAATCACGGAATATTCATTTCCGCCGACACAACGGAGGAAATCGACGTTATCGCCAAAGAAGTATTTGATGCGATAAAAAAGAAAGTTGCGATTTTCCCGTGCAAAGAAAAGGTCGACTTCGACGAGGCTCTTGCCGGGACGCTCGCTCCCGAAATACGTATGCTTTATTCGGCAGAGGGCAAGGCTGTTGTCAAGCACACGGCATATCACGATATAATCGCCTTCGCGCGTGACAGAGAGGCGTTTTCCCCGCTCGCCGACAGCTTCTCTCCCGACCATATAGTCTATTGCAAGGCGCACCCGCTCTATGTTGAAAACAAGGGCGATGAAACTCCCGCAGAGCTTGAAAAAGCCTTCCGGAGCTATACGGAGAAAAACGGCTTTAAGCCGAAGATCATCTTTGTGCAGGGCGTCGGTATGTTTGCCTGCGGCGGCACGAAAAAGGAAGCGGAAACGGCAAGCATCGTTTTTGAGGACGCAATAAAAATCGCGACTTACGCAATGTCCTTCGGCGGCGCAAAGCATATGAGCGGGGAGCTGACCGCGTTTATTTCAAACTGGGAGGTTGAAAGCTATCGCGCAAAGGTTGCGCTTTCCGGAGCGACGGATAAGCGTCTTGCTGGAAAAATATCGATAGTGACAGGCTCGGCGCAGGGCTTCGGCGCGGGAATTGCGGAGGCTATGATCCGCGAGGGAGCATACGTTGCCATTGCGGATATGAACGTCGAGGGCGCGGAAAATATGGCAAAGTCCCTCTGCGAAAAATACGGCAAGGGTGTTGCCTTCCCCGTTTACGTCAACGTCACGGACGAAAATTCCGTGCGCGGGATGATGAAGAAAACCGTCCTTGAATACGGCGGTCTTGACGTATTCGTAAACAATGCGGGCATTGTCCGCGCGGGCTCGCTTGAAGAAATGACAAAGCAGAATTTCGAGCTTGTGACGTCCATTGACTACACGGCGTTCTTCGTCTGCACAAAATATGCCGTTGTGCCGATGAAAATTCAGAGAAAATATGCGCCTGACTATATGGCGGACATAATCGGCATAAATTCAAAATCCGGACTTGAAGGCAGCAATAAAAACTTTGCCTATGCGGGCGCAAAATTCGGCGGCATAGGGCTTACGCAGAGCTTTGCTCTTGAGCTTGCGCCGTACGGTATAAAATGCAATTCCATCTGTCCCGGAAACTATCTTGACGGACCGCTCTGGTCGGACCCCGTGCGCGGGCTTTTCGTTCAGTATCTCAACGCCGGAAAGGTTCCCGGCGCAAAGACGGTTGCAGACGTCCGTCGCTATTACGAAAGCAAGGTTCCGCTCGGCAGGGGATGTCTGCCGGAGGATATTGCAAAGGCTTTGTTCTATATTGTCGAGCAGAAATACGAAACGGGTCAGGCTGTCCCCGTAACGGGCGGACAGACAATGCTGAACTGACGGGAGGTGCGGCAAGTGAATACCGATAAACTGATATCCCTCCTTAACGCGCCGAACAAATATACCCGTCTCGACGTGCTCGCGGAGCTGAAAATGCTGACGGACGGCGGTCTCCTCCCCGAGCCGAAAAAGACAACTCTTGTAAACAATCATATCCACACAACATATTCATTCTCCCCCTATTCGCCAACAAAAGCTGTCTATATGGCTTGGCAGAGCGGACTTGCAACGGCGGGAATAATGGATCACGATTCCCTCTCCGGCGCGGAGGAATTTCTCCGCGCTGCGGCGCTTGTCGGTATGCCCGCAACCGTCGGTATGGAATGTCGTGCGTCGATGAAAAACACGGCTCTTTGCGGAAAGCGGATAAACAATCCCGATCAGAAGTCCGTTGCTTATGTTGCGCTTCACGGCATACCGAATCAGAGCATAGACCTGCTCAACGGTTTCTTTTCGTACTATCGCTTCCGTCGCGGTGAGCGAAACAGAAAAATGTGCGAAAATATAAACGCGCTCCTCGGAAATTACGGCCTTGAGCTTGATTATGACAATGACGTGCTGCCCCTTTCAATGGCGCACGAGGGGGGCTCCGTCACGGAGCGTCACATTCTTTACGCACTTGCGAAAAAGATAACAGCCCGCTTTGATGAGCCGGAGAAGGTAGTCGATTTTCTTGAAAACGAAATGAAGCTCTCCATCTCACAAAAGGTTCGCGGGCAGATACTTTCCGGCAGAGATCATCCCGAATTTTACGAATATGACATTCTCGGCGCGCTGAAAAGCAATATGGTTGAAAAATTTTATATTGAAGCAGACGCCGAATGTCCCGATATTTTCGAGCTTCAGAAGGTTTGTTCGGCTTGCGGCGCGGTTTTTGCTTATGCTTACCTCGGCGACGTCGGCGATTCCGTCACGGGCGACAAAAAAGCACAGAAATTTGAAGACGATTATCTTGAGCTTCTCTTTTATGAGCTTGACCATATCGGCTTTGACGCAGTCACCTATATGCCCAGCAGAAACACGGAGGAACAGCTCCGCCGCGTAATGGAGCTTTGCGAAAGACACCGCTTCTTCCAGATAAGCGGAGAGGATATAAATTCTCCCCGTCAGAGCTTTCTCTGCAACGCTATGGAAAACGATATGTTCGCTCATCTCTCCGATGCCGCCTATGCGCTCATCGGTCACGAGCGAAGCGCAACAAAGGGCATTGAAAGGGCGATGTTCTCCGAAAAGGCAAAGGATCTCTTCCCCGATATGCACACAAGAATCGAGCATTATAAAAATTACGTAAAGAAAAACTGAAAATAAAAAACGGGTCGCGTGCGACCCGTTTTTTATTTTTTACGGCTGTTGCCAGAGTCCGTCCCTGCGGAGCAGCTCCCAGTTCGGCTTTAATATTGAAACCTTTTTCCCCTTCTCGTCCGGAACGGTTGTTTTATAAACGTATCCGTCCCGTATCATCTGCTCCAATGCGCTCTTTACAGACCGCCTGTCGATTTTGTTCTGCCTTGAAACACGCTCCGTTATCTTTTCCGGTGAACCGTTTTTAATAAATTCTCTGTGTACTGTCAGATAATTGAAATTGTCAACTATCAGCTTATAATACGTTTTATAGATTTCCGAGTCCGACGGCAATTCGCAACACCATGATGCGCTCGCTTTGAGCTGACTGCTCGTCGCCCCCGTAACACCGTATATACCGACTTTCCTGCGGCACTGATTTATGATAAACCGCACTACGGACGTAAAATGTCCGTCCCCTGTAAAAATAATGAATGTGTCGATATCCTTTTTCGTCATCGCTCGCTGATATATATAATCCAGCATGATGAAATCGGTGAAATCCTTTTTGTAATGCTCACTCTGATTTTTAGTATCGATTACCATGTTCGTTACGTTGCGTATTTTCTCAAGCTCGCCGCGCAATCCCGGATTTGAAAAATCCGCAAATATCGCTATTTCTTCAATATCGTATTTGCTGCGAAGCTCATCCGCCCATGCCTTTACGTCCGGCTTTACGGAATACAGTCGCTCAAGAGAAATATACCAGTGCTCAAAGTCCACAAAGGCTATCGCGCGCGGCAGAGAACGTTTTTTTCCAAACATACTTTCTTCCTGCACCTCCTTTCCCATTTTATATTTTACACCATATCCCCTCCAAAGTCAACCTACTTTTCTTTTCAAAGAAAAGTACGGGAGCATATTATATAGTAAGCGGAGGAATCCGCAATATATTAAAAAGAAGGTATAACAAAATGAAACATATAAAAGTAACGTTTATAGGAGGTGACCTGCGTCAGATATCGGCGGCGGGATATTTTTTCGGTCAGGGAGCGGAGTCGCGCATATGGGGGTTTGACAAATGCAGACTTCCGGAGGGCGTTACGGAATATACGTCGCTTGAAAAGGCGTGCGACGGGGCGGACGCCGTCATTCTCCCGCTTCCTTACGGAAAGGACGGAGAGATAAACTGTCCGATGACGGAAAAAGAGGTCACGCTTGAATACGTTCTGGAAAATATCAATAAAAAAACGGTAATAATGGGCGGCAGACTTGATGAAAAGGCATACAGCCTTGCAGCCGCGCATAATAATAAAATAATCGACTATTACGGCAGAGAGGAGCTTTCCGTGCTGAACGCCGTTCCGACGGCGGAGGGGGCGGTTGAGCTTGCGATGAGAGAACTTCCCGTCACGCTTTTCGGCAGCAGGGTGGCGGTAATAGGCTTCGGACGGATAGGAAAGGTTCTGACAAAAGTGCTTTGCGGACTCGGCGCGGAGGTGACTGTTTTTGCGCGCAAGCCGGAGGCAAAGGCTTGGGCGAGAATATACGGCTGCAAAGCCGAGGATACATCCGGAATGAGCGAATATCTGTCGCGCTTTGTGTGCATATTCAATACGGTGCCTGCGCCGGTGATCAGCGGAACGGAGCTGCGCAATATCAGAAGCGACGCCGTTGTAATCGACCTTGCGTCGGCACCCGGAGGAGTGGACACGGGCGCGGCGGAGGCGGCGGGAATAAAGGTCATAACCGCGCTTTCGCTGCCGGGCAGAGTCGCGCCGGAGTCTGCAGGAGAAATCATTGCCGAAACTGCCGTAAACATTCTTTTTCAGGAGGGTATTATATAAATGATAGGATATTGCTTTTGCGGGTCATTCTGTACGGTGGAAAAATCAATCGCAACGCTCCGCTCGCTTCGGGCGGAGGGAAACGACATTTTGCCTGTAATGAACGACAGCGTCTATTTTTGCGATACCCGCTTCGGTAAAGCCGAGGACATACGGCGAACCGTTGAAACCATATGCGGAAGAGAAATCGTCCATACGGTCGTCGGCGCGGAGCCGATAGGTCCGTCTGTCAGGCTTGACATGCTCGTTATTGCCCCGTGCACGGGAAATACTCTTGCCAAAATGGCAATGGGAATAACGGATTCCGCCGTTACAATGGCGGCAAAGGCACAACTGCGCGCCGACCGTCCCGTAGTGATAGCGCTTGCGACAAACGACGCGCTTTCATCCAATCTGAAAAACATCGGCGCAATGCTCCAAAGGAAAAACGTATACTTCGTGCCGATGGCGCAGGACGACCCGGAAAAGAAGCCTCATTCGCTCGTATGCGATTTCGGCATGCTCAAAAATACAATGGTAGCCGCCTTCAAGGGAAGGCAGATCCAGCCGGTTTTTATAGGCAAAGAGCCTAAGGACGGATAAAAAACAAGGGCTGTGGCGGAGATTTCCGCCATAGCCTTTTCTGTTGACAAACATTTTTCGCAGGGGTATAATAAGAGCGCAACTTATTTTTGCGGGAGGCGAAGTTATGGCGGACATATCTCTTTATTATACCGAAAGCGGAGAGGGCTTTCCGCTGATCTTCCTTCACGGAAACGGCGAGGACAGCGGATATTTCGTCCATCAGACGGAGTTTTTCTCCGCATATTTCCGCACGATCGCAATAGATACCCGCGGTCACGGCAGGTCGCCGAGAGGAGAAGGCGAGTTTTCGCTTGTCCGCTTTGCCGATGACCTTCACGACTTTATGCTCTCGCACGGTATAGAAAAGGCGCACATACTCGGCTTTTCGGACGGAGGCAATATCGCGCTCTATTTTGCGCTGAAATATCCGTCAATGGTCGGGCGGCTAGTGCTCTGCGGGGCAAATATTTCTCCGTCCGGAATAAAAAGAAGCGTGCAGATACCGATAGAAATCGGCTATTCGATTGCAAAGCTGTTTGCAAAAAAGAGCGAGGGCGCAAAGGTGAACGCCGAAATTCTCGGGCTTATGGTGAACGAGCCGGATATAAGTCCGGAGGAGCTTTCGCAGATCAAAGCTCCGACGCTTGTCATTGCCGGAACGAAGGATATGGTTCGCCGCAGCCATACGGAGCTTATCGCGGCGAGTATTCACTGCGCCGAGCTTGCGTTCATAAAGGGCGACCATTTCATAGCAAACAAAAATCCGGACGAATTCAATAAAAGGGTCAAAGAGTTTCTTTGCGAAGGGCATAGCGGGTGGACATTGAACGAAAAATGATGTGTTGAAAACGGATTTGGGAGACAATGAAATTGGAAATTTTGAGGAGAAAAATATGAGGATAGTGAGTTGGAATTGTAATGGCAGATTTCGTGAGAAATTCCGTGATATAGAAAAACTGAATGCCGATATATACATTATACAGGAATGCGAAGATCCTCGGCAATCAAAAAAGGCGGATTATTGCCATTTTGCAAGAAACAGCGTTTGGACTGGTAGAAACAAAAATAAGGGAATAGGGATTTTTGCAGACGAAGGCGTTCAAATAATAAACAACAATTGGAATTCGTATCATCTGGAAAATTTTATTTCTGTAAATGTGGATGGAAAGTTCGATTTGCTCGGTGTTTGGGCGTGTAATATGCATATAGAAGAGTATTACATATATCAATGTATACATATCGACAAATACAACGACAGCACTATAGTAATCGGAGACTTCAACAGTAATAAGATTTGGGATAGAAAACATGGTGACAGAGATCACTCTGCGACAGTAAAAGCGTTGGAAGAAGTAGGACTGGTTTCGGCATACCATTCATTTTACAACGAAAATCAAGGAGAAGAGACGCAAAAAACTTTTTATCTGTATCGCCATGCGGACAGAGGGTATCATATAGATTATTGCTTTGTAAGAAAGGACAGAATAAATGGGTATAAGGTACTTACTTCCGAGGACTGGTTGCCACTTTCTGACCATGTGCCCATAATTTTAGATATTGACGCTGTTTGAGTCGGCGAGCGGTTGAACATGGCATTTCCGAGGCAAGGTTGCTTATAAATGCGTCGACATATAAAAACCGCGGAGCAAACGCTCCGCGGTTTTGCCGTTGTGACCGAAAACAAGCGGCGACTTTTTCGGGGTCGCCGCTTGAAATGTTATCAGTCGTGGAGATAATTCAGATAATTTTTAAGTGCAGTCTTTGTAAACGATTTTGAACCGAAGAAGTCTGTTTCAAAACCGGAGAGCTTATTTGAAGCGACGTAGCAGTCCGCATTGAATATAACGGGAGCGACGGGAGCGTCCTTTATGAGAAGCTCCTCTGCCTGATGAAGCAGACCGGCTTTTTCCTTCTGCGTCGACGCTGCGAACGCCTTTTCTATAAGCGCATCGTATTCTTCGTTGTAATAGCCTGTTACGTGGGGAAGACTTTCATAATATCTTTCAGCGCCCTTTGAAGCATCGAAGTCCTTGCTTGTCGAGTCAACAAGCCTTACCTTGCCGGAGAAAGCTTTTGCAAAGGGAGCGAGCATTGCAAACGAATATGCGGAAAGCGCCTGAACGTCAAGACCGATAACGTCATAGTCGCCGGAGTTGTAAACCTGTTCGTATTCCGTTGCAGTCACACCCTTTATTACGACGGAGAAGCCGAGCTCTTCCCAAGCCTCTTTTGCATATGTGGCAATGGTTTTTTCCTTGCTCATATAGCCCATCTGCGCGGACTGATAGCTGTCGTTCGTGTAATCGGAGAGGTAATAGAGATAGAGCGTATCGAACTTTGCGGGGTTTATTCCCGCATCGGCGAGAAGTGCCTTTGCTTCGTCGAGAGAGGCGCCGGAGAGAAGGTTTCCGCCCTTCTTGCGGAAGGAGGTGCCCTTCTTTGTGTCAAACACCTTTGACGGAACAAGTCCGGTTGCGGCTTTGACGCCGCCGCCGACAGCCGATGCAATCGCGCTTCTGTCAAGCGCCATGGAAAGCGCATAACGTACCGTTGCGTTTGAAAGCGCCTTGTTTGACGTATTGAAATAGAACGAATAGGTGGAGGCAAGCTCCGTTGTTTTCGTCTTTCCGAAATCTGCGGCAACGCTGCCGGTAAGTCCGGAAACGAAGAAATATTCGTTGTTTCTGTATCTTGTCACAACGTCGACCGCGTCCTCGTTTTTGGAGGAAATGATATTCAGGTCGAGCGGGTCGGAGAAGTGAACGTAAATTCTGTAAGGAGTGACGCTCTTGTCAAGCGCTTCGGACTTGAGGTTGTTATTTCTGTAATAATATTTGGAGCGTTCGAGAAGGAGCGTTTCGCCTTCGTCACCCGTGAACTTTCTCGCTCTGAACGGACCGTTTGTCGAAAGGTCGGTGGACGAACGGGACCATGTGTTCTGATAGAGAGAGATTTTGTTTTCGCGGAGAGGAACGAGAGCGGGGCTTGCGAGGTTGTAAAGGAACTCGTTTGTATCGGCGCCCTTTTCAAATCTGACTTCGAGAATGTTCTTTGAAATGGCGTAAAGACCGATATCGTCAATGCCTATTTCGCCGAGTTTTGCCTGTCTCGCGCCCTTTATCGGGTAGAGCATGGCTGCCGCCTCGGACGAGAACGCAGGGTCAAGAATACGCTTCCAGGCGTAGACGACGTCATGCGACTGAACGAGGGAGCTGTCGCTCCAGTGTGTTGTATTGAGCCATATTTTGAGAATGTAGTCGCCGGTTTTTGTGTCCGTATAGAATTCGTATTTTTTCGCGAGAGCCTTTTCGAGCTTGCCCTTTTCGTTTATTCTCATAAGACCTTCAAAGAGAAGATTGAGAACTCTCACGAGCGACTCGTCCGTATAAGCCGTTGCGGGGTCAAGATTTATCGGCTTTGTGCCGAGGTACATATCGAGCACCGCGCCGTACTTATCGGGACTTTTTATTTTCGTGCAACCCGCAAGCACCGCCAGAAGCATCGTGAGGGCGAGAAGCGCAGAAACAATCTTTTTCATTTTTCAGTTTCCTCCGAACCGATTGAGAATTGTAAATATAAACGACGGAACATCAATTTATAAATGTACTTATACATTATATCATCAAAAACGGCATAAATCAAATCTATTTTTTACAATTAAAAAGATTTATGCAAATTACCGATTTTCAGCCGTCCGCATTGTGTGATGTTCACAAATAAAATCGCTTTTGTCGCCGCTCTGAAGCGGTATGACGCCCTCCGCCGCATCGGGAGAAAACGCCTGCCCGAACAGACGGGAAAACGGCGAAAAATTATCCGCACGCTCCGAAGTGGCGGAAAAACACAAAAAATATGCGAAAAAACTTTCGTTTTTTTACATTTTTCAATCAATTCCCTGTTGCAAGGACGGGAAAAAGATAGTATAATATAGTTTACGGTAAAATGGGTTAACAGTGGTTAGCCGAAAAAATATATAAGGAAAACGAGTTATGACAGAAATCAAAAAACTGATTGCAGCCGCCGTTTCGGAAGCCGAAGGACTTTCGGCGGGCGATATTGAGGCAATGCTCGAATACCCGCCGGACAGCGCGATGGGCGATATCGCTCTGCCGTGCTTCAAGTTGAGCAAAACGCTGCGCAAAAGCCCCGTGATGATCGCTTCCGAGCTTAAAGAGAAGCTCGCCCTTCCCGAAATCGGAAGAATCGAGTCGGTCGGCGGTTATCTGAATTTTTATGTCTCCCCGAATTATTATGCGGAGGAGCTTATTCCCGAAATTCTTTCCGAAAAAGGGGAATACGGCAAAAGCACGATGGGAGCGGGAAAGACCGTTGTTCTGGACTATTCCGCGCCGAACATCTGCAAGCCGTTTCATATAGGTCATTTTGCATCGACTGTTATAGGTCATTCGCTGAAAAAGCTGCACGAATTCTGCGGTTACAAATGCGTCGGCGTAAATCATCTCGGCGACTGGGGAACGCAGTTCGGCAAGCAGATAACGGCATATAAGCTCTGGGGCGACAGGGCGGCCGTCGAAAAGCTCGGCGTTGACGAGCTTGTGCGCCTGTACGTAAAATTCCACGAGGAAGCCGAAAAAGACCCCTCTCTCAACGATCGCGCCCGCGCTGAGTTTGCAAAGCTGGAGGAGGGTGACCCCGAAAACACGGAGCTCTGGAAATGGTTTGTCAAAATTTCGCTTGACGAATGTAACAAGACGTACAAACGCCTCGGAATTGATTTCGACAGCTACGCCGGCGAATCGTTCTATACGGACAAAATGCAGGAGCAGGTTGATCTTCTCAGAGAAAAGGGACTTCTGAAAATAGACAACGGAGCGTCGATTGTCGATCTCTCCGAATACAATATGCCTCCCTGCCTCATTCTCAAATCGGACGGCTCGACCCTTTATCCGACGCGTGACATAGCCGCCGCCGTTTACAGAGACAGGACGTATCATTTCGACAAGTGCATTTACGTCACGGCTTATCAGCAGTGCCTGCATTTCAAGCAGTGGTTCAAGGTCGTTGAGCTTATGGGCTACGACTTTGCGGATAAGCTCGTTCACGTGCCTTACGGAATGGTCAGCATTGACGGCGCAAAGCTCGCGACGAGAACGGGCAACGTAATTCTCATCCGCGACCTGCTTTCGGCAGCCGTGGACAAGGTGACGGACGTCATAAACGAGAAAAACCCGTCGCTTGAAAACAAAGAGCAGACGGCGGAGGCTGTCGGCATAGGCGCGGTAATATTCCATTACCTGCTCAACAACAGAATAAAGGACGTCAACTTCGTTATGGAGGACGCGCTCTCCTTTGACGGGAACACGGGTCCCTATGCGCAATACACATATGCGCGCACCTGCTCGATACTCGAAAAGGCGGGCGAGGTCACAGTCGACGGTATCAGAATAACCGAGCCGGCAGAAGCTGCGCTCTGCAAGGTGCTTTCGCAGTTCGGCGAGGCGGTTCTCTCTGCCGTTGCGGATTACGAGCCGTCGGACGTCACAAGATACATTCTTGACGTCTGCACGGCGTTCAACCGCTTCTATCACGACTGTCCCATCCTTTCCGCCGACGACGAAACGGCGAGAAAATCAAGAGTTGCGCTCACTCAGGCAACAAATTACGTTCTCGGCAATGCGCTCCCGCTCATCTGCCTTAAAACACCGGAAAAAATTTAACCTTAAAAGGAGAGAAATACAATGTCAGGTCACAGCAAATGGAAAAATATAATGCATAAAAAGGAAAAGACGGACGCCCAGAGAGCCAAAGTCTTTACAAAGATAGGCAAGGAGATTGCAATCGCCGTTAAGGAGGCGGGCGCAGATCCCGTATCGAACACAAAACTCCGCGACCTTATATCAAAGGCGAAATCGCTCAACGTCCCGAACGACAATATCGAACGCACGATAAAGAAGGCTTCGGGCAGCGACGCCGTAACATACGAGGAAATCGTTTATGAGGGCTACGGTCCGTGCGGAGTTGCCGTTATCGTCGAAACGGCGACCGACTCCAAAAACCGCACGGCGGGCAACGTCCGCCACTATTTTGATAAGTTCGGCGGCAATCTCGGTCAGAGCGGCTGCGTCGGATTTATGTTTGCGTCGAAGGGCGTGCTTGACGTTTCCGCTGTCGACGAATACGGCGACAAGGTTGTCGACGGCGACAAGCTGATGGAGGACGCGCTCGAAGCAGGCGCGGAGGACTTCTCCGAGGACGGCGACATCTATGAGATAACGACAGAGCCGGACGATTTTGACGCTGTCAAGACGGATCTTGAAGCGAAGGGCTATACGTTCGTTTCCGCAGAGATCGAAAAGGTCCCTTCAACATACGTAACGCTGACAAACGAAGACGATATAAAGCACATGGAGCTTCTCCTCGAACACCTTGAAGAGGACGAGGATATCGTCAACATCTGGCACAACTGGGACGAACAGTAATATAATAATAGCAAAGGACTCATAAAAGCCGCAGGGCGGCGGAGGAAGGGCAAATTCAAATGATTACAGATACAAAATACACAGAGGGCTTCCGCAGTATGTTCAGAGAATACGACATACGCGGGCAGGTTTCGGACGACCAGCTCTGTCCGTCAAACGTATATAAAATTGTTAAGGCTTATTCAAAATATCTGCGCCGCAGAAATATGCTTCGGGCAGTTGTCGGTTATGACAACCGCTCATGCTCTCCCGCATTTGCGGAGGCGGCTGTCAGAGCGCTGAGAGAAGAAGGAATCGATGTTTTCTTCATCGGACTGACGCTTTCCCCCGCCGCATATTTTGCGCAGTATTATCTCAAATGCGAAGGACTCGTTATGATAACGGCGAGCCACAATCCGGACGGATGGTCGGGCTTCAAGCTCGCCTGCGGTTATTCGAAAACTCTTGAGCCGGACGATATAAGAGAAGTATACTCTCTGCTTGATACGCCCGACACGCAGTGCGAAGCGGGTAAATATGAAGAAGTCGACGTGCGCGACGCTTATATCGACGCCATCGTTTCCCGTATTCATATGGGAAAAAAGAAGCTGCGCGTCGTCCTTGACGCGGCAAACGGCGGAGCGGGACTTTTCGTTTATGAAATCTTCCAGCGACTCGGCTGCACAACCTTCCAGCTCAACTGCGACCCCGATACAAGCTATCCGCATTATTTCCCGAACCCGTCGGACATCAAGGGCAGGGCAAGACTGCGCGAAATGGTGCTTCATCCGTATATCCATGCGGACATCGGGCTTTCATTTGACGGCGACGGAGACAGAATCGGCGTCATCGACGAAAAGGGCGAAAATATATGGAGCGATACTCTCCTTGCGCTCCTGGCAAAGCAGCTTCTCGAAAAGAAGCCCGGCGCGACGGTCGTTTTCGACGTAAAATGCTCGCAGACGCTCATTGATGTAATTGAAAAATACGGCGGCAAGCCGCTTATGTGGAAAACCGGACACTCATATATCAAATCCAAACTCCACGAAACCGGCGCAGAGCTTGCAGGCGAAAGAAGCGGACATATTTTTGTCGCGGGAGACGAATGGTACGGCTTTGACGACGCATCGTTTGTTGCGGCAAAGCTCGTTGAATATCTCTCTCATCAGGACGAAACCGTTTCGGAAATCGTCGAAGCGTTCCCGCATTACGTCACATCGCCCGAAATCAAGGCTCGTTGCGGCGACGCCGTCAAATACGGTATCGTTGACGAGATAACAAAAAAGCTCAAAGCCGCATATCCCGGAAAGGTTTGCGATATAAACGGCGCAAGAGTAAAGTTTGAGCACGGCTGGGGACTTATCCGCGCGTCTTCAAACCTGCCGGAGCTTGTCCTCATTTTTGAGGCGGACACAAAGGAAAATATGCTCGCGATACGCGAAATCTTCAAATCATATACCCGCGCTTATCCGGAAATATCGGATAAATGGGATAACGACGTCGATATGATGACATAAGCAAAAAAGCTCCGCTTCGGCGGGGCTTTTTTGAGATAAGAGATAAGAGAGAAAATCGAAGAGAATTGGTCTGTTCCGCGGCTTTGCCGCACAGCTTCTTTCCGATCTTCTCTCTTATCTTTTCTCTTCTTTTCTCTCATGTATTGATTTTGCCGCCTGCTTGTGATAAAATTATTTTCGGAGGGGATAAACAAATGGAACTTGAAAAAATTGTCGCAACGAATATCACGGAGCTTCGCAAAAGCAAACAATGGACGCAGCTTGAGCTCGCCGAAAAGCTGAATTATTCGGATAAATCAATATCAAAATGGGAGCGGGGCGACGGTATGCCCGATCTGAAAACACTCTGCAAAATGGCGGAGCTTTTCTCCGTCTCGATCGACTTTTTCGTAACCGAGGGAGCCGCCGAGCAGATGAAAAAATATAAC